>JADLBE010000083.1 GCA_020847915.1 Saprospiraceae bacterium | reverse complement strand
GGCCGGAGGATAAAATCACCAAAGGCGATCTGCTGGACTATTACCACCAGGTTGCGCCTTTTATTTTGCCGTATTTGGTGGGCCGTCCCATGTCGCTGCACCGGCACCCGAATGGCTTTGACAAACCAAGTTTTTATCAGAAGGACGTGACCGATAAAGCGCCCGATTGGGTGGAAACCATGCCTTGCCGCAGCGACGAAGAACCGGATGTGGACAAAGAATTTCTGGTGTGCAGCGATGAAGCAACGCTGCTGTACATGGCCAATTTGGGTTGCATCGAAATGAATCCGTGGAGCAGTACGGCTAAAAAACCCAACCACCCGGACTGGTGCATTCTCGATTTGGACCCGTCCGAAAAAACCGACTTTGAAGTCGTTATTGAAATCGCCCGCCTCATTTACGATTTACTTCAAGCTGCGGACGTGCCGTGTTTTTGCAAAACCTCCGGATCGGAAGGTTTGCACATTTACATTCCGTTGGGACAAAAATACACCCACGAACAATCTACCAACTTTGCACATTTGATCGCCGGATTGGTGGAAAGCGAAATGCCCAAACACGTGAGTTTGGAACGGTCGGTGAAAAAGCGTGAAGGGAAATTGTACCTCGATTATTTGCAAAACAAGGACCAGGCCACCGTCGCCGCGCCGTATTCTGTGCGTCCGAAACCCCACGCGCCGGTATCGATGCCTCTGGAATGGGAAGAAGTGAAATCCGGGCTCAGGAACCCGGATTTCACCATCCGAAATGTGTTGCCGATGCTTGCAAAACGCGGCGATTTGTTTAAAGGTGTTTTGGGAAAAGGGGTGGATGTGGAAGGGGCTTTGGAGGCGTTGCAGGGTAAAGGATAATGGGGTAAAGGTAATGGGTTCAATATCAACCAGGCGTATCTACTGCCCGGTAACGGGGCGTTTAAGTTAACGATAATCATTCGTCCTTTCCAAAACCCGGTAATATTCTTTATCAAAAATTTTAAAGTACACAGCAGCCGGATACAGGTTGTAATATGGCCATATTTTGGTCAAACTGTTTTGTTCTGTTGTGTAGGTCAACAGGGCCTTTTTTTTGATGGATTCCCGGCCCCGCAGGGATATAAAAACATCCGGTTTTGGAGAGCTTTCATAGTTGTAAACTTTTTTGGCCAATTGAAAAGCCTCCATGTTTTTCAATATTTTCTCGTTCATGGCTGGATCAAAAACAGCCTGGTAGATCCTTTCAACAGCAAAATTTGAATCTCGTTGATGTTCCCGGCAATATTCAATTACCAGTTTGCTGATGACAACATGGTCGGGGTGGCCGTAGCCGCCCATCATATCGTCCAATGAAAAAATGACGGAAGGTTGGTATTTGTTAATAAAATCCTGAATATGCCCAAAGGCAATTTCCTTGTTGTAAAGGCTGTCAAACTGATTAACGGGAACCGGCAGCCAGGGTTTTTCGATTTTTTCCCTGTTTTTTCTTAACTCAATATCATAATGCTCAACCCCTTGCATGCCTAAAAGTTCTGCGGCGCGTTCCAGATCTATTTTACGAACGGCATCCTTGTCCTTCCAGCCCTGGTAAAAACACAACTCCCTGACGTTCCAGCCATTTTTAGTCAAATAAGCTATGGTTCCGGACATGCTGATGGCATCATCGTCGTGTGCGACAATAATAAGGGCGTTTTTATTGGTTGTTTGACTTAAAAATGTGTCTTCAGCATAGATGTCTGCAGAAGCCAAATGGTGCAAATAAGCAACATGAATCAATACCAGCGTTGTTATAAGAACAAGTCCCGCAATGAACCACGCAAATTTATTGTTTTTCATCGGTTTGGGGTTTTAGAGCTTGTTCGGAATTCGGCTTTTGGGCTACGTACGGAAAATTTTATTTTAAAGTGCGTTAAAATTTTCGCTGTAGGCGCCCGGCTACGTCCCGGGAAAATCGGGATCAAGCCCTGCAAATTTTGCTTTCTTTAGAATAAAATTTTCGCGCGCTCGCCTCAAAACCGAAATCCGAACAAGCTCTTAGAAGTAGGCAAATATGGTAAATAAAAAGTTGGCTTTTAATTTTATTACATATTTAATTTTTGTGAATTTAAGAAAAATTGATGGTTTTACTCCCTTCTCAAACTCTCCACCGGATTGGCCAAACCAGCCCTCACCGATTGGTACCCAACCGTCAAAAATGCGACCACCACAGCAGCCGCACCTGCCAGCGCAAACATCCACCACGACATGTCGATCCGGTAAGCGAAATCAGCCAGCCATTGTTGCATGAAATAGTATGCGATGGGCGTAGCCAAAACGATGGCCACCACCACCAGTTTTAAGAAGTCTTTGGTCAGCAGCGCAGTGATGGCTGCCACCGAAGCGCCGAGCACTTTCCGGATGCCAATTTCTTTGGTGCGGTTATGCGTTGAAAGGGTGGCCAAACCAAACAAACCCAAACAAGCCAGGAACACGGCTATGCCGCCTGCCCAACCGATGGTTGTGCTCATGCGGGTTTCAGTAACGTAAAACTTACGAAGGTTTTCGTCCAAAAAGACATAACGGAAAGGCAAAATGGGCTCCACGCCGGCCCACGCCGACTTCATGTGGTCGAGCGCCGGGCGCGGATCGCCCGGAGCGAGGCGCACAAAAAATTGCCAGGGCAACCGGTCGTGGAACATGTTAAACATCATCGGGTACACTTTTTCGTGCAGCGAACGGTAATGGAAATCGCGCGACACACCAATCACCACAGGATCGCGTTTCGGGTCCTGCATGTTGTAACCCGTGAGCACCTGACCAAGGGCAGTTTCGTTGGTCCATCCAAATTCACGGACGGCCGATTCGTTCAGAATGACCGAAGTCACGCTGTCCGACACGATGCCCGGATCGAAATTGCGTCCGGACACCAGCGGCATATTTAACACACGGAGGTATTCCTCGTTGACGGCGTATTCAAACAGAATTTTGTCCTGTCCCTGGTAAGCAAACTTGACATTGCTCAAACCCTGGCCGGCGCCAAGCGAAAGTTCCGCGCTGCCGATGCCTGCAATTTCCGGTCTGTTTGCCAGTGCCTGTCTAAATCGGGCGAGTGTTTTGGTTGGGTCTTCCGAACCGTCGGCGCTCACCACCACCACGTTTTCCTGGTTGAAACCAAGGTCTTTTGAACGCAAAAAATGCATTTGTCGAAGCATGATAAACGTGCATGCCATGAGTCCGACCGACAATACAAACTGGAAGGTGACCAGCGATTTGGTGAACCAGTTTTCACCGTCAATTTTTAGTTTGTTTTTCAACGTTTCGAGCGACGAAAAACCGGACAACACAAAAGCCGGGTAACTGCCTGCCAACAGACCAACCACAACAGCAAGTCCCGGAACAAGCCAAAAAAGTTCGGGGAATTGTTGGAAGTTAAATGCCAACTGTTTGTCTGTCAGGGCATTAAATACAGGCAACAACAACATCGCAAGCGCCAAACCAACAGCAGTTGAAATGCCGCTGAGCAAAACAGCCTCCACCAAATATTGCTTTGCAAGTTGTGCGCGACTCGCACCGATGACTTTGCGCATGCCGATTTCCCGCGCCCGCCCGGCCGAGCGCCCGATGGACAAGGTGGTAAAATTGATGCAGGCGATGAGCAGAATGATGCCGCCGATGCCCAGCAAAATCAGCGAAAGGGCTGGATTGATGCCCAAAACCGGATCGTGGTGCAGCGATTGAATGGAAACAAGGCCATAGTTGACAGGCGGCTCGGGTTTGTTCCAAAGTCCGTTATCGCGTACTGATTTTTCTACGTCGGGATAATATTTCAGGAAAAACTGGTCAAGGCGTTTTTGGTCGTTCGCCAGGCCCGAACCCGGACGCAATTCCACAAAGGTTTGCATGGCCAGATTCCCCCAATCGGTAGCGCCGGCCTTACCGCGTTCGGTGGCGGCGAATTTTTCAAACGGCATCACGATGCCAAATTGGATGGTAGAATTGGAAGGCAGATCCTGTGCAATGCCGGAAACCGTAAATGGCTCGAAACGATCGCCACCGAGGATGTTGATTTCCACGGTTTTGCCCGTTGGATTGGCTTCCCCGAACAGTTTATGCGCCATTTTTTCGGTCAAAACCACGTTGTTGGGTGCTGCAAGCGCCGAGGAAGCGTGCCCATACACAAAGGGAAAACTGAACATGTCGAAAAATGCCGGATCGGCATAACACGCCTTCTCTTCCACGATACCTGAGGCGGTGCGCACCAGGAAGGTTTCGCCCACACCCTGCAACCGCGCAAACCGTTCAACATCAGGCAAATCGGCTTTTAAAGCCGGACCAAGCGGCATGGGCAGGTTGGTCAGTTTTTGAGCAGGCATGCCGCTTATTTCACCAATGCCTTCGTACACCGCGTACAAACGATCGGCATTTTTATGGAAACGGTCGAAACTGTATTCGTTTAAAACATACAACGCAAAAAGTGCAAAACATGCCAACCCAACCGACAAGCCGACAATGTTGATGACGGAGATGACCTTGTTTTTAAACAAGGAACGGAAGGCGATGGTCAAATAATTGCGAAGCATATTGTCCCGGGTTTGATTGTTATGCCCAAGTCCCATGCCAAATATTTAAAATATTGATATTCAGTATTTTAATGTAATTTTTATTTAAAAAAACGTCCGATATTGAACGGTGGGTGTTCGATATCGGACAGGGTGGCCGGTGAGGCACTGATTTCTCTATTTTCCAGGCATATTAAATACAACATCATCCATGGGTGGATTTGGATT
>JADLBE010000082.1 GCA_020847915.1 Saprospiraceae bacterium | reverse complement strand
CGTTTTCGCAACGGATTTCGCCGTCGACAACGCCGCTTGGGCCTATAATCACTTTAGCTTTGCAGAACAATTTGCCATTGATGGTTCCATCTACCCGCAGGTCGCTTTCGCAACGCACGGTGCCTTCAACAACAGTACCTTTCACATGGGTATTCAGAGCGCTACCGGAAGTAAGGGCTCCGGCGGTTTTTTTGGCGTCTTCGGCAGGTTTTGTAGATCCAAACATAATCGTGTCAGTTTTTGTAGCGTGCCAAACGCCGAAAAAGGCGGCGCTTTAGGAATAAAAAAGGATTAAACGCAAACCCCGGTGTCTTTCGTACCCGGGAAAGCGAAGGTGCAATTTTTTTTTGAATTATTAGATGATGGAAGCCCGGAAAAGTGGCCGTTCTGCCTCTTTAGAGGCAGCATCTTTGTAGAAAGGCATCCCACAACATGCCCGGCGCTCCGCTAGGAGCGCTATCTCCTCCAAAAGTGTCGGAGCCACGGCACTCAACGAACAACATCATCGGTCAGGCCGAATGGTTAAAAACGCCCATTTCGAGGAGATAGCGCTCCTAGCGGAGCGCCGGGCGTCTGTGGGATGCTTTTCTACAGAGATACTCCCCCTAAAGGGGAAGGGCAGCACAGCCCGCAACAACAAGAGCCGCCCCGGATCTCCGGAGCGGCTCTTGAAACAAACCTGATGTGGTTTTAGAAGTTCGGGCAGTAAACGCCACGACGTTCTGGACCGCAGATTTTGTACACCAGCGAGAACTCGAACGCGCCGTTGCCGTTGGTGGCGGTGGACAGGCTCGAAGTGTTGATGTCGTAGCTGAAACCGATGGTGAAGGCCTCGTAGTCGAAACGTGTGCTCAGGATGAGTGCATCCATAAGTTTGCCGTCATCGAGCTGGTTGGAAACACGTGCCCAAACACCAAGCTGGAATGCCTGATTGTAGCGGCGGCTGTTGCCAAGCAGGAATTTGAACGAGTTACCTGCGTTCACCTGGAAGGAGGGGCCCTGGAAGAAGGTTACTACACCCGGGATAAGACCCATACGCGTGGCTACCATAAATTCACCACCTGCGTGGAAAGTGAATTTGCTGTACAGCGGAATGGGGTCCTCACCTCCGAACGACTGGTCGGCACGGTTCAAGTGGCTGAATGCACCGCCGAAGTAGAAGTTGTTGTCTTCGTCGAGCACGCTGAACCACAAAGCGCCAACCGAAAGGTCGAGGAATGTGAATTTTTCGTCAGGGATGACTTCGCCTGGAAGGTTCGGATCGAATTGGCCACCGCCGTTGTTCTGGCTGGGCCACTGCAGGGCAGCGCTGTTGATGCTGCGCCAGCTCACACCTGCATCGGCGCCAACCGAGAGGTAGTGGGCTTTGCGGCGGTAGCCACCCATTTTTTTGGCATACGAACCCGAAAGACGGGTTTGAAGTGTGCCAAATTCGGAAGCGCCTGCTTTGTCGCCCCAAAACGTACCACCCACACCGAAATAGTCGTAACGGCCTACAGGTACCTTCTGGTCATAAGACGCCGAGTAGGTATTGTAAGCGTTCTGCTTCAGGATGGATGCCCATTGGTTGCGGTAGTTGGCCACAAAGCGCTGGTTACAGTTCATCACACCGGTAAGGGCCGGGTTGAGGTTGAGCGGACTCATGTAGAACTGCGAGAAGTGAATGTCCTGCGCCTGTAGGGTTACAGCCGACAACATCACCAAGCAAAGTGTTAGTGTGTGTAAAGTAGTTTTTTTCATAGACAAACAGACCGAGAATAGGATTGAATAAAACGCGTACAATATTAAGCAGGGCCGTTGAAAAGACCCACACTTTTTTTGTTAAAGTGTGTGAAGTTGTCGTTTTCCTGGCTCTGATGGGAAACCTTAAGAGCATTTATAACGCTTAAACGCTGCCAAGGACGGGTATTTTTTTCTCAATTAATTCGATTTTTGGAAAACAATAACCCTACTGGGCGCAATTTAAGCCAAATATTGCATTGCAAGTGCCCCCTACCATGTGTTAAAGTTTTCGAGTCACTTTTTCCACCATATTTTTTTTCCAATCAGCAAAGCTCCCGTCGGTAATCCTGCGGCGCGCCTCACCCACCAGCCAAAGGTAAAACGAAAGGTTCTGGAGGGTAGCGAGCTGCATACCAAGTATCTCCTCGTTCACAAACAGGTGCCGCAGGTAGGCCCGGCTGTGCAGGCGACTGGTGGGGGCCGGACTGTCCGAATCGATCGGATCAAAATCGTTTTTCCACTTGGCGTTGCGGATGTGGATGATGCCTTCCGCAGTGTACAATACGCCGTGGCGCGCATTGCGTGTGGGCAAAACACAATCGAACATGTCGATGCCCAGGGCAATGCATTCCAGAATATTTTCCGGCGTGCCCACCCCCATGAGGTATCGGGGCTTGTCGGCCGGAAGTATTGCAGTCACCAAATCGGTCATGGCATACATGTCTTCGGCGGGTTCGCCTACCGACAAACCGCCGATTGCATTGCCCTCGGCGCCGTGTTCGGCGATGGTTTCGGCCGATTGTTTGCGCAAATCGGGGTACGTGCTGCCCTGAACGATGGGAAACAACGCCTGGTCGTAGCCGTAAACAGGCTCGGTTGTTTGAAACCTGTCGATGCAGCGTTTCAGCCAGCGGTGGGTGAGGTCGAGCGATTTTTTCGCATAATTGTAATCACACGGGTAGGGCGTACATTCATCAAAAGCCATGATGATGTCGGCCCCGATCACACGCTGGATGTCCATCACGCCTTCCGGCGTAAAATGGTGCTTCGAGCCATCGATGTGGCTTTGAAACATGACACCTTCGTCCTTGATTTTGCGCCTGTGCGCCAAAGAATACACCTGGTAACCACCGCTGTCGGTAAGCATGGGCCTGTGCCAGCCGTTGAAGCCGTGCAATCCGCCCGCTTCGCGCAACACGTCGAGGCCCGGACGCAGGTACAGGTGGTACGTGTTGCCCAGGATGATCTGGGCCGAAATGTCGCGTTCCAGCTCGTGCATGTGCACAGCTTTCACCGTAGCAGCCGTACCCACCGGCATAAATATGGGTGTTTCCACCGTGCCGTGTGCGGTATGCAATTTGCCGACGCGGGCACGGGTGGTGGTATCGGTTTTTAACAGTTCAAAAGTCATGGATAAGATTCAGATTCCGCATTTAGCCCGGAATGACAAAAACTATGTCTTGCAGCGTTCGATATGAAACTGTATTTTGTTAATGCATCAGGTGTCTCGCTTCGCTCGACATGACAAGGCGCTTATTATCAAGGCATTATTCGGATTTCTCGCTGCGCTCGAAATGGCGCTCACTTTGCGCAATACATCGGTTACGTCGGGATGCATTTCGAGCGCAGCGAGAAATCCGGATAATGCCTTGATAATAAGCGCCTTGTCATGTCGAGCGAAGCGAGACACCTGATATCTTATAGAATGCCCTTTACAGTTCATATGCTCACGCCTGGTTTCTAAAGCTGTCCAACTTCAGCAACACCCCGATCATGAGTGTAAACCCGATGAGCGACGAGCCGCCGTAGCTGATGAACGGCAATGGGATGCCGATGATGGGAAACAGTCCCATGGTCATGCCGATGTTGACCACAAAGTGCACAAACAAAATACCTGCTACACAATAGGCGTAGAGGCGTGAAAAGTTGGATCGTTGTTTTTCGGCGATGACGGTGATCCGGTACAGCAGGGCGCCAAAAATAAAAATCAGCAGGGCTACGCCCAAAAAGCCCTGTTCTTCGCCGACGGTGCAAAAAATGAAGTCGGTGCTTTGTTCGGGCACGTATTTAAGTTTGGTCATGTTGCCATCGAGGAAACCCTTACCGATGAGTCCACCCGAACCGATGGCCATTTTGGAGTGCAAAAGGTTGTATGCCGAGCCTCGTGGGTCAACGTCCCTGGGCCGCAGCCACACTTTAATACGTTCCTGTTGGTGTGGTGCAAGAAGTGTATAGCAGGCAAAGTTGGCCAAAACGATGAGCGCGCCGGAAAGGGTAAGCAACAACAACATCAGTTGCAGTCTGCGTTGGATGAGGTTGTTTTTTTTGAGGTAATTGGGTATAAAAGCGGCCAAAAACAAAAGTGCCGGCGCTACCATCATCCAAACCTGGGTTTCTTTAAGAGCCAATGCATCGGTTGGCAGTGTAATGCTGAGTTGGGAAGCTACCCATGCCTGCACAGGCGTCCAAAACAACACCGAAGCCAAAACCAGGGCGAATACACCCCACCAAACGCGTTGGCGTTCCTTAAAACGGGTGATGAGCAAGGTTGAAACGCCGAGGGTGAGCAAGGCTACGACAATGTAAGGCGGGTCAAATGTGAGTCCGAGGATAACCAGGGCCGCGGTGCCAAAACCCAACGCATACCAGCTGGGCGACAAGCCTTCGCGGTACAAAACCAGCATGAAGGAGAAAAACACGAGGGCTGAACCGGTGTCCTTTTGCAGCAAAATGATGATTACCGGCAGCATAAACAGCCCTAAGGCGTAAAAACGGCTGCGCCATTCGCGCAAATTAACGCCTGCCGAACTTAAGTAGCCGGCCATGGCCAAACAAGTACCAAACTTTGCAATTTCCGCAGGTTGCAGGGAAAAACCACCGAACTGGTACCAGGCATTCGCGCCGTTTACCTCCCGACCGAAGATAAGCGTACCCGCCATCAAAACCAGGGAAAAAAGGTAAATAACCAGTCCAAACGTGCGCCAAAAAGCCCAATCTGTAAGCAAAATGAAAAAGAGCAGGGCAAAACACACCACGATAAAAAAGAGCTGTTTCCCGGGCGTGGTGGTGAAGTCGAAAAAATTGAAAGGCGCTTCGGCGTTGTAGTTCACCGCATAAATCATAAGCCATCCAATGGACACAAGGGCCACGTAGATGGTCAGGATGATGCGGTCTAGCTCACCGAAATTGAGCAGTTGTTGTCGGTCTGTGGACATGGTAAACCCCGGGTTTGGCCCGTAAAACGCAAAGTTAGACGTTTTTGGTTAGTTCTTCAGGAAATCGCGCGGATGGATGGCGGGGTCTTTGGCGGGGTAAACGCCTGGAAATTCATCGCCGATGGCCGGGATGAACGCCTGGGCTTCAAAACGGGTGCGAAAAGCGCCTACACGCAATTTGTAATACGGTTTTTCATGCACCCATGCGGCGGGTACGTCGGGGTAAAGGGTTTTGAAACGCAGTTCGGCCTGTTCCACCTGCTGGCGGTCGGGCGAAGCCACTACCTGGAGCCGCCACCCGTCGATGCCGGGGTTGGTGCGGTTGTCGTTGGACCACGCCTGAACCATACTGGCCACGGCGGGATCCTCGTTTATTTGGACTTCCTGGGCGTTTGCGGAGGAAAAACACAGGCAGAGGAGGAAAATGGGGAAAATGGGGTTTTTCATAGCTTGGAAATTTACAACACAAACGTAAAGTACTTTCAACGAGTTGTCCACTGGTTAAAGGGTTTTTAACCCAACCTTATTACTAAGCGCCGTGTCATGTCGAGAGGCGCTTCGGCCCTTTTTGGGCCATATCACATCAAAAATGAACCGTGGTTTGCCAACCGCGAAGCGGTTGAATATGAATAGCTCCGGGTGAAACCCGGGGGTGGTATTCCCCGCAGGCCCGCAACCGCGAAGCGGTTGAATATGAACTCAGCCAGGAAAAGCGTGTGATCAAGCTTTATTTCAAAAAGACTGATCTGATGGATAGTAATGTATTGTGCAATAGCTTTAATGAGTTCATATTCAACCGCTTCGCGGTTGCGGGGCGGTGGGACTCTTTACCCCGGGTTTCACCCGGAGCTATTCATATTCAACCACTTCGTGGTTGGCACATTACCACTCAACAGAGTGGTTCATTAGAAGCAAAGCAAGACAACTCTATCCATTGTAAACCATATCCTAATTGCCTTATTTCACCCCAATAATTTCCAAACCCGCAGACGTTCCGATCCTGTCGGCGCCGGCATTCACCAGGGCTAAGGCCTGTGCGGCGGTACGGATACCACCGGCAGCTTTAATTTTTAAGGAGGGTGGTGCAATGGCCCGCAGGCGTTGTACCATGTCGGTAGTGGCTGGAAAACCGTGGTAACCTGTGCCTGTTTTCAGGTAAGCGGCCCGTGCTGCAACGGCCATATCGGCCAAACGGCGGATATCGTCTTCGCTCAGCATGCCGCATTCGAGGATGAGTTTGAGTGTGCGACCACGCATGTGCGTAGCCATGGCCACGCTTTCGATGTCGTTGCTCACGTGGTTCCAGTTGTCGCTTTTCAAAGCGGCCAGGTTGATCATGGCGTCGATGTCATCGGCGCCGTCTTCCACAGCACGTTTGATTTCTTCACTTTTTGCCGCAATGGCCGAATAACCCATGGGAAACCCCACCACGGTAGCTACTTTCACCGCGCTGCCTTCTCCAAGAATACGTTTCGCTTCCCGCACAAAAAGTGGGGGAATACAAACAGCCGCAAACTGGTGGCGGTTTGCTTCTTCACACACACGCCTGATGTCCGATAGGGTTGTATCCGGCTTTAATAGGGTGTGTTCAATCAGTCGTGCTAAATCACTCATCCAAACAATTTTGGTTTTGCCGTCACAAAAATAGAACGCCTTTGCCGTTCAAAGTGCAAGCAGATTGTTAATGTGTAAAATTTGCCTGTGGATGACGTTTAGAGCTTGCCATTTTCCCGTCAAACGTTATCTGTAAAACACATTTTGTTTTAAAATTTATTTCCTGAACAGTTTTTATCTCGTAACTTTGCGGATTAGCGCAACCGCAAGGCGTGTTGTGCTGTTTTCACGCACAACATGGCAAAAAAAACAACAACACCGGTTCAAGTTCCTGAGCAGCTTCCAACCAACGGCATCGCCGGGCAGGATTACATCGAAGTCATCGGTGCAAGGGTGCACAACCTGAAAAACATCGACGTACGCATTCCCCGCAACAAACTCGTGGTTATTACAGGCATCAGCGGCTCCGGAAAGAGCTCCCTGGCCTTTGATACCATCTATGCCGAGGGTCAGCGGCGTTTTATGGAAACATTGTCGAGCTACGCAAGGCAGTTTATCGGTGAAATGGAACGCCCCGACGTAGAGCAGATCACCGGTTTGAGCCCCGTCATCAGCATCGAACAAAAAACCACAGGCCGCAATCCACGATCCACTGTAGGCACGGTTACTGAAGTATACGACTTTCTCCGACTTTTGTTCGCCCGCGCCGGAGAAGCCTATTCGTACAACACCGGAAAAAAAATGGTGAAGTACACCGAGGAACAAATCATCCAAAACATCCTCGAAAGGTTCGATAAACGCAAAATTGCCCTGCTCGCACCCATCGTTCGCGCCCGCAAAGGCCACTACCGCGAACTTTTTGAACAGGTGCGCAAACAAGGCTACACCAAAGTGCGCATCGACGGCGAAATCACGGATGTGACACCCGGCATGCAAATCGACCGCTACAAAATCCACGACATCGAAATCGTGGTGGACCGCCTGCGCACTGGCGACGACCGTGGCGAACGCCTGGCCGACAGTGTGCGCACTTCCCTGCGCATCGGCGACGGCATGCTCCAGGTGATCGACCTCGACGCCCCCGATGCCACGCCCGCCGGGTATTCCAAAAACCTGATGTGCCCCGAAAGCGGCATCAGCTACGAAGAACCTTCCCCAAACACCTTTTCTTTCAACTCACCCTACGGCATGTGCCCGCATTGTAAGGGCTTGGGCGAGGTGCACGAGGTGGATATGAAACGTGTCATCCCCGATGACAGCAAAAGCATCAACGACATCGGCATCGCCCCACTTGGTGAGGTGCGCGACAACATGCTTTTTAAACAACTGCGCGCCCTTTCAAAAAAATACAAATTCTCCTTCAGCACGCCGGTGAAAGAAATTCCGGAAAAAGCCCTGGAAACCATTCTGCACGGCGGCGACGAGGACCTGAAAGTGGACCTCAACTGGGGTGGCGACGAATACAGCTACAACCTGGCCTACGAAGGCCTCATCAACATGCTCAAGCGCTGGTATACCGATACCGGCAGCGAAAAAATACGCCAGTGGGCTGAAGATTTTATGACCGTGCAGCCTTGTCCCGAATGCAAAGGCGCACGTTTGAAAAAGGAAAGTCTCTGGTTTAAAATAGACGAGCTCAACATCGCCGAAATGGGCGAAATGGACCTGAATGCCCTGTATGCCCGCCTGCAAACGGTGGAAAACGGCATGAGCGACCGCCAACGCGCCATCGCACGCGATGTGATGAAGGAAATACGCTTCCGCGTAAAATTCCTGCTCCAGGTGGGCCTCGATTACCTCGCCCTGCACCGTCCATCACGCACCCTTTCGGGCGGTGAAAGTCAGCGCATACGCCTGGCCACCCAAATCGGCTCACAACTCACCGGCATCACCTACATCCTCGACGAGCCCAGCATCGGATTGCACCAACGCGACAACCAGCGCCTCATCGAAGCATTGAAAAACCTGCGCGACATCGGCAATACAGTTTTGGTGGTCGAACACGACCGCGACATCATGCTCGAGTCCGATTACCTCATCGACCTGGGGCCCGGCGCGGGCAAACACGGCGGCCGCATTGTCGACCTCGGTACACCCGCCGAGTTTTTGAAAAACCCCACAAGTACCAGCGATTACCTCGCCGGCCGTGTACGCCTCGATCCGCCGGAAAAACGCCGCGAAGGCAACGGAAAATTCCTCGAATTGATGGGATCCACAGGCCACAACCTGAAAAACGTCGATTTGACCTTGCCCCTTGGCACGTTTATCTGCGTTACCGGCGTGAGCGGTTCGGGCAAATCAAGCCTTATCAACGAAACCCTTTACCCCATCCTGCAAAGCCATTTTTACAACAGCCTCAAAAGGCCGTTGCCTTACCGGGAAGTTAGAGGACTCGATCACCTCGACAAGGTGATCGAAATCGACCAAAGCCCCATCGGCCGTACACCGCGCAGCAACCCGGCCACGTACACCAACGTTTTTGGCGACATCCGCAAAATGTTTGCCGACACACCCGAATCCCGCATCCGCGGCTACAACGCCGGACGTTTTTCGTTCAACGTAAAAGGCGGACGTTGCGAAGTGTGCGAAGGCGCCGGTTTGCGTACCATCGAAATGAATTTTTTGCCCGACGTACAGGTACACTGCGAACGTTGCCTCGGCAGGCGTTACAACCGCGAAACCCTGGAAATCCTGTACAAAGGCAAAAGCATCTCCGACGTACTCGACATGAGCATCAACGAAGCCGTGCTCTTTTTTGAACCCATCCCCAACATCCATCGCAAAGTCAAAACACTGCAGGAAGTAGGTCTGGGTTACATCACGCTCGGGCAACAAGCCACCACCCTCAGCGGCGGCGAAGCCCAACGCGTGAAACTCGCAGAGGAATTGTCGAAAAAAGATACCGGCCAAACCATTTACATCCTCGATGAGCCTACCACAGGACTGCATTTTGACGACATCCGCCAACTGCTTTTTGTGCTCAACCGCCTTGTGGAAAAAGGCAATACCGTCATCGTTATTGAACACAACCTCGACGTCATCAAAATGGCCGACCACATCATCGACATTGGTCCGGACGGCGGTTCCCGCGGCGGTAACATTGTGTGTGCAGGTACACCCGAAGCGGTTGCCAAGATAAAAGAAAGTTACACAGGCCAATTTTTAAAACAGGAACTGAACGCATGAAACATACCTTTTCCCTCGACGGTTACCCGTACATCATGCTCAACAACCTGCTGAAAGTCCTGCACCTCGTAGGTACCGGCGGCGAAGCCAACATTCGTATTACCGAAGGTGAAGTGACGGTAAACGGCCTGGTAGAAATGCAAAAACGCAAAAAAAT
>JADLBE010000081.1 GCA_020847915.1 Saprospiraceae bacterium | reverse complement strand
TCCGACGATTCCCTGGCCTATCCCCGCCAATCGCCGCTTGCCATGGAAAGTCGCATGTTCGGCGGCCGGGTGCGCTGGCGCGGCCTTCAATTTGCCTACTACAGGATGGCGCGCAACGAACACGCCGCCCTGGGCATGAACCCATTCGCCTTGTCGTATGCAAGCTCTTCCAACCGGCTGTCCGAACGCATCGAAACCTACGCACTGAGTTACACCCGTCAAAAAAGACGCAGGGAGGCAACCCACCTGTTGTCTGTACAACGTTACCGGATCAGCAATACTTCTACCATCAGTCATGTTTTCGACCGGCTCAACTGGATGGCTTACGAAGCCGGACTTCCGCTGACCAACAACGAAGCTGAACGCCTGGCTTTGTTTGATACGGTACAAACCCAATTTGGGGATGGGGTGCGGTACGGTGTGGCCGATGCCGTGGATGTGCGTTTTGAAACCCGGCACCGTATCAAACTGAACACCAACATGGCTATTGAGATGGGTGGACAAATTGGCGCGGGTTTTGGCACCCCGCTTAATACGTATTATACCTCGCCGGTTGATCTGAATTTTTCCAACATGCAGGATACGTCCAAACCCTTCAATCCTTTGGATACCGGGCTGGTGGATGTGAACACTTATGGACAATTTCATTATAAAAACAAACACCTGACCCTGGTGGCTGGAGCCAACGTAGCCTTGCTGCCGACGTTGGTTTTGGCTCCACGACTGGCTTTGTTGTACCGCATAGACAGTTCATGGGCCATTTGGGCCAACGCCAGCGGAGGGTACAAGCAGCCCTCGGTGTATACCAATGCCAACAGCATTGTGTACACTTCTTCCCTTTACACCAGCAGGCAAAACAGTGGCGGGTTAACCAACCCGGAAAGGGTGTATGCCGGTGAATTTGGCGTTAGATACAGCAAACGGTTGTACAGGGCCGACCTGTCGGCTTTTCTACAGGAATCGTACGACCTCGTCCGCGACGGCATGGTGTACCCAACAGCCAACAACCCCGACAATTACATCCTTGGGTTTGCCCAGCCGGAGGGACGTTCGCAACGTGTTTGGGGTATTCAGGCACTTTTTCGGACCAAGGATTTTACCGTGGAAAGAAACCGCTCCAAACTTGATTTCTACTTCGAGTTTTTTATGCAACGCAGTTTCGGCGCCGAATGGGTAGGGCCCAACCTCCCGGCCATAAGTGCACCTTTAAATATGCCTTCCTGGCAAACGCAAATGCGTTATTTCTTCACGGTGAACAAGGTGGAAGTGGTGGTGAGCACCAATCGGCAAAAAGAAGCGTTGAGCAAGTCGGTACTGTATGCCGACCGGGTGGATCGAGCAATGAGTTTGGAAAAATATTCAAAATTCCGAACCTGGGATGTTACCACACGCGTTTACCTGAGCAACCATTTTTCGATGTACCTGATGTTCCAAAACCTGTTCAACCGGGAGTATACGGGCCTCGATGCGACGGGCACGCCCGATGATTTGTTGTATCCTGTGCAGCAGCGCAGACAGGTGCGATTGGGCGTGAATTACAGCATGCGGTAGTAGCCCTCAGGACCTGGCAAATGATAAAAGCGGCTGTATGTCCCCGGCATCAGCAGTTTTTACAGCTTTGATGTAGGTAGTTCGCGGTTCAGTTTGTTGAATCAAATCAGAGGCTCCCCAGGAAAAAACAGGTTGCTTGAAAATTTTTTCAATAATGATGTCTGCCATCAACCGACTGTGTCTGCCGTTGCCGTTTGGGAAACAACGAATGCTTACCAGACGGTGCTTAAACCTGACGGCCATTTCATCAGGTGGCCATGAATTGTTGTTCACCCAAAATAGAGCATCTTCCAACAAGACCTTAAGTTCTGTTGAGATGACCCACCTATCCACGCCAAGATTTTTATTCGTTTTTCTAAAATTGCCAGCCCATCGCCAAACCTGTCCGTACATTTTACGGTGAACTTCCCTGATGAACTTTTCTGTAAAAATGGTTTCAGGTTTCAATGGGCGCATCCACAGCCATTGAATGGATTGCTCGATGTTTTGTTGTTCAAATTCGTCCAATTCACCCTGCGTAGCAATGGATGCGATCAGCAACCCTTGTTTCTCTTCTTCGTCCAAAGGCGTTTGCCCATAATGGTACTCCAGGTTTATTTCCATAGTATAATATTACTTTTTTAATTTTTCCAAAAAACAACTTAAATTGGTGGGCATGGAGGTCGTATTCATTAAAAGAAACACTGAAAAGGGTAAAGCCATCATTCGCAACACATAAAAAACTACCCATGAAACCATTACTTTCCTTCATTGCACTTGCTGTCCTCATTTTTGTTTCCTGCCAGAAGGATGATGATACGGTTCAACCGGATCCGGTTGATACGGATACGGTTGATACCACTATAGTTGATACAGTTACGGTTGCCGGATTGTTGACGGGCATCTACGTTGGCCCAAGCTTCGAACGCTCCTCTTATTTACAAGAAGTATGGACGTCGCCAACCGAATACCATTACGAGTGGGTATGCGATACGGTTCTTCAAGATTTCGACACCTTACGGATAAGGCAGGTTTCGATGGACAGTTTTGTCATGGAAGGTCCGGTCGGCTCACGGCTGTCTTCGTGGTGGGACCTTTTTGCATGGGATGAACTTGTTGATTCAAGCGGAATTTACACGCTCGGGAAAGAGTTTGGCTACAACTACGGCTTCTTTGTAGCAAGAACTTCCGTAGTTTTCAATCCGAATAACCAAACGGTGGAAGTCAAATACAACCATTCAACGTACAATGCCAGCAGCTTGGATTTCACCTTTGAGTGCTCAAAATAGCAGGAGTTGTTTTCAGACGCACCCGGGTCCTTACTTACACTTCCACACATAATCGCTCAGCGCGTACGACTTCCCTTTGTAGGAAAAATGCCACCACTCCGTCCGGATGCCCTGAAACCCTGCGGCAACCATGGTTTCGCGTAAAAGTTTGCGGTTTTTGAGTACCTGTGCGGGCAGTTTGGTGTAATCGTAATGGGCTTCCGGGCCGAAATAGTCGTACTCCGTGCCCATGTCGAGCGGTTTACCGTTTTTGTCCACAATACTGAGGTCAACTGCCGCGCCGCGCGAATGCATCGAGCCTTTGGCGGGCGGTGTAACGTAATTCGGATCGGGTTTTTTGTCCCACAAACGCTGTTGGTAAGGTTTGGGTCGGTAGCAGTCGTACATGATAAGACCAAGTCCTTTGGCCTGGAGTTTTTTCTGAACTTTCACCAACGCTTCTGCAACTTCGGGCCTGAGCAAACACGCCGGACAGTCGTAAATTTTGCTTTTGGTAAAATTGTTTTTGGTGGCGTAACGTATGTCGAATAAAATACCAGCTTTCAGCGTGGCTACGTCGGTGAATCCGGGGTGGTTGCCTGTATTTGTTTCCGCAGGGACAGCCGAATCAGGGCCATCATCCTCAACCATTTTTTTATTCGAAACCACCGGCAAAGTATCATTAAGGGGCGGCACGGT
>JADLBE010000080.1 GCA_020847915.1 Saprospiraceae bacterium | reverse complement strand
CCCAACCAATGGGCAAATGACTCCATTACCTACGGTAAAAACCTTTTTCAGGTTTTGGAGGCGCAAGGCGCCAAAGAAGTACGAAAGCTTGGCACATTTAATCAAAACCCTCCTCCCTACGGCTTTATTTTTCGCAAAAACGACCCTTCGTTTCCTGCGATAGATACGTTCGTGACCGGTGTGGACTCCATGATCTACATAAGCCGTTCATTTCCTGCCAAATGGGCTACCGGACAGTTCGAAACACCACCCATCGGTCCGGCAACCCATTGGCAACGCCTGCATTGGGAACGGGAAAGTTTTGATGCACACAACGAAAAGCTTTGGTTATCAGTGTACGGCATTCGACAGGATGCAAGCGATACCTTGTTGTATATACTCGACGATCAGAATGTTAAATCGTTGTCGCACCTTTCAACTACAGAGTACCCCTACCTCAAACTCCGCTACGAAGGCCAGGACAGTACCCTGCGCACCCTCCCGCAACCCAAATACCTGCGCGTCCTGTATTCTTCCCTGCCCGAAGGCGCCATACACCCTGTGGCCCACGAATACTTTTACGCCGATACGTTGCAACAAGGGGACATCATGAGCAGCTCCGTGGCTTTCAGAAATGTGTCCGACGCGCCGATGGACAGCCTGTTTGTTCGTTACCGGATTGAGAACGAAGCCGGGCAATCCATTAAAATCATGGACAAAAATCTCAAACCTTTGGCGCCTGGGGACACTTTGCACGCCGATTTTTCCATGGATACCAGATTGCTGAACGGGCCGTACCGATACTTCGCGTATATGAATTTCGATTCAGTTCAACCTGAGTTGCGCCTAAACAACAATGTTTACTTCCATAAATTTTTTGTCGCCCTCGACAACCGCAACCCGCTCCTCGATGTCACCTTCGATGGTATGCACATAATGGACGGCGACCTTATTTCGCCCAAACCCATCATCAACGTTAGTCTGAAAGACGACAATCCTTTCCTTGCGCTGTCGGATACCACCGCCTTTGATTTGCATGTGCAATTACCCGATGGATCCGTCAACCCCGTCTATTTCAGCGAGGTTATGTTTATGCCCGCCGAAGTGTCGGATCTGCCGCATAAAAACACTGCAAAACTGGAGTGGCGGCCACATTTCACCCAGGACGGCGAATATCGCCTGCTCGTCTACGGCCAAGACGCTTCCGGAAATGCTTCCGGGACGCTCGATTACACCGTGACGTTTAAAGTCATCAACAAATCGTCGATTTCCAACTTGCTCAATTATCCCAACCCGTTTTCTTCGTCGACTTGTTTTGTGTACACCATGACTGGTGTTGAAACGCCCGTTCGGTTTAAGATCCAGATCATGTCGGTGAGTGGAAAAGTGGTGAAAGAAATCACGGAATCCGAATTCGGACCGCTGAGGCCCGGCACGCACCGAAGCGATTACTGTTGGGATGGTCGCGACAACTTCGGCGATCAATTGGCCAACGGCGTTTATCTGTACCGCATCGTGGCCAAAAAAGCCGACGGCAGCGATTTCGATTTTTTTGAAAACCAGTCGGTCGACGGTTATTTCAAACACGGCATCGGCAAAATGGTGCTGATGCGTTGAACACAGAAACACCTTCCTCCGAATTGTACCAAAAGGCGCTTGGGACTTCCGCCTGGAGCACCGGCTTATCGGTTTTGTTGCAAGTAAGTCAAACCATTCTTTTTGCACGACTGGCAGGGCCGGAAGCCGGCGGCGACTATGCCCTCGCGGCTGCGGTCATTTCCTTCCTTACACCACTTTCCGAAGCGGGATTGGTGCACGCTGCCGTACAGGTTAACCGCCTCGACGAAAAACAACTCGCCGCTCTGGGCTGGATGGGTTGTGGACTTGGTGCTGCCGTTTGGGTGTTGTTGTGGCTTGCAGCACCTTACTTCGCTGCCTGGTACGGCCGGCCGGAACTGGATGGATTGGTGTCCTTGATGGGCATTTCGTTGGTTTTTATGCCTTTTGCTGCTTTGTACACAGGTGTGCATGCACGCCGTTACAACTTTGCAATGAACGGAAGGATTGAAGCATTTTCCTGGCTGTGTTCTTTTTTGGTACTTGGTATTTTGGCTTACAAAGGGTGGGGGGCATGGTCCATGGCCTGGGCGTTTGTGGTCAGGTGGGTTGTAGTTTCCGTTTTGTCTACCGGTTTTGGGCTGGCCCATCTCAACGTTTTCCGACCGGGCCCTGTCGTTCATGCCTGGCCACTTTTCAAATTGGGTTTTTTTGAATTGGGCGTGCGTTGGACCGAATTTTTATCGGGTTCACTCGACAAACTTATTCTGGGCAAATGGTTGGGCGTTGAAACCCTGGGTTATTACAACATGGCTTTTTCGTTCCTTCAATTGCCGACATCAAGGCTGGCGCCCATCATCACGAGGGTAAGTTTCCCGATGCTTGCCCGGTTAAAAGCCGATCCTGCTGCGCTTGATGCTCTTTTTCAAAAATCATCGCGGCATTTGATGATGCTTTTGTACCCGTTGTATCTGACACTTGTTTTGTTTGCCAACGAAATCGTGTTGTTGCTGCTCGGTGAGGCATGGACGCCGATGGTGCCACTTTTGCAAATTCTTGGGGTTGCAGGATGGCTTCGGGCCTTGTGGTCGCCTTTTCCTGCTTTGTTGCGGGCTCTGGGTA
Source organism: Saprospiraceae bacterium (assembly GCA_020847915.1). Lineage (GTDB taxonomy): Bacteria > Bacteroidota > Bacteroidia > Chitinophagales > Saprospiraceae > M3007. The sequence continues at coordinate 10,453 of JADLBE010000080.1, read as the reverse complement.
AGCCGGAAATTTGGTGGACCAACTTGGTGTTGTGGACCTTTTGGACCAACCTTATGCTCGCCCTTGCACTGTGGCAAAATCCTTCGGCGGAATACGCAGCCTGGAGCCGTTTGTTTGCCAAGGCGACACTTGGGTTGTTGTTGCCGGTATGGATGGCGCATAAAGCCGGAGTTTCCTGGAGAACTATTTACAGGGTTGCTTTTAAGCTCGGGGCATTTGGCCTGATGTGTGGCATTTTCGCCTGGTACCTTTCGGATTTTTTCAGCGGATTTTGGCTTGTGGCAGGTGTAAAATGCGGGGTGTTGCTTTTGGGATGTTTGGTTTATTACCGTTTTTTCCTGATGCGCCACAAGGTCTGATGCAGGAGCCCCGCATTTTTTACTTCTACTTCTTTATCAGATATCTAAAAACAAAAAATGCCAACATGTAGGTAAAATATGACCACTTATGTGAGCTGACATACTCCGGACTATCGGTAATATCAACCCGCTCGGTTAAAATAGTCATTCTCCTGTTGTTTTGAGGAACATAACGCACAAATTTTGCGGTTGTTTTCAACGCTTCAACCGTTGGAAGAGGGTTCTTCGTAGTGTGGATTTCGTGGGTTATGTGTTCTAAGGTATCCACATAACCGTCTCGCTGAAAAGCGAGTGAGTAAACTATTTTTGCGACCGTACTTTTTATATTTATTACCTCGACGGAAAGTACCTCTGCCTTTACAGCCATACTTGCTTTTTCGTATTGAAAATCGCGCCACAACGATCTTGCTCCAAGCAAGCCGAAAACAGCACTCAGGACCAACAGTATATTGCCTATGCTTTTCATGGAGTTACTGCTGTTAAAAACAAAATCCCAAATGGAAACTTCATGAGTTGCTTTTTTCTAATTAATGATAGGTTTATTGTGTTGTATTCAAGGGTTACGGGTGCAATAGTGCTTGTTTTACCGCTTCTGTTTTATACGCCACAAAGCCTGGGCCTGGGATGCACGCCCCTCGTTGGCTACCAGCCACACAGAACCCTCAACGTGGGTAACCGATTCGAATTGCCGGGCAAAGATGCATTTTGGAAGTTTCTTTTTTTGCATTTTTCCAGACAAAAAACGGTTGTCTGTCCAATCGGTCAAAAACAGGACGCTCGCCCTGGTTTTGGGTAAAAAACCAAATTGTTTGCCCATGGTATAGCCGGTTAAGGCCAGTGTTCGGCCGTCGTGGCTCAGGGCGGCTCCCGTTACAACACGCTCGGGCATGACCCGTTTGTCGCGTAAAACAGCAGTATAAAGGCCAGGTTGTGCGGGTAAAACGTAGTGTTTGCACGTATAATCACCTTTGAAAACATTTTTTGAAAAAAGGTGCAGGCTATCGTTCCAAAAAACCATGGCTTCACAATTGAAATTCCAGTCGCTTTCGTCCTGGGGAGGAAATGCCGTCTGGTCCGGATATACAAAAAGGATGGAGTCCAGTAATTGATTGTATGGCTGATAAATGTAAATGCGCAAATCCCGCCGGGCATTGCCGTTGTTGCCAAAGTCGCCCAGGTAGAGTTTTCCGGATGGGTCCACGGTAATGTCTTCCCAGTCACGGTTGGGCAATGGCAACGTCTTTTTTTCTACAATTTGTTCAGCCATTGGGTCGTACCGAAACAGCACAGGAGGATTACGGCTGTCGTTGTGCATCCACAGGGTACCGTCGTTCAGGCGCACCATGCCGGAAACTTCTTTCAACGCGTCGGGGAGTTTGATGCGTTTTTTTTGGGCAAATGCCGGTACGGCAAATAGGAAAATCAGTAGAAGGGTAGGGCCTTGTCGCATGTCTTATTTCTATAAAATCAAAAATCCAAACCCTATTTCACATTTCAAATTTCCTATCTCGTTATTCCACTTTAGCGGGAAAAAAGAATGAAGAAACAGGAAATTTGAAATCTGAAATTTGATTTGGATTTTGAATTGGTTAAAATAACCTGGAAACTACCTACCGTCCGCTTTTTACAAAACGTGTCGTCCAAACACCGCCGTCTTTTTCAAAACGCAGGTGGTAAATGCCGGCTGGAAGGCCATACACGGAAATGTTTTCCTGCATGTCGGGTTTGTTCCACGATTGCAGAATTTGTCCCTGTGCGTTGTACAAACGGAGGGCGTCGAACTGGACGGTGCTTGTTACACGCAGCCAGTCGGTGGCCGGATTGGGCGCAAGGGTCACCTCCTGGCTGAAATCGGTTTCTTTGAGGCCTACCAGGGTGCTGATGTCGTTGTTGTAACGGGGCAAAAGCTGGTAGCCCGAAGTGTAAGGCGAATCGCTGTCGAACTGGCTGCCGATGCCCGTGATGTTGAAAGGCTGGTTGGGCAGGGGAGCGTTGTAGGTTTCGGTATCGTTGTCGATGCGCACCAAAATGGTGTCCTGCGGATTGTTGTCGGAAACAAGTCGGATGTTGAAGCCACCGTTGCCCATGCCTGTGGTCCACTCAGCGTCGTCTACCAAACGGCAATTGGTTATGCGGATGAGGCTCGATTCGGTGTTTTCTACGGGTGCAGGCACGGTAAGTGGTGTTACCAACGGGTTGTTTCCCGAAAGTTTGATGATGGTATCCGGATCAATCTGGACAAGTCCGTTGAACTGGATGATGCGGCCCCGGATCGACACTTTGTCTTTTTCCGTTACGTTGTATCCAAAATTACCGACGGGCTGAAAAACGGCAATGCCCTGGTTGTTGTCGTTGATGATGGTAAACTGAAGTCCCTGGGGACGCAGGTTGCCGCCGTAAACCGTGCCCTGAAGTTCCACAAACAAGTCGATGGCATCGGCTACACCGTTCGCATCCACGTTGGTTACGTCTTCAATATCGTAAAGTTCGTAACAAATGATGTTGAGCGAAACGATTGCGGTGTCACAGGTTTGTCCGTCGCAAACGCGGTACTGAAGTGCGTCCACATCGCAGAAATTTGCAGCGGGCGTGTAGGTTATGGTAAAGTTAGGGTTCACCGTGGCTACACCGTTGGCCGGCGCCGAAACGATGTTTAATGAAGTGACTGGATTGGGCGTAAGGTCGTTTGCCAAAACACCCAGCGTTGCGCTGGTTCCCGAAATGATGCTGAACTGGTCATCGTTGGCCTTGAGGTCGTCTGAACAACCCGAAGCTAAGCCGGGATTGGCAAATACCTGCGTACCGTTGATGAAGACGATGGTTGCCGTAGGACATGCCTGCCAGTTTGCGGGGTCGCTGTTGTCGCTGTTGGGGTCGCATAGCACGATTGACGCGCCTTGACCGGCTGCGCCCAAAGGCCATGGCGCGGTATTTTTGTAATCAACATAGTCGACTACCTGTCCGTTGTCGTCGGTAAGTTCAATATCCTCACCGGGCGAGTTGGTAAGTGCGCCTACCCATTCATAGGGTAAAAAGCCAAATTTGGATTGAAAATGGGCAGCGTTTTCAGAGATAATGACGTAACCGTTGGCAGGTATGGTTGTTCCGCCGGGAAAGGTAAAGTCAAATCCCTGCGTAAAGGTCCAGTTGGATACGTCCACAGCCTGGTTGCTGTTGTTAAACAGTTCGACGTATTCCAGGGTGTCGGTATTGGGCTCGGGCGGATTGTACATGATCTCATTGATCACGATTTGCGCCTGGGCGCTGAGGGTAAAAAGGACGCTGCAAACGAGTGCGCTTAATACTTTTTTCATGTTGGTGACGGATTGGTGCGGATGTTGTCGTGTTGAAGGAAGGATGCAAAAATAGGTATTTGCAGCCAGACGAGTGCGTTAGTTTGAAGACATAAAAGGAGGCGTTGGTTGCTCGTGCTTTAAATAATATTTCACTAAAGCACTTATTGCAGTATTTTATTCTAATATTTAGAAAAAATAACTTTAAATTACGAATATTCTACCGTGATAAATGGTCGAAAAACCTTAAAACTTAACGGGCAATTAACATCATAGATGTATTTTGTGGCGATTTCTTTAACACTAAATCCGTTTCTTATGTATCAGCTTACTGTACGTTCATGGGTTGTGGGTGCTATGCGACAAGCGATAGTTCTAACCGCTTTGTTGTTGGGTAGCCTATCGGCTTTTGCTCAAGTAACTACTTCCTCCATTTCCGGCCTTATAGCCGATGCCAATGGAGAAGCACTCATTGGTGCTACGGTGGTAGCCACGCACGTTCCATCGGGTACGCGTTACGGCACATCAACCAATGCTTCAGGCCGTTATGTTTTACCTGCCGTTCGTGTGGGTGGCCCTTTCAACATTTCGGTATCGTACACCGGTTATGAACAACAAAGCCGGGAAGGTATTTACACCAATCTTGGTGTTGCTTCCAACATCAACTTTGTGATGCAGGAAACCAGCACGACCATTGGGGAGGTTTCCATCGTAGCACAACGCAACGACATCTTTTCATCAGACCGTACAGGTGCAGCACAAACATTCGACAACCGTCAGGTTACTTCCATTCCAACCATCGGCAGTCGTTCCATCAACAGCATTACCAAGTACAACCCACAAGGCAACGGATCTTCGTTCGGTGCTCAGGACAGCCGTCTCAACAATTTTACCATCGACGGTTCGGTGTTCAACAACGGTTTTGGTTTGGGTTCAGACGCCCAGGCCGGTGGTCGTACAGGCTCCACGGCCATTTCCCTCGACGCCATCGAAGAATTGCAGGTAAACGTTGCTCCTTTTGACGTTCGCCAATCCGGTTTTGTCGGTTCAGGCATCAATGCCGTTACACGCAGCGGTAACAACGAAACTTCGGGTTCGGCTTATTACAACTGGCGCAACAACAGCAATACCTTCAACGGCAGTGAAGCCGCCGGATTGCCCGTTCAAATCGGCAACTTCGATGAATACATCATGGGTGGCCGACTTGGCGGCGCCATTGTAAAAAACAAACTTTTTTACTTCATCAGCGGTGAAATCCAACGCCGTGTGGAACCGGCTACCACCTTTGTGCCTGCAGGTTCAACACTGCCGGGTACAACAACCCGGGTTGAAAAAACCGATCTCGAAGAACTCCGCCGGTTCCTGAAACAACGGTATAACTACGAAACGGGGGAATATGAAGGGTACAACAACGAAACCACCAGCGACAAGTTCCTTGTGCGTTTGGACTGGAACGTGAACGACAAAAACAAACTTACGCTCCGGTATACCCACCACAACTCGTTGGCCGATCAGCTCGTCAGCAACTCATCGTCGCTCGGCCTGGGTCCGCGCCGAACCAGCGTAGATGCCATGTCGTACCAGAACTCAGGCTACTTCATCGGCGACAATACCCGCTCGATCGTAAGTGAATGGAACAGTACCATCAACGACAAAATGCACAACACCTTTATTGTAGGATACGATTACCAAAACGAAGACCGTCAGTACAAAGGCGCTTTGTTTCCCACAATCGACATCCAGGAAGGTGGTAAAACGTACATTTCTGCTGGTTTTGATCCATTTACGCCTGCAAACCTGCTCGATTACGGAACTTTCCACGTTACGAACAACCTTTCGATATACAAAAACCGTCACACCTTCACGGTAGGCGCCAACTATGAATATTACAAATCGAACAACTCCTTTTTCTCGGGTTCGAACGGGGTTTATGTGTTTAATTCACTCCAGGATTTTTACGATGCAGCCAATTTTGACGGCGATACATCCCCTGTTGATCTGAGGTTGTTTCAATACCGCTACTCAGCCCTCGAAGGCGGTGCCGACCCGCTTCAAATCCTGAAAGCACATAAAGTGGACGTTTACGGGCAGGACGAATTCCAGGTTACCAACAATTTCCGACTGCTGTTTGGCTTGCGTATGAGCGCCATTTTCTTCGAAAATACGGCGCTAACCAATACGGCACTTGTTGACTCAACGTTTATCGGCCTCGATGAACAGCGCAATTACAAAATCAACACAGGTGAAATGCCGGAAACCAAAATACTGTTTGAACCACGATTGGGCTTCAACTGGGATGTAAATGGCAACCGCTCAACACAAATCCGCGGTGGTACGGGCATCTTCACCGGCCGCCCACCTTACGTTTGGGTGTCGAACCAAATCGGCAACAACGGTGTACTCACCGGTTTTATTGAAGGCTCAAATACAACGGAGTACAAGTTTACAACAGATCCTTCCATCTTCCGTCCCGACAACCCACAGGCACCTTCCGCCTACGACATCGCTTACACCGACCCGAGTTACAAGTTTCCTCAAATCTGGAAAACCAACCTCGCCGTCGACCAAAAAATTCCGTTCGGATTCATCGCTACCGCTGAATTTTTGTTCAACCAAAACGTAAACTCCGTACGCTATTTCGACGCCAACCTGGAACCGGCCAACAGAACCTTTGCAGGTCCTGACAGCCGTCCACGTTTCCCTGGTTCCGGACTCAGTGGCGGCGCCCAGCGCAATGCCATTCGGGTAGTTAACAACGTTTCGCGTGCTGCTGTGATGACCACCACCGACGAAGGTTATTACTTCGGCGCAACCGTCAAGCTGGAATATCCTGTGCAACGCGGCCTCTACGGCATGTTTGCTTACACCTACAGCCAGGCTAAAGACCTTATGAGCGCAGGCTCGGTAGCATCCGGTTCCTTTACGGCTGCAAAATCGGTTGTCGGCAACAACATTCTTGACCTCCAGTATGCAGATCAGGACCTGCCCAACCGTATGGTCGGCTTGCTCGGCTACCGCATCGAGTACGGCAACAATGTTATCGGCGCTACGCAATTTTCGATCGGTTATGTCGGCGAAACCCGCGGATTCAACCCCGCGAATGGCATACCTACTTCCCGTTACTCCTGGTCCATTGCCGGCGATATGAACGGCGACGGTGTTCAAAACAACGACCTGCTTTTTGTTCCGGAAAACGCATCCGACCTCACCTTTGCCACACTCGAACTTAAAAACTCGGCAGGCCAGGTAGTCAAAACGTTTACACCCGAACAACAACGCGATGCTTTTGAAGCCTTCATCAAACAAGATGAATACCTGAGCGCCAACCGCGGACAGTATGCCGTACGCAACGGGGTCCTTTTCCCCATGCTTCACCGTTTTGACTTTTCCGTGGTTCAGGAATTCGGCATCAAGGTTGCGGGCAAACGCAATACACTGCAGTTCCGCGTCGACATCCTGAATGCCGCCAACATGATCAACGATTCATGGGGTGTTCAGAAGGTACTGGTTACCGACCGTCCGATTTCGTTCAGCAGCGTAGATGCCAACGGTGTGCCGAGGTACACCATGGCTACCCAAACCATCAACGGACAAGCTGAATTGCTTCGCGATACCTACGTCACCGGCCAGTCGCCGTTCGATGTTTGGAACGCGCAATTCGGTATCCGATACATTTTTAATTAATTTGAAACATTGAAAATCAGGTAATTAAAAAAGCTGTACGCCTAAAGGCGTACAGCTTTTTTAATTACCTGATTTTCAATGTTGTTGGTTACAAACGTAGAGGAGCGCCAGGCCCAATTTGCCATCAAATCATCTTTTACAGCCTTGACATTCAGGTATTTATAAAAAAACCCACGCCTTTAGGCGTGGGTTTTTTTATAAATACCTGAATGTCAAGGCTTACTTTGTTACTTTGCAATTTCATGCTCTTCAACCATTTCCCAAACACCCGTATTGCCAACGGCGGAAAGCCAGCCATAGGTATCGGGTTCGAGGCCCATGCGCAGGCGGTTGATGTATTTTTTCAGACGGGTAGCAACCGGACGGTGGGTTTCATCCACGGGCGGAAGTTCCATTTTGCGGTCGCGCCAGGTGATGGCACTTACATGGCTAACTACAGCGGCAGTACCTGCACCGAAACATTCCTGGAGTTGTCCGCGCCAGTAGGCATCGGTGATTTCCGTGATGCTGATCAGGCGGTCTTCAACCGTGTAACCCCAGTCTTTCAATAAAGTAAGGAAGCTGTCGCGGGTGATGCCGCGCAGGATGGTGCCCGTTGTTGCCGGGGTGATCACCTTGCCGTCCATCACAAAAAACAGATTCATGGTGCCTACTTCCTGTACGTATTTCTTTTCAACGGCGTCCATCCACATCACCTGGACGTAACCGGCTTGTTTGGCACGAACGGCAGGCAGCAGTGAAGCGCCGTAGTTGCCGGCACATTTGGCTTCACCTACACCACCCTGGGCAGCACGTGTGAATACTTCCTCTACCCAAAGATTTACGGGTTTGGGGTAGTATGGACCTACAGGACCGGTGAAGATGAGGAAACGGTATTTTTCGGAGGCGTGTACACCGAAGTATTCGTCCGTAGCAAACATCAGCGGACGGAGGTACATCGAATAGTCTTCCTTTTCGGGAATCCAGTCACGGTCGAGATCTATCAACATGGAAAGGGCCTGCAGGAAAAGTTCTTCGGGCAATTGTGGCATACACATACGCTCCGCCGAAATGTTGAAGCGGCGTGCGTGCATGTCGGCACGGAACAAAACCGGCTCACCGTTGCGTTTGCTGGCTTTCATGCCTTCGAAAATGCTTTGGCCATAATGCAATGCAAGGTTGGCCGGCGAAATTTCGAATTTTTCAAACGGAACAATGCGTGGGTCCACCCATTCTTTACCGTTAAAATCCACGACAAACATGTGATCGCTGATCACTTTGCCGAACGGAATGTTCTCGAAATCAACCGTATGCAACCTCGAATTGGTTGTTTGGGTGACCGTAATCGGATACTTAACAGCCATTTTTTAAATTGTTGATGTGGTGAAAAACCTTGTATTGACGGTGCAAAAGTAGGTAACTTTGCCCAAAGTTCAAAAATATTGTTTGTCAAATGCCCAATATTTAACAAATAGACAGAACTATATTTTTGAAACAGGCCTTTTTTGAAACAAAGTTGTTTGGTGCGCCATTATGCACACCCTATACCAATCTGTTGTACTATGTATTCTCCCGCCGATCTGCTGTTTCCAATGCCTGAAGAAAACGTCATGGCCATCGCACGGGGTGGATTTGCACGCCAGGTTTTGGCCCTTGTTTGCCAGGAAGAACATTTTGCCGAAGGCAATATGTTTTTGGAAAAAGTGCTTACTGCTGCAGGACTCAACCTGGAGCAGGATGTTGCTTTGGCCTCCGTTGAGCCAGGTTCCGCCGTTTCACTTTTCCCTTTTCCACAGCATAAACGCCCACAAGTCGTTTTGGTTTTTGGTATCGAGCCCAAAGATTTGGGTTTGCGTTTGGAATCGGCGTTGTATGTTCCCACCGATTTTTACGGAACCGTATTTCTTTTTGCACACAAATTGTCCGAACTCCAACCGGATACCGGCAAAAAAGGACAACTTTGGCGCGCTTTGCAACAAATCTTTTTGAAATAAAACACCTGTACGGGCGCCCCTTGCGGGTGCCCTGCGCTTTGCAACAAATATTTTTGAAATAAAACGCACGAACCCTTTTTGTATGAAAGCCTACGTATTTCCCGGACAGGGATCTCAATTTGAAGGCATGGGTAAGGAGTTGTACGAAACCAACACCCAGGCCCGCGAACTTTTTGAACAGGCCAACGACATCCTCGGATGGCGCATCACCGATGTGATGTTCGACGGTACACAACAGGACCTCACCCAAACCAAAGTCACCCAACCTGCCGTTTTTTTGGAAAGTATCGTACGCGCCATGGTGGCCGGCGATGATTTCAACCCATCCGCTGTCGCCGGACATTCGCTCGGCGAATTCACGGCACTAGCCGCAGCCGGTGCTTTGCCTTTTGCCGATGCCCTCAAACTGGTGAGCCAACGCGCTTTCGCCATGCAAAAAGCATGCGAACTTGCCGACAGCACCATGGCTGCCGTACTCGGTATGGATGACGCCCAGGTGGAAGCGATCTGCGCCTCCATCACAGACGAAATTGTGGTGCCAGCCAACTACAACTCTCCCGGCCAACTGGTGATTTCAGGCAGCCGCAAAGGCATTGAAATGGCCGTTGAAAAACTGCAGGCCGCCGGCGCAAAACGTGTGGTGGTGTTGCCCGTCAGCGGCGCATTTCACTCACCGTTTATGAAACCCGCCCAGGATGAACTTCAGCAGGCCATCCTCGCCGCGCCGTTCAGCACACCGCGATGCCCGGTTTACCAAAACGTACACGCGCAACCCGAAACCGACCCGGAAATCATCCGCAAAAACCTGGTAGCCCAACTTACCGCACCGGTTCGCTGGACGCAAACCGTGGAAAACATGCTCGCCCACGGCATCAGCGAATTTATTGAAGTCGGCGGATCCGGCGCTGTTTTGCGCGGACTCATCCGCCGCATCAACCGGGAAGCACTCACCAATGCGCTTTAACTTTGCCACCAATTGGTAAAAAAATACTGCCCGGTTGGCTGATTTGTACGTTTTGAGAAAATACTTGCGAACTCAAGCCGTTGATGCTTGCGAATAATGCTGCGGACGCCTACTTTCGTCCGCAGCAATTGTTTTTATCCCATGCCAACACCGCCACTGATCAAAAGCGGCCATTTGCTT
>JADLBE010000079.1 GCA_020847915.1 Saprospiraceae bacterium | reverse complement strand
GGCGCAGTGCCGAGGACATCCGGAACGTGTCGTTTGTAAACCCGGTGGGCAACACCGTGTACCTCAAACAATTTGCCGAAGTAACCGAAGGTACAGCGCCTACCCGTTTGGAACGCCGCGACCGTACCACCTCGATGCTGATCGAAGCGCAGGTCATTGGCCGTCCGAACGGCACCGTGTCGCGCGAGATCAAAGCCCGGCTCGACCAACTTGACCTGCCTTTGGGCACGGTCATCAAATACGGTGGCGACCTGAAACGGCAGGAGCAGGGACTCGGAACCATGAGTTTCGCCTTGTGGACGTCGCTCATCCTCGTGTACCTCATCATGGTGGCCCTGTACGACAACTGGGTGTATCCGTTTGTGGTGCTGGTGTCGATCCCGCTCTCGGTGATCGGCGCCTTCCTCGCCATGGCACTTGCCGGCGAAAACCTGACGGTGTTCACAGGTCTGGGCCTGCTCATGCTCGTGGGTTTGGTGGGCAAAAACGCCATCCTTGTGGTAGACTTTGCCAACCAGCTTCAAAAACAAGGTTTACCACTGGACAAATCGCTGCTGCAAGCCACCAAAATGCGTTTCCGACCCGTACTTATGACCAACATCGCCATGGTGATCGGTTTGTTGCCCATCGCTTTGGCGCAGGGATCGGGCTCGGACTGGAAAAACGGTTTGGCCTGGGCCATCATCGGCGGTTTGAACTCATCCATGTTCCTGTCGCTCATCGTGGTGCCCGTGGTGTACTGGATCTTCGATCAGGGTGCTGAAAAAATGGGTTGGAACAACAAGAAAAAAATCGTTTTGGATACTTCAGCAGCGGAGGAAACGGCGGAGATTGATCAGTGAGGGGATTAGCGCACCATATCAATCTCATCATCAAAAACGTCAGGTATAATCAATGCATCGTCGCCTGCCTCGTGCATGCGTCGGAATGCTGCTTCCCATCCTTGTCGAACAGGCGGTTCTGCATTTTGGTCAAATGTTATTTCTTCCATGGCATGTTGTTTTTGGATAGCCCATTAGAAGGCATAACGAAAAAGGATCTCAAGTCGTTCCATTCAACCTGCGGTCTGACATGCCAAGTCTTAAAAAGTGGAGTTGTATCAAAAGGGTATCAAGCCATATTGACCAACAATTCAACCGCTTTAGCGGTGGAGAGGTTTATAGAATTAAACAACCTACAAACCTAAGAGCCGCTTTAGCGGCGAAAGCCTTGAATGCATCGTAATTTCTTGATATACAGAGGAAATGCTTGGCCAAAGGCTTTCGCCGCTAAAGCGGCTCCGAGATTTTTTGTGTGCCTATTTCTATAAACCCTTCCACCGCTAAAGCGGTTGTATTGATGGTCACCAAAGTTAAACACCTTTTGACACAAACAAGGTGAATTTTGGGACTCAAAACAAAAAGCGTTGATTGTCAATTAAATAAAAACGATCTATTAGTGCCCCACTACGTCACGCGCAACACTTCCACCGTAATTTTTCCAAAATTGTTGAAATAATAGTCCGGCGCATCGTTGGCAAAAAAAGACAACACACCACCTTCAGGGAAGGTGGTGCGCGTCTTTGTACCAACTACAAAAGCTGTTGCATCGTTTTTATTCAACACAGCACACAAGGCAAAACATTTGGCCCATTCAACGCGGGGCTTATGGCGACTCCATTGGAGAACGACATTGTTGAATCCGTTGGCATTGGTAGGCCAACCCATGTCGAACCACTTGTCGTTCGGTGATACCGTAAATTGGTACGTTTGCCCGGGTTCTACAACGAGTTGGTTGCTTGAATTTTTTTCCTTTGCCCAAATGGTCAGACTCCGTGTTTCGCCTGGTTCCAGGCTGTGCTCCGTGATTTTCATGAATGTATTTTCCCTGTAAGTTTTTCCAAAATCCAGCTTAAGGACCGTTTGTGTTTGGGCTTAAGGTAAGCGAAGTGGTTGATACGTTCCGACTGGCCCAGAAGCAGCGCATGGTCTTCCTTAAACTCCACCAGGTTCGGAAGTGGTTTGAGTTTAAACCGTGCGCTGTCGAGCGGCACCACCTTGTCGTTTACCATACCTTTAAAGATGTTATTGTCGTACAAAATTTTATCAAAAAAGGCTCCGAGAATACTGCCCGGTTCGTAATTGGAGGTGGTAATGTAGTAATTATCCATTGATCCCTTTTCCAAAGCATTGTTGAGTTTGGTGATGAACGGTCCGTCCAGTTGCTGGTCGGCGATGCCCGGCAGGTCCACGACGTTGTTCACGATGGCTTTGAGTACCACGCCGATGGTTTCGAAGGCCGGACTCGCAGGAATAAACACCTTGCCCAGAAGGTTGGTCGTGATGTTGATCATGTCTTTCCAGTGGTCGCTGTTGGCCATGTGTGTGCCCTGGTTGGGAGTGGCGGTCATCACCAGTTTGCCAAGTTTGAGCGGTGCCTCGGTATCAGATTTCCAATGTTTTTCAAAAGCATAACGTGCCACCAGGCCTCCCCGGCTGCGGGCCAGTACATGGCAAATTTTTTTATCAAGTTTGCCTTTAAGTTCAGCATCCAGCCATTTCACGTTTTGTTCAATGCCATGCGCTGCTGTCGGCATGTTGAAGCCAAGTGCGTATTGAAAATAGGTATCAGCCAATTCGTCGATGTACTTTTCATTGCAAAGCAGCTCATCAAATCCCTTTTCAATTTTGCTAAAAGTACCTGGCACCAGAAAAAGCAGCGGCTGGTTGGATTTACTGATTTTTTCCCACATGCCGGGCATGACAGATGCCGAAATCCAGTTGTTCCCATTGCCGTCGGCAGCCCGTTTCAAATCATAAAAATACAAACCGTATTTTTCTTCAGCAGATTCGGCCAGTACCTTTTTCAATACTTGCGGTCCTTTGGGTTTCAACCAACTGAACAATTTCAAAATCAACTTGCCGGGTTTGAATCCGCCGCCGCGTGTTTGTGCCTGCTGGAAATTGCTGAGGGAAATGCTGAACGTACCGCGTTCGGGCGCTGCAGCCATAAGCATGCTGCGTTGCTGTAAGCCCTGCGCCGGCGCTTCTTCAAAGGTCCATTGGTACAACACCTCATCACCATCCTGAAATTCGGTCAGAACAACGCCCTGACGGCCCTGTTTATCCAAATCGGTCACCAGATCGAACATCACTTCGCCGCCACGGGCAGCCAATGAGCTGATTTCAATTTCTATTTCATCCACAACCATGTCGGATGATTCGTCGGCATAAATGCCTTTGCTTTCACGCACAACCCGGCAGCCCATGTTTTGAGCCCGGAAATTCATCCTGCACCTTTCGCCCTGTACCGGTATTCCTGCAAACTGCAGTTCACCACCTGCGCCGGAACGCAACGTTGGCGCCGACACGGGATTGTACATCAAACTGAGGTTGCTTTTGAGGTGTTGGGATGCAAGCGTGGAATTCAAAACCGCGGCGATCAGTTCCTGTTTTTCAGTTTCTTCAAGTTCAAACGATTCATCGGTCAGGTCGTATTCCAAAAAGCGGTACAACGCCGGATCGCGGTGCAACAATTGGATCAACTCCGTTTGCATCATTTCTTTAAAGAGCTCCCGCATGGGGTCGGGCGCAGCACCACGCCTTTTGTACAAACCGAAAAGGTTTTTGAAAAATCCCTGGGTTTTGGCCTCTGGCGCCGGTTTGTCGATGGTTTTAAGCAAAACTTTGGCCGAGTATTTTTCATCCAAAGCATTCATGGCACGTAAAATGCCGTTGCCAAAGTATTTTTTGTATTGTTTGTCCTTGGCCGCGGAATCAAAAAGAGCTTTTTTCACCACCTCCACGATTTTCCAACGTTCGTCGGCAGGCAAGGCGTCAAAAACGGCTTTGTTGTGTTCGATGTACAAAGCAGCTGCGGCGGCTACCTGGGGCGTGGCACTGGAGGTGCCACCGCCTGTTCTGACAAAAAACCTGCCTTCCTGTGCTGTATCGCGGTTTTTATTGAACCAGCTGATGTTGGGTGAATACCCTGCGATGGCCGTAACCATGGCTTCTTTCGGTCCGTAACACATTTGCATGTATTCGCCGCCCTCTGCACGGTTTCGTTTTCCAAACTCAACCAGGTAAGGTTTGTGGTTCACCATGGCGCCAACAACGCCAATGGTCCGGTCGAAACGTGCCGGATACAACATGGTTGACGGCAACAATTTCCCGATTCCTCTTTCAAAACAGTTGCTTGCGGCCGACACGATGACGATGCCGTTTTCGTAAGCTTTGTTGACGGCATCGGCCATGGCACGCGAAGGCCAACCGGCCATCGACATGGAAATGACGTCAACTTTGTTTTTGATGGCGTATTCCACGGCGCGCTGGAATTTTTTTCCGGAAACAATGGCCACCGTTTCACTGATTTTAAGCGGCAAAACCCTTGCAAACGGTATGGCGCCGAAATAACCTTCGTACAATCCGCCGGTATCCTGTTTGGTTAAACGGCGGCCTGCAAGGATGGAAAGTGTGGCGTTTCCGTGACCTTCCTGCTCGGCGATGGCAATGGGTTGGTCGGAATCTTCGGCGTTGTTGGCTGCATCACCGTTGAGTTTGAAACGCACGTCGGCCTCCAGGTCGATGTACAGCGGAAGTGTTGGACTGTGTGCGTAAAAGCCGGTATCAATGTGGGCGATTTTTACCCGGGTTTCGCTGTTACCTGGTTCTTCTCCGGTAACGATGGACGGAAAAACGATTTCGTTGGCGCCCAAAAGTTGGCTGTGGTCGTTGTCGAGGTGCCAAATGAACGGTTGCGGCGCACGGTGAGGATCTTCTTCCGGATGGGGAAACGTTGCAATAAAACCACTGGCATCGGCGGAGCGGCCGGCTTTTGCTTCCGGGGCGGTGCCTGGATCCAGATAGACGTTGCCGGGAATGTCGGGCTCAACAAACAGGAGGACCTCATCCTTGTTGTCGTACATCAACTGGTAGGCTTTGTCCCAGTCGGTTTCTCCTGGCAGGTCGGTGCCGTCCACTACGTCGTTGATCACGGAAACCTGTCGGTCCGCCATGTCGCGCGAGCCCGCAGGCGGAGCGGAACGGAGCAAACGTTTGTCGGTTTCCACCAACAAATTGACCACCTTTTTTTTCTTCTTGCTTTTGTTGGCCGAATTCGAAATGGCGTTTATCGCTTCTTCCCATTGGATGCTAAAAATCAACTGGTCGGCAAACCTTTCGGCAGCTGAGCCCAAAGGATTCAGTTTGGGTATTTGGGTAACGGGCATTTTCTCCCGGATGGTCGAGATGCAGTCGTTGTAGTTGTAAGTTTTGCCGTTGGCAGACACCAATTCGACCAAATGGTTGGTAAACACGCCGCCATTGGTGGTTTCCATGGCGTACTGGTCGTCCTGACAAGCTGCGAGCAGCAAAATAGCTGCTTTGTATTCTTCTTTTGCGCGGGCGGTTTCCATTTTCAACCGCAAAGCGCGAGCCGGTTGTTTGTTGTCGTTCAGAATTTTTTTCACCACATCCAGCGGCAGGAATCTTGCCTTTTGGGCACTGCCCCGGGGCATTGGAAGACCCGATCTTGCGGCGCTGAGGTAACGGTTCATGGTACCGCTGTGGCAGGAGTCGGAAACCACCAGAATGCGTACACCCTCTTTAAAAAGGGTAAAATGCCTGTTCAACTCGTCGTCGAGCAAAAAACCGTTGTAGGTTACCCAGGATTCGTCGTGCAGGTCTGCTTCATCGCCATCCTGGTCGGGAATGGGCGCGCCATGTCCGGCGTAGGTGATGAGCAGGATATCGTTTTTGTCGAGTTCGCCCGATTGTTCCACCAAAAACTGAAGTATGGCTTCGCGGGTAGCTTCGCTGTTGCGCATGGTTTGGGTGGAAAAACCTTTGGTTTTGGCCAGTGCTTCCATCTTTTCCATGTCGCTGATGCAACCTGAAAGTGGCGGCACATGGCCTTTGTAATAACCGGGATCCACGTTGTTGATCCCAATGTGTAATGAAATGGCTTTGACTAATGCGGATGAGGCGTTCATAACATTTGGTTTGGTTGTGTTGAGGTATTGAAGGGTATTTTCAACGGCAAGATCCGCCTGGGTCAAACCGTAACCGAATTGCTCGCTGAGGCCTTCGGCGTTGTATTGATGGGGGTCTCCCACGCGAACACACGAGCGCTTAAGTATTGTTTTGAGCTCGTTGCGTGTCAGTTCGGGCGCCAGCGACAAGGCCAGTGCAGCCACGCCGGCCACGCCCGGACAAGACGCCGAGGTGCCGGCAAAAAAGCTGAAATAATCACCGGCGTCCTGACCATCGGCGCCCAGTCGGTCGGCCACCGAAACGCCGTACAATTGGCGCAGACTGCCTTCAAAGGGTTCGTATTCACCGCTTGGAAAACAGCAAAAAAGCGGACTTTGAAAATCGGCATACAACGCTTTTTTATCGTCGCGGTTGGTGGAACCCACGGCCATCACATCGGGGTGGGCGGCGTATTCGTCGTACCAAACGGGCTCGTTGCCGTTGCCAGCGGCAAAAAATACGGCGCAGCCCTTTCCCTTGCGACCTTCCCGGGCGGCGTATTGAATGGCCAGGTTGGTATGGTCGGGGATGGGGTACGGCTCACGTTTGTCGGTGGGACTCAGCGGGTTGCCGTCGGGCGGACCCCAGCTGCACGAGATGATGTCGGCGCCGTTTTTGGTGGCCCAGTAAAACGCTTCCGATTCGAGCACCGAGCCCAGGCCCATGGATCGGATGGGGATGAGGTACGCTTCGGGTGCTACGCCCGGCGCTTTCGGATCGGCCGAGCATGCGATGCTGGCGCAGGCGGTGCCGTGCCATTCGCTGAACTGGTGGGCGGGAGGGCGGCCGGTGCCGCGGTCCAACATGTCGCGTTGGGCGATGATTTTACCAACGAAGGCGGGGTGGGAAAGCTCGATGCCGTCGTCGATGATGCAGATGCGCACCCCTTTGCCTCGGGTGGTTCCCCAGGCCTGGGGCGCATTGATGCGGCTAAGCACCCAGTCGTGCTGCAGGCGTTGCAGGGCGCCGGATTGCAAGACCGGATTTTCCTGTATGCTTTTGCGGCGCACCACAAGTTCGGGGTGGGCGTATTCCACTTCGGGGTGCGTGAGCAGGTCCTGCGCCCGATCAAAAATGTCCTTGCCCAAATTTTCGGCCGCTTCGAGAAAATAGGCATTGGTTGCGAAGTGCAGTTCGTGTTTTACCGACAATTGGTGTTCAGACAGCACACGCATGATGGCCGAGCTGTGCACACCTTTGTGGAACTTGAGGAACAGGTTGCCCGTGTAAATCTGGTAGATGCCCGAGTGGGCGTACATAAGCACCGTGCCGATGTACTCGATGCGCGGGTCTTTGGCGCTTCGGACAACCTCCTTGAGGTAGGTTCGGAAAGCAACCGAATCTTCCTTTGTTTTTTTTACGATGCGGTAGATGTACACGCCCGATTCGGGGAATGCGTCTTCGTATTGCAGGTCGGGCAGCAAAGGCGCAAGGTCGGGAATGGTATGCCAAAACGTTTTGGGATCGGCGTGGTTGCGCGTACGTACCACGATCCGGTCGGGCGTATCGACCAAATGGTGCAGGCGGGGATCGGCGACACCGCCAAATTGTATGGAGCGTTGAAGTGACATGGCTTTGGGGATGGGCTTTTAACCAGCTGTCACTTGTGTTCACGCCCGTAGGGGAGGATTGCGGTCATTGGGTTGGTTTTTAGGTGTTGGGATTACAAAAATAAGGGATGTGAAGGAGGTTGTCAAGGGGTATGTTTGGGGGGGGCACTTCACCTTTTACCAGCCAGGCGGCGGTGAGGGAATTGAGGGTGGTGGTTTTGAGGATAAAAACGGGTTTGTAGGGGTCGAGGAACGATAGGATGTTGGTATTGAAGTACACGGTCAATGTCACTAAGCAACCAATCATCACATAACTGGAGATGCGGTAAGCCTTGTTGTGTTTAAGTTTTTCTGGAGAGGGTTCTTTATTAATTAAATATCACAAATTCAAGTTTGACATACTCACAAAACTTCACGTTGGTTTACCAGATTAAAAACGCTTATTTGAGTTTCCTTCGAAGATGATAATTCTCTTACTAATACATCAGATTACTTTATCAAAAAATGGCAGAGTTACATTTTCATTATATTTCATATATTTTTTCACTAGTGTCCGGTTAAGCATTTTTGAAACCCTTGCAGTTCTTTGATATACAGCATTTTGTGAAGGTTTTTGGGTCTAAACGATTTGAATTGGCTCAACGGGTGGCATCTTGCCCGTATGAATCAT
>JADLBE010000078.1 GCA_020847915.1 Saprospiraceae bacterium | reverse complement strand
GCTTTGTTGTCAAATTTTCTGCATAATAAATACATATAGAATAGTTGTTTTCCAAAGAATAGATTAAATTCTTAAATAGAAATTCAATTAATCCGCTACAATCACTTGAAAAATTATTAATTGTCCCAGAGCAACCAAATTTATTTGCATAAGTTTCTGAAACTTCAATTACGTATTCATTTTCTAAAAAGCCGTTATTAGTTTCATCAAGATTAGTGTAAGGAAAAACCACTTTTACCCGTTCCAACCCATAAACTTTTTCAATTATAGGTTTTTTAAATATCAATTTCATTTTTTGAAAATTTAATCATTGAAAACATTGCAAAGGCTAAATTAAGTAAAATCTTAATAACTTAAAACTAAAGTATGGACTTTGTCTTTTGATTGACAAAATTTTTTTAAACCTCCCTCAACAAAAACTTCCTTACCAAATTCAACCCATACGTCCCCGTCATCTGGATGTTTTTCAGCCGGTCGCGGCCGAACAACTGTTTCACGGCCACGTGTCGGTTGCGGTCGGCGACGGCCATCCATACCGTCCCTACAGGTTTGTCGGGCGTACCGCCGTCGGGGCCCGCGATGCCGGAGATGGCCAAGGCCACATCCACGCCGAGACGGTCGAGGGCGCCTTTCGCCATTTCCACCACGGCCTCTTCGCTTACGGCGCCGTATTTTTCCAACGTCGCCATGTTTACACCCAACAACTTTTCCTTCATCTCGTACGAATACGACACGATGGAGCCTGGGAAATACTTCGACGAGCCGGGCACTGACGTGATGAGGTGGGCCACGTAGCCTCCTGTGCAGCTTTCGGCTGTACCGAATTGTTTGTTTTGCGCCATCAGGATTTCGCCCACCACCTGTTCGAGGGATGAATCGCCTTGTCCGAACACGATGTCGGACAAAAGTTCCGACAGTTCCGCGGCCCGGCGGTCGAGCTCGATGCCGAGTGCTTGTTCTTCGGAAGCGTGTTCCACCTGGGCGGTGAGGCGCAGGCGCACTTGTCCGAGCGCGGGCAGGTAAGCAAGTTTGATGTTTGACGGCAAAGCATCTTCAAAAGTCTCCAGTCTGCGGGCGATGTTGCTTTCACCTTCGCCGGCCGTGAGCACCGTGCGGTGTACTACTGGCCGCAGTGCAAACCGCTCGCGCAGTCGCGGGATGACCTCCATGGACATGAGGTATTCCATCTCGAACGGTACGCCGGGCAGGGAAATGTACACCTTGCCTTCACGTTCAAACCACATGCCTGGCGCCATGCCCACCTTGTTGATCATAACCGTTGCCGATTCGGGAAGTGTGGCCTGGTCGGTCATCGATGGTGGCATGGGCCTGCCCACTTTTTCAAAATAGGCGGCGATGCGGGCGTGGGTTTCGGGGTGAAAAACGAGGGGTGTATGGAACAGTTCGGCCAGCGTTTTTTTGGTAACATCATCCTTGGTGGGACCGAGTCCGCCGGTCATGATCACCACATCGGCTTCGGTGGCGGCGTGGGCGATGCCCGAAACGATGTCGGCCGCCGTGTCCCCCACGCTGCTTTTGCCGGTCACGTTCATGCCGTTGAGGTTGAGCTGGCGGCTCATCCAGGCCGAGTTGGTATCTACGATCTGGCCCAGCAAAATTTCATCGCCTATGGTAAGCAGGTGTACGTTCAAGACAAATTTTTTATTTTTTGAAAAATATTTAAAACGAAATGTTTAAAACGCGTTTACTTTGTGTTGAAAACAACACCCGTTTTGGACCGGACAGCACCGCACGACATCGAATACGAAGATTTCTTTTTTGAAGAAGAAGCCTTCGCCGAACCCGAGCCGCCACCAGGCGAGCCCGAGGAGCCGCACGTGCCCATCCGCGAACGTTTCCCTGAAGCGGGCAGCAGTTACCTGGGCGGCAGTTCCGACGGGTGGGAATACCGCACCGCTTTCGCAGGCTCAAAGTTGGCGTACACGTACGAAATGGTCAAACAATTTTTGATCGAAGAAGGTTACGGCAACGTGCCCATCCCTGCTTCGGCCGAGGAAATGCGGCTTTTCCGGCGCCCGAGGCAACAACAATTGCAGTTGTTTGCCGAAAGGGGATACGTGCACAATCCGGTGAAAATCCTGTTTTCAAATGTGCCCGGACAAAGGAATACGCTCACACTTTGTATTTACAAGGAAGATGAGCCGGGGCATTTGTTGAGGTTTCATGGCTACTTATAGAGGTTTCACACAGATGTACACAGATTTAAGGGACAGATTTTCACAGAAAGGTTTTTTGTAAAATTGTAACTTCAGTAAGTAAACTCCTCTAAGTAAGGTCTGTGGACATCTGCGCCTTTTGTCTGTGGATATCTGTGCGAAACCACTCTACGTAGCGTGACAAAAGGCAACGCCGGACACGTCTTTACGTGCCCGGCGCCAAACCAAACCCTTACTGTGTTTATTTGAGTGGGGCTTTGGGGGCCTTCACGGGTGTTTCTTTACGAACTAACAGTTAACATGAACATAGACGCGCCCTTGCGGCGGTTTGGTTGGTAGTTTGGGGTTGTTTTTTCAAAAGTAATTTTTCAACGCTTCGAGGAAAAGTTCCCTTTGTCCGACCGAGACCACCAGCGTAGCGTTGTTGTGCAACACCACGTGGCCGCCTTTGCCGCGGACGTATTTTTTAATGTGTTTGAGGTGGATGGTGTGTGAGCGGTGAATGCGCACGAAAGCATCTTCGGGCAACATGGCTTCCAGTTCGCGCAGCGTTTTGCACACCAGTACCTGCCGTTTGTCGGTGAAGTGCAGCATGGTGTAGTTGCCGCTGGCTTCCAGGTAGTTGATGTGTTTGACTTTTTCAAAACAGAAACCTTCCATGGTGGGCAACACGACGACGCTGTTTTTGCCTTTGCCCGTCTTTTTACGGGCCGGCATCATCGGTTCGTTGTCGGGCAACACCACCTGCATGGCGATGGTGCGGGCGGCAGTGGGCTCGGGTGCTTCGGGGTTGCGTTTGTAAGCCAGTGCGTTAGTCATGGTTCGGATCATTTGTTGAGGCAAAGTTACCGGCAGGTCGCGGCGGCTACAACCCAAGTTTAGTCCATAAGTCAGGTTTCACAGCACCATGTCTATTTTGGTAAAATGATTAAAAACTGACACTTTTGAGACGGCCAAACACTTGACAAGGCTATTCGCACCGTGGCAAAAATTCCGTCAGACAAACTTTTCCGTTTCATACACGCCCTAACGCCGGCAGAAAAGCGCTATTTCAGGCTGTTTGTACGTGGCAAAGCCGACCGTGCGAGCAAGTACCTGCAACTGTTTGACGCCATGGACATACAACAAAAGTTCGATGAGGAAGCGTTGAAACGGCTGGTTTACGAGGGTACGCCTGTGGAAGGCAAAAAATATTCGGAACTCAAAGCCTACCTCTACGACTTGCTTTTGAAAAGTTTGCAGGCGTATGACGAGCAGCAGGCCGTGGAATACCGCCTGAACAACCTGCTCGAAGGCGTTTCCGTTTTGTTCAAAAGGGGGCTGTACGACGACTGCCGCGACCTGCTGCACAAAGCCTCAAAAACGGCTGTGCAATACGAGTGTTTCACCCATCAACTGGAAATCATACGTTGGGAAAAACAACTCGCGTACACGCAAATGGACGTCGATTTTTTGCACCGTCAGCTTGAAAAACTTGAATTTGAAGAAAACCGAACGCTTGGGCAATTGCAAAACCTGAGCGCTTACCGGCAGGCATTTTTCCAGGTGTACACCACCATCAAACGCGAAGC
>JADLBE010000077.1 GCA_020847915.1 Saprospiraceae bacterium | reverse complement strand
GGGCCAACGAAGCCATCGTACATCAGCATGTGTATTCACCGGCCATGTGGAGCATCTTCCAGCTGCAGGACCTGCTGGGTTCCGACGGCGCCCTGCGCCGCGAAGACCCCAACGACGAACGCATCAACGTACCCGCCAATCCGAAACACTACTGGCGTTACAGGATGCACCTGACGCTGGAAGCGTTGCAAAAGGCTGATAAGTTTAATGCGGGATTGAAGGGGTTGTTGGAGAAGAGTGGGCGTATTTAATTAGGCTCAGGTGATACCATCAGTGAAACATTACGACGGTAGGTCTTTATGTCCTTGGTAAGAGGGTTGATGACCTGTACCTCGCATTTAAGCGTATTCAAACCGGGATTTTTAAACGTATTTTTTAATATCCCCCCACCTTTTTCAGCAGAAAGGGTGTCGCCATTTACCATGTATAAAATATTTCTTGGCTGTGCAGACTGTTGAATAAGCAAAAGTTTTGCTTGAAAAGGATGGTTTACATACGCTGCGTTTGATTCAACTACAAATTCAATTTGGAAATGTGCATGATCGTTTTCATAATATGGATTGGCAATACTTTCCATAGCCATCAATTTGTTCAAATCCAATTTTAAACGATGGAGCATCATCCATGAAAACATATAATCCTGATCGGTTCGTTCAGGTTGGCTCCATGCGTAAAACGGGAAATGGATTTTGTTTGAATCAGCTACTGACATGTAAACCTTATTGGCCTTTTCAAATAAGGTTCGTGTTGCTTCCATATCCGGATTTCTTTTGCTCCAAACGGCATTGTTATCCATTTGCAGTTGGAATGTTGGGAGCGCTTCCATGCTGTCTGTTTTTGCATTGAAGATGTTTTCTTTATCGGAGGGATCGTGGTAGTAATGCGTTACAGTTGCATCTTTATATCCGTTGTATAGTCCTCTGGACAATGCATTGGTTTTTTCTATAAGTTGATTCCACTCATTTAATGTCATGTTGAAACACAACGCAGGTTTATTGCGGAAACTTTGGTGGTAAGTAGCAAGACCAAGTAATAAAGCCATGTATACCAAATGAACAATGGGATGGGCCCCAAGAAACAGACGCATGGATAAGGATTTATTCGATAACGTTTCGAAAATTAGTGGAATTGCGCAATTGCAATTTTTTCATTTTTTGTTTTAAATTATAATATTTATTAAAACAAATTATTTTATTTTTACTGGCTTAACCAAACTTAAAAAGCCATGCAAAACCTGGAAACACTTTACCAACAAATTCGTGAAACCCTCGACCATGCACGCCACCGAACCTATGCTGCGGTTAACTTCGCCATGGTTGAAAGCTACTGGGAAATCGGTCGATTGATCGTTGAAGAAGAACAAAACGGGAAGGAAAGGGCGGATTATGGGCAATACTTAATTTCAGAACTAGCCGTCCGACTTACAAAGGAGGTTGGAAAAGGGTTTACTGAAACCAACTTAAAGTACATGCGCCTCTTTTATCAGTCGTTTCCCATTCGTCACGCAGTGCGTGACGAATTAACCTGGACCCATTATCGCTTACTTACCAAAGTTGAAAACGAAAACGCCCGGCAATTTTATCTAACTGAAGCCATCTCGGCACATTGGAGCACAAGGCAGCTTGAACGGCAAATCAATTCATTTTACTACGAACGCATGCTCGTGAGTCGGGAAAAACAACAAATGAGGCTGGATGAAAACAAAAAAGAACTGCCACGACAACCCATCGATCTGATCAAAGACCCGTACGTGCTCGAATTTCTCGGGTTGAAGGATTTTTCCAATTTTTCGGAAAAGGAATTGGAACAGGCCTTGATCGACAAACTTCAGGTATTCATGCTCGAACTGGGAAAAGGTTTCGCTTTTGTGGCACGTCAATTCAGAATTTCCACCGAAACCAAACACTTCTACGTGGATCTGGTTTTTTACAACATCCCATTAAAATGTTATGTGCTGATTGATTTGAAAATCGCCGAATTGGAACATGCCGACATTGGCCAGATGGACATGTACGTCAGGTTGTTCGAAGACAAAATGCGCGGTTTGGGTGATAACCCTACCGTTGGTATCATACTATGTACCGAAAAAGACGAAACCATCGTCCGGTATTCGGTGCTGAAAGACAACGAACAGCTTTTCGCCTCCCAATACAAACTCTATTTGCCAACAGAAGCTGAACTGGCGGCAGAAATCAATGCCGTAAAATTGGAAAAAGGATTGGAGTAGTGCTCCAATCCTTTTTCCGGAACCTACTTCGACAAAAACCTGCACACCTCAATCTTCGCATCCGAGGTTTTAAACAAATACTGCCCGTACAACTGCCGGCCTGCGTTGATGCTGATGAACACGTAGATCTGTTTCGACGGGATGTACAAAATCTGGGTGGTGCCGCCGATGTTGTCGCCTTCGTGGCCGTAGGTGGGCACGCCGTCGATGTACTCGTAATATTCCAGACCCAGGCCGTAATCGGGTTCCGTGGATTCCTTGCCGGTAACCCACTGGCGCATTTCATCGAGGGAGGACTGCGAAACCACCTGTCCGGTCATAAGAGCTTCGTAAAAACGAATCACGTCGGCGCCGTTGGCAGCGATGCCGCCGTAGCCGTGCAGGGAGTGGGCGATTTCGTTGTGCCACTGGCTGCAGTTTTCCAGTTCCCCGTTTTCGAAACGCTCGAAGTAGTAGTTCGGAAAACCAAGTTTGCGCACCTGATCGTCGGTCACCGGAAACAACGTTTGGTTCAATTCCAGGGGCAGCAGGATGTCGGCGTAAAGCATTTCGCCCCAGGATTTACCGGTCACATGTTCGAGGATAAACTGCAGGAGCAGGTAGTTGGTGTTGGAGTAAAAAAAGTCGGTACCCGGCTCGAACATCAGGGGTTTGCCAAAGATAAACTCAAGCTGCTCCATCAGGTCGGGCTGGTTCAGCGGCTGGTTGAGTTCATTGAGGAAATATCCTGGCGTGATGGTGAAGTTCACGTAGCCCGACGAGTGGTTGAGCAACATACGCACCGTGATGCGGTCGCTTTGTGGCAGGTTTCCGGTAATGTCTTTGGACAGGTACTCGTTGATGGGTGCATCGAGGTTTACCAAACCGCGCTCTTTCGCCTTCATCATCAGCGTGGCGGTGTAGGTTTTGGTGATGCTGTAGAGCCAGGCCGTCGCGTTGTCGCGCCAGGGCGTCTGGTCCTCTATTTTGGCATAGCCGCCGTTTACAACCGTCCAGCCGTCGGCGCTTTTCACCATCACCTGCATGCCGGGCAAACCTTTGCCAACGTTTTTTTGAACAATGGCGATGAGGGAATCGTGCAGCGGGTGGTTGGGGTTCACGGGCAGGTCGCCGCTCACGGCCCCCACTTCTTCAATGTAAATGTCTTTCTGACAAGCAGTTAAACCCATCAGGAGCAAAAGGAAAAGAATTTGAAACTGCGTTTTCATAGGAATTATTTTTTGACGGGCGAATAACGCAAACCGGCGGTGAAGGATGAAACGGGCAGCGGACTGAGGTCGGGACTGTACCCGAACAACACGTTGGCCTCATAGGCTACAAAGGGGGAAAACTGAGCGTCGGGACCGTTTTTGTACGCCAGGCTCAGATGCACCGGCGCCTGGAACACGCCTTTGGCGCCTTTGCCCTGGGTCCAATTTTCACCATCCCACCGCAATGCTTCCGATGGGGTGAAACACATCTGGTAACCGACGCCCAGGCCGATGCCCGGCTCGATGCTGTTGAATAGCAGTGG
>JADLBE010000076.1 GCA_020847915.1 Saprospiraceae bacterium | reverse complement strand
CCGGGTACATGTGTTGCCTTTTTTGGTTTTGCTTTTTGATTACGCGGAAAACATCAACATTGTTTACCTGCTCAAAACGTTTCCCTCACCATCCATGGCCGCAGCCACACTTTGTGAGGTGTTTAAGCTGTTGAAATGGGGAACGTTGGGTTTTGTCGTTGTGACGGTTTTGGTGGGGCTTGTTTTGAAATTGTTACGAAAAATTTAAACCATGACACCGTAAAAACAAGACCATAAGAAATAAGTACAATGTATATCTTCGCCGCATAACCTTTCACAAGTTATGACGAAGAAGAAATTATTATCGCTATCCCAAATCCTGAACATGAACTTCGGGTTCTTTGGGCTGCAGTACAGTTTCGGGCTGCAGCAAGCCAACATGAGCCCGATTTATTCCTACCTGGGAGCCGAGGAAAGCAGTCTGCCCCTGTTGTGGCTGGCCGGACCCATGACCGGGCTCATCGTACAGCCCATCGTAGGAGCCATGAGCGACAAAACCATTACGCCCTGGGGCCGGCGTACGCCTTACTTTTTGATCGGCGCCATTTTTTGCAGTTTGTCGTTGTTCGTCATGCCTTTCAGCAGCACGGTTTGGATGGCCGCCAGCGTGTTGTGGATCCTCGATGCCGCCAACAACATCACGCAGGAACCTTACCGCGCTTTTGTAAGCGACAAACTGGATAAAAGTCAGCACCCGCTGGGCTTCCTGACCCAAAGCGCTTTTACGGGTTTGGGACAAACGCTTTCCTACCTGACCCCTTTCCTTTTGATCAACTTTTTTGCCTTCAGCGAATCGGAAAAAATCGGAAAGCTGCCTTCCACCACACTCATCGCCTTTTTGATCGGCGGCGTGGTGTCTATAGGTTCGATCATGTGGACATTGTACACCACCAAAGAAATACCACTCACTGAGGAGGAAAAAGAGGCCATCAAAAAGTTGCCTTCCGGTTTGGGCGCAACACTTCAAGAAATCGGTTTGGCCATCAAAGAAATGCCCCTGACCATGCGGCTTATGGGCCCCATGATGTTGTTCAGTTGGTACGCCATGTTTATTTATTGGCAATACATCGCCAAATGCCTTTCCGCGTCGCTGTACGGCACGGTGGACGCCACCAGTCCGTTTTTCCGAAAAGCGGAGTTGCTGGTGGGGCCGTTGGGCGCTTTTTATAACGGTGTAGCCTTTGTTTCCGCTTTTGGTATGGCCTGGCTGGCCAGAAGGTACGGGCCCAAATCCATTCACGGGCTCAGTTTGTTTCTTGCCGGCGCCGGCATGTTGATGATCCCCCTGATCAAGGACCAGACGATGTTGTTTATACCGATGGTGGGGCTCGGTGTTTGTTGGGCGAGCATGATGGGCAACCCGTACATCATGCTTGCGGGCAGCATACCGCCGCACCGCACGGGGGTTTATATGGGCATTTTCAACATGTTCATCGTGATTCCCATGCTTTTGGAAACGTTCACCCTGCCCATGTATTACGAAACTTGGTTGGGAAACAGTCCCATCAACGCTCTGTACCTTGCCGGCACTTTGATGATTCTTGCGGCTTTTTCAGTCAATTTCATCAAATACAAGTTTGATCCAAAAGCAGAAAACATGCCAACGGGAGGTGGTGGACACTGATGAACTACGTCCTTGCTTTTGCCCTGCTGCTCGCTTATTTTGCCATGCACAGCCTGTTGGCCAACGACAAGGTCAAAAACTGGTTTGCCGCCCGAACGGGAGGCCGTTTCCGTTTTTACAGGTTGATGTACAACCTGGTTGCAACGGTGTTGCTGTTCCTGTTGCTCGCCTGGATGGGAAGGTGGCCGGAGGTGGTTTTGTTTGAAAGCAACCTCTGGACAAATACCGTTGCATTGATTCTTTTGGCCCTTGGGGGTGGCATCAGTTTGGCGGCTTTCCGGAATTACGACATGGGCGAGTTTACCGGATTTCAGCAGCTGCAACAAAACAATCCCGCGCCGAACCACAGCCAATTGAATACGTCGGGTTTGAATGCCGTTGTAAGGCATCCATTGTACCTGGGCGCCATCCTGCTGCTGCTGGGATTGTTTGTGTTTTACCCCTACATGTCGTCGTTGCTGTTGTTGTTGAGCGTGTTGGTATACCTGCCCTTTGGCATTTATTTTGAAGAAAAAAAATTGCGCCGGCAATTCGGGCAGGTATATGTACACTATCAGGAACGGGTGAAATGTTTGATTCCGTTTCTTGTCTGAATCTGGCTGTTTCAAAAACTACCATACCATAACCCCAGTAAAACCTATAGTATCAGCATGAAAAATTTGGGTTATCATATCCTTGCGCTTGCTCTTTTGGGCGTACTGCTGGTAACTGCCGGCGGGGTAGTTGAACAATTTATCAAAGGCGACAATAAATATACTTTTACGTCGGTATTGTCAACCATTGTAGCTTTTCTGGCGGCTTATTGGGGACTTAGCTCCGCACTTGCAGAACTTCACAAGCGTTTTAAACATGGCGCACCCCACGATTTTTTACATTTTTTGCTGAATAATTATTTCAGACTGCACAAGCCAATAGATGACGTAAATAAAGATGACCTCAGTCGCGTCGTAGTTAAGTTAAAAAAAAGTATTCGCATTTATTGTGAAAACAAACTTAAGAATGACAAATCCTTAAAAATCAATGAAATAGAAAATATTCCCTTTATTTGTTACGACAATTATGAAAAAATTGTAGAAACCAATGACACTCTGGTACAAACCGTGTGCGCATACCATACCGACCATTTTGACGGTGCTACCACCAGTTTTATCATTGGAAATGCAGGCGCGGGCAAATCTTTTGCCATCAAGCAGATAGCTTTGAATTTATTGGACAAACCCACCCCCAAAACCATCATCCCCATTCTTTTACCCATTTCGAGCTGGCAGGAAGAAAATGATTTGTACAGTTGGGTTGCTGCAACCACAGCTCAATGGTACCTGCAGGGAGCATATCTTGAGTATGTTGATGACCTCATCAGAATGCAATCTGATCAATATGAAATAGTTTATCTTTTGGATGGGCTGGATGAAATACAGAACGAATTGATCGAAGATTTTTTTCAAAAAATGAAAAAAACGCTTGGCGTCAAACATCTGGTTGTTGGCACCCGTAGGGAAGTTTTTTACATGTTTAAAGAAAAACTTTTGCTGCACGATTACCAATGTTATGAATTGCAGCAACTGGATGCATCGAAGATCAGGGACATTTTAAGGGACAATGTATATGCCGACAGGCAGGAAAAAATTTTGGCGACCCCTCTGGTGTACGAAAAATTCAATACACCCTTGTTGTTGGCCGTATTGTCAAAGGTGGTTAACAACGAACCCAATCTCACTTACGACGAAAGTTTGGAACAAACCGTATGGAAAAAGTTTACATCCATAAAATACGAAGAATATGCCAAAAACGGATCTGAAAAACTCAGTTACAGCCTTGCCAAATTGCAAAATTATGCCGGTTGGCTGGCCCGAAGGGAAAACGAATTTTTTTCGCTGGATGATTTACAACCTTCCGTTTTGCAGGGAAGAGCCCTTCAATGGACTTATGCGCTCATTACCCGCTTGCTGATCGGCATCATCATAAGCATGGGTATAGGTTTCACCATGTCCGGACCGATGGATTTTATTCTAGCCGGAATGTTGGGTGGCCTGATGTCGGTCATCGCTTTTGTGTTACCCATCGAACGTTGGATTTATCCCGATGGAAATACCAAAAAAATTAATGTCGAAATAGGTTTTAAAATATTCACCGTTTCCACCGTGTACCTTGTTTTTTCCCTGCTGGTATTTGGTATATATTTTTCCATCAGCGGCCAACGAAGGGATATGATCGGCGCCATTGCACCGGCAGATTGGACCATTGGAATTTTGTTTGCCATCATGTTTACGGTACTCGGGGCCATCAGGGATTTCCGGTACGGTTTCAACAACGATATTCAACTTATCCAAAAGCGAAATATTTTCCGGTTGGACGCCCTTGACGTTCCCATGGCCCTGGTGTTTGCCCTGGTTTTTAGCCTCATTGTCGGACTGATTTGTGCTGGACTGATGGTGCTTTTTGCCGATCATTTTCCGCAAAACATTTTTACGGGATGGATCATGGAGATATCGAAAGATTGGCAAATGAACATTTTCTCCATGGGTTTTATGATGGTGCTACCCGTATCGGCACTGATAGGATTGTTGATTGGATTGAACAACCCGAAGTATTACAAATTTGATGAGTCCAACATAGAACGTGAAACCAAACATGCATTGCCTTACTATTCGGTATCACGTACCATCTTCAGTTCGCTTACTTTTTCTCTTTTGGTGATGGTTATGGTTGCCATTACCTGGGGGATGATTAATTTACAATTGTTTAAAACCGGCTGGGAAGGCGGAAATAAAGGCATACAAAGCGGTCTTGCTGCCGGCTTTTTTATTGGTTTGTGGTGGGGATGGAAAGACATCATTAAGATATGGGTTTTGCGTTTGATCCTCTACGTGAAAGGCGAGGCACCTTTTTCGTTCAGTCTGTTGTTGAAAGATCTGGAACACCTCGCCATTGTCATTCGCAACGGCGCGCGGTACAACTTTCTTCATCTCACATTGCATGAATATTTGAGATCAGAAAGTTTTGAACTCAAACCTTCACGCCGGATCAGCTGGCTGCTTCCGTTGCTGGCCTTTGGTATTTTTGCCGTCGTTGGGTTGCGTATTTACGAAAGAGACCAATACTACTGGCAGCATCCGGGAGATGGCATGCACCTCGAATGCCGGACCGGGTCGCTCAAACCTCTGGAAAAGCACAAAGTATTGGTCCTTCAAAACGGATCGCTGTGCCTTGAATCCAAAGGCCTGGTTCGGGTGGGCCGTATCCTAGGGCATGTCACACCATTGGGCACAGGAACCGGTTTTTTCGGTATGCCGCTGAAAAGCAGTTTCAACATCGTTCCAGAGTTCAAGCACGGCGTCCTGATGTGCCGTCGATCGTCCAATTTGAATTGGTTTGCCCTACATAAGAACAGCCAGGCACAATTTCTGGATACCTATCCTCCGTTAAAAACATACCGGGATACAATCACCGTTTCTCAAAACGATACACTCGAGTTTGCACTGAACGATACCGAATGGCAAAACAACGCCAAAGGATTCAGGATTGCCCTTGAATTATTGCCCACGAACGACTCAAACAAAATAAATCCAAGTAAATGACAACAGACAAAAATCCGTCGGAATTTACCGTGATCGGTCATCGTGGGTCGGCAGGACTTGCCCCTGAAAACACCCTGGCGTCCATTCGCCTGGCCCTGTCCAAAGGTGTTCGTTACGTTGAAATTGACCTGCAACGTTCCAAAGACGGCGTTTTAATGATCATGCACGATCGCAGCGTCAACAGAACCACAAATGGTCGGGGAGCAGTTTCCGAACTCACCTGGTCGCAATTACAGGCGCTGGATGCCGGAAGTTGGTTTTCTCCGGAATTTGCCGGCGAACGTATCCCAAATTTGGAGAGTGCCTTAAAACTTGTACATCAAGCCGGCGCGGTGCTCATTGTTGAAGTCAAATACCCGCAACTTTATCCTGGACTGGCAAAAGAACTTGATACCCTGATACACAACATCGATGCTTCGAAAAATGTATTGGTGATGTCTTTTAACCGTGGATTTATGAAAGAACTGTCTGAACTTAACCCGGACTATCCTTTGGGTTGTTTGTATGTCGTACCACCCCACCCCAAATCGGTCGAGTTGTCATACGCAAGCTATGTAAGTGTATTTTGGCGATTGGCTTTTCTTTTCCCCAACAGACTACGTCAATTGAGGGCACAGGGCATAACGACCTGGGCATGGACCATAAACCGACCAGACCACATACATCAGGCCAGGAAGCAGGGTTTCAACGGCGTGGTCACCGATTTTGTATAACACAGCAAATAATTCACAAATTGTCCACCATGTCATTACGCAACTACGCAACGATTTCATCGGTCTTCCCCATTTTGTTTCCAGTACTGTGCACAACCTTGTTTTTCACGTGCAGCAGCCCGCAGCATCTCGACGAAAAAGAGGCGTCGGCATGGTATGAAAAACTGCCGCCGTGCCCATGCGAAAATCCTGACAAAAATGGCGTATTAATCAACGACGGTTGGGCGGCAGACAAAGGAGAAATAAACAAATACCACAAAGGCGCCGTCTATTGTTTCCGGTCCTATCCCTACGTAAAAACCGAGGCCGGCAAATCCGGACAGCCATGTTGTTACGATGCTGAAGGAAAACTCATTACCGGCGGAAGCGGCGCCGGTACGCCGGACAAAATCAGCACGTGTTCAGGCGAAAAACCAGACGGAACCATGCTTGTACGGGAGAGCGGTTTGTGGGGGCACTATTTTAAGGACGTCAAACCCTGGAACAATGCAGGAGGCGAAAAGGATGGATGGAAAGTATACAACAAACTTTGGGTGCCCAACAATGCAAACAATTGTCCGGAAAACGTCATACTAAAGGAATAACAATTCACGATAATTATTGACACGCTGTGTATCTTGTTCACTGAATAATCCCAACACATTCAGATGAACCGATCCTACCACATTGCTACCCTGGGCGCTCTGCTATTCAGCGCATCCACCTTGTTTTCCCAAACCTTTCTCCTAACACACCAGACACCGGGAAGTCTGGTCGTTTGCCAAAACGATACCCTTTTTGTACAGGTGCAAAATGCACTTGCTCAGTCCTCCAACAACGTCACGGTAAGCATTAGCCTGCCTGATGGGATAAATTACGTTCCAGGAAGTGTGAACGGCGCATCCGCGGTCGACCTTTCCAATCCACAACTGCCGGTGTTTGGGTTGGGCGACATGCCTGCCGGACAAACTTCAGGCTTTTTTCTGCTGCTGGAAGCATCCTGTTCCCTGATAGAAAACATCAACAACGGTTTGGTTTTTCAACACACCATCGGTGTAACGGGCAGTACGGGCGCAGTGCAAAACACAACGTCGACGTATGCCGTGGAAACCGGTTTTTTGATCATTTCCGAAATAACCCCGCAAGTTTTTGGTGGCGAACAAGGCGAAGTATTTACCCGAACCATCAAAGTTCAGAATACCCGTCTGGGTAGGATTGGCAGCATTTCCCTGCGCGACAGCCACCAGCCCGGCATTCTTATCGATCTCCCGGGTGCTGCATCATCTTCACTCAACGGATCGGTGCTGGACGGTACGTACACAGGCGTTTTTTTCACCCAATTTGGCGACGGCGACGTGTGGTTTGAAAAGGATGAAACCGTGGAACTTAAGGAAACCATCACCATCAACGATTGTGGCAATCCGGCATTGAACGTGACGTCGGGTTTACGCGTGGCGTGGGGCTGCGACAACATGGTATGCCAGTACGACAGCACCCTGGCTGTGGTGCAGGTGGAACCAACCGACAACAACCCTGATTTGCAATTTTCTTCCGTATTCGGTCTGCCGGTGAACTATTGCGGACAAACAACGGCGCAGCAGGTGCTTACGATTGTAAATGTGGGTGCCGACACAGCATTCAATACGTACCTTGAAATTTTGTCCCTTGACCCCGATATGGCCGGATTGGATGTCGCATCGCTGGAAACTTCTTTAAACGGGGGCCCGTGGTTGCCGCTTGCAGCCGTTAGCATGGTTACCGATATCCTTGAAGTGTGCGATTTGGTTGTTCCTGTAAAAACAGAAACTTACCTGCCGCCAGTTGCCCCGGGCGATACCATGGTGGTAAGGTTCGAGTCTTTCCACTGTTCAAAACCATGTCTCACCCGCACGACTGGATTTAATGTGGATTATTTTTACAACAAATCGTGTCCATTGGGTGGTTTTGATTTGGGAAACCTAACCATAAAGTCTGACCCCGACAGTGGAGAAGTACGCCAGCGTTTGCTTTACGATTTACCGATGTGCCTCGACAGCGGACAAACATATGTCTTCAATTGGGAGGTTTTTTCGGAACGACTCACAAAGCAAAATGGTTTTTTGAAACTAACGCTTCAATACCCGCTGGGTTTGTTTCCCGATACCAACTGTGTCATTGATCCCGCACCGCTGGACATTGCGATTTCGCCGGACAACATGGTTTTGACCTATGCACTGCCCATGCAAACCGACACACTGAATACCTCCGTTTGTTTGAAATACGATTGTGCCGAAGGCCTGGAATGTTATTATCCCAGCATTTTGTTTGCGGACCAACCCGTGGTTATTGGCGTGCCAGGCTTTTGTGTAGAATTATGCAAGATGCTTGTAACCACCTCTGCCTCGGTGGTGGAAGATATCAATACGCCAACAGACTGTGGTGCAAACAATTGCGACGCCTATGAGTTGTATGCCGCAAATACCTGCTTTGAGGACAACGGTTCTATTATTGAAGGTCCGCCAGCTTATGGACTCTTTGGATTCAAGCTGTTTGACCTGGAATTTTACCGATTAAACAAGGGTTTTAAAGACAACGACAACAACAGAATTGCCGACAATTTGCAAACGGCAGATCATCCCGATCTCAGGCTTGACAGGATAATTCCCGGCGACACGATACGGCACCGGTTTTATGCCGTTGCAGAAGAAGATACCATCAAACGGGTTTCTTTAAGTTTGTTTACGGAATTGATATTCAGTGAAATGTCGCTTAACGGCGCCGACAGTTTCAACCTGTTTGAAAAAAGTAAAATGTTTATCAATCTGGATTCCATTGAGTTGGTAACCGCCGGATTTCGGATTGTACGCATACAAACGGGTGAGGTTTATGATTGTCCCGCTTTATTGGATTTTGAAGATGACGGTAACCAATTTCAATTCAAACAGGCCAACCAGGAACCGGTCGTGCAAATTGACGCTGTGGTTTCCATGTTCCGGTACTTTGTACTGGATTCGTTTCTTGCAACAACTTCAGGATGTTTGCCCGATGATTTTTTATTTCTTGAGGGGGATTCTTTGATATTTACGGCAGACTACCGGTTCAAACACAATTTCATTCCGGATACGTTTGGCAACGGTCCGAAACTTATCAATTTTCACGCGGGCATCAACGATCAACCCGATTTATACCATTGGGACCGCCCACACAAAACAATGCAATATTCCGGCTACCAGGAGGCATTTCAAAGTGGTTCATACACCATAAAACCCTGTACCAATTCCACTGAAATACATCCGTTTACCTACGCCATTGAGCTCGCCCGTCCGCAACTTTTCCCCTTCGAAATCAGACCTTTATCACAAATAACATCCCTGACCCACACCCAGCCGCAAAGTTTGAATTTGCAGCAGGCGGTGATGCAAACATGGCAATTGCAGGACAATACAACGACCCTTTACACCCAGGAAAATGTAGTCAACACATGGGACGGCATGTACCGGCATTTTGACCTTGCGCCTTTTTACGACCAACCGACAGACGAAGGTTACCATTGGGAAATGCGACTGATGTGGGAACCCGATTGCCGATTCGCAGTGGGTGATTCTTCGGCAACACAAATGATGCTGCAATACCCAAATGGGTTTGCAGCTGTAAATCCGGATACGATTCGGATCGACACCAGTTTGGCTTATTTCACCGCATACAGCACCCCGCAACTTTCCACGCCGCTCAGCG
The DNA here is from genome assembly GCA_020847915.1 of Saprospiraceae bacterium. Classification (GTDB taxonomy): domain Bacteria; phylum Bacteroidota; class Bacteroidia; order Chitinophagales; family Saprospiraceae; genus M3007. The sequence continues at coordinate 9,341 of JADLBE010000076.1, read as the reverse complement.
CCATCCAGGTGAATGAGCAAACGTTTGATCTGAACCTCACCCTGAGCAATCCAACGGTTTCGCCCTTGTCGAACCTTTGGCTCCGCGTGTGGACGCCCGACAACAACCTCACCGATGTGGTTGTAAAAAAACTGCCGTCCGGCTCGTTGTTGCCGGTTTCTGATGGGTATTTCCAGGCTGGATCCGTCGGTGGTTTTCAAAACATGTCCTTGCAATTGCAGGCCATAAACACCTCGTGTTTGCCATCAGAAATATACCTGATTTACGGGTGGGATTGCGAATATCCGGTTTCCCTCACGCAGGAACACTGTTTTTCCGATACACTTCAGGTACAGTTGCTTCCTCAGCAGCCCGAGCTCGAGTTCAGCATCGTACAGCAACCACCTTACATTCCGCTGTGCGCACCATCGGATTATTTTGAAGTAGAAATATACAATGCCGACAATGGTTTTGCGTACGAAGTCCAATTGCAATTGCAATTGCCACCCGGAGTCGTGGTGGTGCCCGGATCCACACAGATTTCCTATCCGGCGGGCGGCGTGTACCAACCTTTCAGCGACCCACAGGTACTGGCAGGCAATGTATTTTATTGGCAAACTTCGGACCTTTCGATGCTGGCCGATTCCGGACTGGCAGGCGTGGTAGCTGCGCCGGACAACGGTGTGCGGTTGCGGTTTAGGGTGGAGGCAGGTTGCGGTTTTGTATCCAACGCCCAACCAGTATTTACCACCCTGGGTGAAAACCTTTGTGGAGGGTCGACCAATGTGTTGCGCAAACCCGGCGCTCCGTTGTTGCTCGAAAACGCACCGCCTGCTTATTCGGTGGGCATTGGTTTGTTGATGACGCCCGATGGCGCATTTGCCTGTCAGGAAAACAGAACCATCCAGGTCAGTTTAAACCTGCAGGGGTCGCCTGAAGCGGGTGACAGCATTTATGTGCAATTGCCCGTCGGTTTTAACTATGTGGAAGGCTCCTATGCACCGGGCAACAATGCACCTTCAGGACCACCTCAAACCAGCGCCAATACCCTGCAACTGCCTTTGCCGGCCGGACTACTGGTCGGATCTTCGGTTGAATTCAACATTCAGGTGGTTTACAACCAGGCAGAAGGCAGTTGTACCGGCGGTGTTTTGAGTGTGCGTACCCTCCGTCAGGCGTTTGGTTATTGCGCTTCTGCCGATACCAACTGTACCGTGTATGTGGGTACCGGTGAAGCCCTGCTTGAACTACCTGCGAATGCCAACAGCATTACGTTTGGTGCATCAACTTTGTCCATCAGCGGCAGCAACATCAGTGGCACCGTTGAACTAACCAACCCGAATGGTTTTGAAGTAGCTGTGCAGGTTTTGAACGTTTGGCTCGACCAGAACAACAACCAAATTCCGGACACCGGCGATTTGTTGCTTGCCAGTGAAACTACAGATCAAACCCTGGGTGGCTTTTCAACCCTTCAAATGTTGTACAACTTTATCAGTCCCGGCGATGATGCCTTGTGCAGGTTGATGTTTGAATTGCCGTCGGCAGAGAATTGCCTCTGCGAACCGGCTGTTTTTGCTTTTGAAAACATTTCCATTGAGCGGGACGCTATTTTCCGCTGTGCCCCACAAAACGTGGAACTTGGTGTTGCTCCGTTGTCCGGGCACAGTTATGCATGGGCCCCATCCGGAAATTTGTCCTGTTCCAACTGTGCGATGGCCGTTTTTTCCAATGGGGTTGAAGGCGCATCGTATCCGCTGGTGCTCACCGATGTTGGTCCGCTGTGCACCGTTACCAACCTCTTCACGGTAGATTTTGGAATACCAGGCGGCATCATTGGCGGCGACCGCACCATTTGCCTTGGCGATACGGTGCAGGCCCAAATAGATGCGGGTTATGCGGTGGTTTGGACCGGGCCAGGCATCGTGGCGCCAACCAATCCTCAGCAGGTTTTTATGCCTTTACAAAACAGCACCTACATTGTGCAACTGGTGAAGGATACCTGTGTTTATTTCGACACCCTTCACGTTTGGGTGAATCAGCCTGACTCCCTCACCTTGCCTGTTTTACAAACCTGCCAGGGCAAACCCATTCCTGTATTTGGCGTTGAAACCGACCTTGCCGGTGTGTATTGCCAGACGTTGGTGAACAGCTCCGGTTGTGACAGCGTGGTGTGTGTGACTTTGAATGTGGTGACTTTTGGAGGCGCCGATTCGTTGTCGGTGTGCGCGGGCGATTCGGTATTGGTGTTTGGCGATACATGGGTAACGTCCTCGCAGACCCTTTGCCGCACCTTTACCCGTGCCGACGGTTGCGACAGTTTGCATTGCACGGAGGTACGGGTGTTTGATTTGCCTGTGATTACAACACTTGATTCCTTGGTCATTGAGGCTGGAGATACGGTGCAATTGCCTTCGCCGGGTGTGTTTGCGGAATATTTGTGGCAACCGTCGGAAGGACTGAGTTGTACCACTTGCGCTTCCCCGTTTGCCTTTCCTTCCGTTTCAACAAACTATACCGTTGACGTTTGGGATCAAAATGGTTGCAAAGGTACCGTTGTGTACCGTGTGGTGGCATTTCCGCCCTGCGACGGTGGACTCACGGCCATTCCAAGCGCCTTTACACCCGATGGCGATGGGGTGAATGATGTGTTTAAACTACCTGATGCAGAAGGATTTGCACAAATTACGTCGATGCGTATTTACAACCGTTGGGGGCAAAAAATACATTCGGCTGTGGGACCTACCGCTGCGTGGGATGGCAACCAGGACGGTAGGCCGGCCCCTTCGGATACGTATGTTTACATCATTGAGGTACAATGTCCGGATGGAAAAACGCAGCGTACAGGGGATGTAACGTTGTTTAGATAAACTTGTACTTTGTGGAATTAATCCATCGGGATTGGGTTTTTGCCATCCTGCCTTGCATACACTGAACCTTACGATACAAATGCAATTCTCTTTGCAGAATTCCCGCATGCAGCAAATTTTTTTTGCTGGAATCACCTTTGTTTTGGCCCTTTACATTTTGGTCAAACCCTTTTCACACGACTCCAGCACAAAGGACGTTGGCGGGTTGCTGGTTTTGGCCTCCTTACTTGTTTACATCCAGGGTTACAAACGCTCCTCCTTACAGGAAAGAAAATCGGCTCATACCAGCGCTTTGATCACACTGTTGATGGGATTGTTGATGGTTAATGCTGGTTTGTTTCAAAAGGAGGCCGTATTCAGATTTGCCCTGGCGCTGTTCATCATTGATGCGCTCAGGCAATTTTTGATTGTGTTCAGGCTTTGGAAACAACAAAAATCCAATCAATTTTACCTCACACCCTTGTTGTCGTTTCTGGGCAATCTGGCCATCATCATTGCTTTGTTTTCGCTGAAAGGCAAAGCCATGGAATGGTTGCTTTCCATTACGGGTGGGCTGCGCATTGCGGGTATGGGTTTTGAAATGTTGTCGGCTCGCATTGGCTCCATGCAGGAAGTGGGTGAAGACGTGGTAAAAGCCATGCATTTGCAGGAGCATCCGGAGATGATTGAAATTGCAAAAAAAATTGAAAAAAGCGAAGCCGCCAGGGCATCCGTCGATCGTTATTGGGTAGGTACTTTTTTAGTCCTCCTGTTTTTTTATACACCTAGGACGTATCGGTTTCGACCGCTCCAATACCGGCATATTGTCGCCATTCATTGCCCTGATGGGCGATATTGTGGCCGCTCTCATCATCGCTTTCCTGATCCTGATTCCCCTTACCCGGTTTCGCAGGATATCACGCCCCATCGACAGGGTTTTGTGGCGCTGGGTGATCAAAAAGCCCCAAGACCAAAGACGGTGGTGGGATTTGCGCAACGCCGTTCAACCCTGGCTTGAGTACAGGATGAGCATGTTCATCCGCGTCAGGAAGTCGGGTTACTCTTTCATCACGGCTTTCCGAACCGCCTTGCAAATGGGCCTTCCTTATGCGGCATTGCTCACCGCCATTGTCCCTGTGTTCGGTATGAGCTGGTATTTCGATACGGAAAACTGGGCTTCAGGCATCTGGGACCGATGGGCTGCCAAAAACACGAACGAATGGCGCGCAGCCATGGTACAGGCCGTGGATGGCAGCCCAACCTCCAAAAGTTTTAAGATTTTCCCTCCCGGTGTGAACAACTCGGGTACATTTTCCTTTTTGATCGTTGGCGACCCGGGCGAAGGGGATGCTTCCCAATACATTTTGCACGACCAGATTGTAACCACCTCCGAAAAGGACGAGGTTAAATTTGTGGTCATTTCGAGCGATGTGGTGTATCCAGACGGCGCCATGAAGGATTACGAGAAAAAATTCTGGTTGCCCATGAAAGGCGTGCACAAACCGGTATACGCCATTCCCGGCAACCACGACTGGTATGATGCCCTGGAAGGTTTTGCAGCCACTTTTTACGAACCGGAAGTGGCCCAACGTGCCATGCAGGCCAGGCGCGACGCCGAATTGTTGCTCACTTCCTCGTCAAGCGATCCCATTGATGTACAAATTGCAGAGGCCGCGCGTTTGCGCAAGGAATACGACGTGCCAACAGGCTTTCAAAGGGCGCCGTATTTCCAGTTGCAAACCCGTGACTTTGCATTCATCTGCATCGAAACCGGCGTAACCCGCAGCATCGATACGGTCCAAATGTCGTGGCTGAAACAAACACTTGAAGCGTCCAAAGGCAAGTTCATTTTTGCTTTGCTCGGGCACCCGTTTTACGCTCAGGGCGAATACCAGGGAGACATGACGCCTGAATTTGCCGAACTGCACAAGTTGTTGCGCGATTATGGCGCAACCATTACCATGGGTGGCGATACCCACGACCTGGAGTATTACGTTGAACCCGCCACACCAGGCGGTCCGAAAAAACCGATGCACCACTTTGTAAACGGCGGCGGCGGCGCTTACCTGAGTTTGGGGGCGGCATTGAGACCCCGGGAAGAAATGGCGGAAAAAGTATGGGCGCATTACCCTTCGGCAGAACCATTTATTGAAAAAATTGAAAAAAACAACGGTCCACTGAAACGTCCGTTCTGGATCTGGACCAAAAAATACCACGGCTACCCTTTCAGTCCCGAATGGCTCAGCGCCGCTTTTGATTACAACACGTCTCCGTTTTTCCAAAGTTTCATCGAAGTGGAAGTTAATCCGGCACATAATGTTGTGGTGCTCAAAGCCCATGGCATACGGGGACCACTGAAGTGGTCGGAAATGGCGTACAGCGAAGGTCTCAAGCCGGCAGGTTTGTCCGATGATGCGCCGGTGGAATGGCGTTTTCCGTTGAGGGGGCGGTAATTTTTTTGAAAAATCGCGTTTATTTGGTTCTTTCTCCCCAAATTTGCGCCTTCCAAAACAAAATTCGGCACTTATACGCACATAGGCATGCAAGAAGATCTTTTTAAGCGACTGGTATCGCACTGCAAAGAATACGGATTCATTTATCCCTCATCGGAAGTTTACGACGGTCTCGGAGGCGTGTACGATTATGGTCCGATGGGCGCTGAATTAAAAAACAACATCAAGGAATACTGGTGGAAAGCCATGGTACAGATGCACGAAAACATCGTGGGCCTGGACAGCGCCATCTTTATGCACCCCAAAATATGGAAAGCTTCGGGCCACGTGGACGCGTTCAACGACCCGCTTGTAGACAACAAGGATTCGAAAAAACGCTACCGCGCCGACCAGCTCATCGAAGGCGAGGTTGATAAGATCGAAGGCAAGTTGGAAAAAGAGGTGGAAAAAGCCCGCAAAAAGTTTGGCGAAAGCTTCGATGAAGCCTTGTACCGCCAAACCAATACCCGCGTGGTGGAATACGCCGAAAAAGCGCGTACCATCGAGATGCGCCTGGCTGAAGCCATGAAAGCCAACGACATGGCAGGTTTGAAAAACCTCATCGACGAACTTGAAATCGCCGACCCGGACAGTGGTTCGCGCAACTGGACGGAGGTGCGTCAGTTCAACCTCATGTTTTCAACACAGATGTCGAACATCGCAGGCGAAGATGGCAAACTGTACCTGCGCCCCGAAACGGCCCAGGGCATTTTTGTCAACTTCAGCAACGTACAAAAAACCACCCGTCAGAAAATTCCGTTCGGCATCGCACAAATCGGCAAAGCTTTCCGCAACGAAATCGTAGCACGCCAGTTCATTTTCCGCATGCGCGAATTTGAGCAGATGGAAATGCAATACTTCATCCGCCCCGGCTCAGAGGACCAATGGTATGAATACTGGAAAGCAAAACGCATTGCATGGCACAAGGCTGTGAGTCCGGCTGCCAAGTTGCGTTTTAAAGACCACGATAATCTGGCACACTATGCCAAAGCCGCCGTCGACATCCAGTTTGAGTTTCCTTTTGGATTCAAGGAACTGGAAGGCATCCACTCGCGCTCGGATTTTGACCTCAGAAGCCACCAGGAGTTGTCGGGTAAAAAAATCCAGTACTTCGATCCGGAGATCAACGAAAGTTATGTGCCGTATGTGGTGGAAACTTCGGTTGGTTGCGACCGCATGTTCCTCGCCATCCTGACCAATTCGCTTATTGAGGAGCAAGTGCCCGATGCCCAGGGTGAGGACAGCACACGTACCGTGTTGAGCCTTCCGCATGCCCTTGCGCCGATCAAATGCGCCATTTTGCCGCTTTTGAAAAACAAGGATGAACTTACCGACAAGGCCCGTGAAGTTTACGAGCGCCTGCGTTTCCATTTCCAATGCCAGTACGACGAAAAAGACGCCATCGGACGCCGCTACCGCCGCCAGGATGCCATCGGCACGCCGTATTGTGTTACCATTGATTTCGAAACACTGGAGGACAACACCGTGACACTGCGCGACCGCGACTCGATGCTGCAGCAACGGGTTCACATCGACCAGCTTGCTGCGATCGTGACCGAAAAAACGGACATGCGCAAACTGCTCGAACGGATTTACCAGGAATAATGAATTTTGACATCCACTTGCAAAGGGTTTGCTTAAAAAGAGCAAACCCTTTGTACTTTAAATGGTTATGCGTTCGTTCTTTGTAGAAATACACTATCTTTGAGTGGTTAAAAGGCTTTTATCTTATTCAATCCGACTAAAAATTATCCTTGCCTACAGTCGTTTTTCGGTTTCCCGCACCCATTATCTCAAACAATCGATCATCCGTGCTTGAAGATTCAGCGCATTGGTACGTTTTTTGCCTTAGGTATAAAAAACGATGTTCACCGTGCGTTGATTTGTCAATACATTTGTGAAATCATAATTAATACTAAACCGAACAGCTTGTGAAGACAAGGCTACTCCTCCAGAAATTTTACATTCTGTTGATAACAGGATTGGTGTCATTGCCAGCTCTGCATGCCCAGGATATCCACTTTGCCCAGTTCCACAATTCGCCCGTCAATCTGAGTCCGGGCCTTGTTGGTGTTTTTGGTGGCGATATCCGATTTGTGGCCAACTACCGCCAGCAATGGAAAAGTGTACCGGTGCCCTATTCTACGTTTATGGGGTCGTTTGAAAACAAATTTTTCTATTCCAAAGGAAAATTTGACCGCTACATCACCGGTGGCATCCTGATCACTTCCGATGAACAAGGATCCGCACACCTTAAGTCCCTACAGATCGGCATTCCGCTGTCCCTGACCATTCCGCTGAGCAAAAACCACAAACATTTCCTTACAGCAGGATTCAACCTGTCGTATGGTCAACGCAAGTTCAGCACGAACTCATTGTCGTTCGACAACCAGTTCATCGACTTCATGTACAACCCCAACGCTGATCCTATTGAAGGCGCACTGTTCGCCAACACCAGCATTCAGTACTTTGATGTGAGCCACGGCCTCAACTGGCGTTATCAGTCGAAAAAAAGACGTACCAAATTCGACCTGGGCGGTGCGACGTACCACCTCAACCGTCCGAACCACGACTTTTGGTCGCCCGACCGTGACGTCAGACTGGACATTCGCAAACTGACCTATTTCCTTTACCAGGTTCAAATTACCAAAAACTTTGACCTTGTGGGACAATACCTCTGGCAAAATCAGGGTACCTACAACGAGCAAATGTATACCGTAAGCGGAAGAATTTACCTCAACCAGAAACCTTACCACGAGCTTGCCCTACAGATCGGTTTCAATTACCGCTCGCGTCATGAAGACGCCATCGTTCCGGTATTTGAAGTGCATTGGAAAACATGGATGCTCGGTTTGAGTTACGACCTGAACGCCTGGTCGGATGTGGGAACCATCACTGACCGTAAAGGCGGACCTGAGTTGTCACTCATGTACCGTCTGTACAAGATCAAACCCATGCCCAAATTCAAATCCTGCCCGATCATTTGATCCACTTTACCTGCTTTTGATTTTTATGCGACATACAACCCAGGTCATCTTTTGTTTTTTGCTTCAGCTTGTGGTATTATCCACTGCATGGTCTCAACAAGGCAATTCTGACCGCATCAATGCAGAGCTTCAGCGCGGCCCGTCGCCCGAAGCCATCATGAGGGCTGCAACCAAAGCCCAGGCTGAAGGCGACTATTATTCGGCCATGATGTACAACAAATACGTTCTGGATATCGATTCAATGAACATTCCGGCCCGCAGGGGATATGCCAAAGCTGCCGTCGACTTTTTTGCCTACGAAGAAGGGGAAAAAAGTTATCAGATGCTTGTTGACCGCCAGTTTATCGGCCCGGATGGCACCGTACTCAAAGAACTTGCCGATGTTAAATACCGCCTGGGCAAATACGATGAAGCTCAGGTGCTGTACGATCAGTTCCTTGCGGTTCAAACACCGGAACCCGCGCCCCCAGCCGAACTTAAAGATGCCGAAGTTCAAAAAACGAACTGCGACTGGGCTCTTGATATGCTGGACAATGCCGATATGGATGTTTTTATTGCCGAACTGGACAGCTCAGTCAACACAGGGTATTCGGAATTTTCTCCCTACCTGCTTGACAACAAACTCTATTTTTCTTCCTACCGTTTTTTGCTGGACCACGACAAACACAATCCCAAACGCCACCAGATCAAAATTTTGGAAGCCGTACCCGGAACCTATGCTTTTGAAACCACAGAAGCATCTTTCAACGAAAAAACCAAACACACTGCACATGCCACCTTCAGTGAGGACGGCAAAACCATGTACCATACCATTTGCTCGTTTGTTGGAAAAACGGTCAACATCAATTGCGAAATTTACCGGCGCACCCTTCAGTCCGACAGCACCTGGGGCCCCGCGTACAAACTGCCGGCACAAGTAAACCTACCCGAATATACAGCCACCGAACCTTGTGTCGGTCGGGCTCCAGGCGTAGAAGGCGACGTTTTGTACTTCGTCAGCGACCGTCCGGGCAGCAAAGGAGAACGCGACATCTGGT
>JADLBE010000075.1 GCA_020847915.1 Saprospiraceae bacterium | reverse complement strand
GTAGCGCGGCATGAATGCCGTATTTGAACACATTTGTAAATATGTACAAGATTTAAACGGTGAAAAATGGGGTAAATGCTGGAGACAGGTCGGCTGAAGCCGACCTGTCTCCAGCATTTACCCCATTTTTCACCGTTGTGGGTTGCTGCAGGCGCATACACCGTAACGTGGTTGGCCAGTAGCGCGGCATGAATACCGTATTTGAACACATTTGTAAATATGTACAATTAATATCCTAATTGAATTGTTGGATGCGGCATAAATGCCGCTGGTACATTGCGGCGTGAACGCCGCGCTGCCGTGCACGCAGCCTTGTCGGTGCACAGTGCGGTGTACGTCACGGTATACGTCACGGTGTATGCCACGGTGTACGTCGCGGTGTACGCCGCCTGCAGTAACCCAGGACCTTGCTTTTTGGGGTCAATTGAGGTGGTAAAAAAAGAGGGTGCGGCTTCAGCCGCACCCGCTTTTTTTACCACCTCAATTGACCCCAAAAAGCAAGGTCAAAATATCAAACATAAAGCTCTCCGTTCAAAATCCCCCTTGAAATCACCACCCTCTGAATCTCCGAGGTGCCCTCATAGATCTGGGTGATTTTCGCATCGCGCATGAGGCGTTCCACGTGGTATTCTTTCACGAAGCCGTAGCCGCCGTGGATTTGCACGGCTTCCACGGAGTGTTTCATGGCCACTTCGGAGGCGAACAGTTTGGCCATGGCGGCCGATTGGGTGAAGTCGAGACCGTCATCTTTCATTTTGGCGGCGCGGTACACGAGCATTTTGGCGGCTTCGATGTCGGTGGCCATGTCGGCCAGTTTGAAAGCGATGGCCTGATGCTGGCTGATGGGTTTGCCGAAGGCTTCGCGTTCCTTGGCATAGGCTACGGAAAGTTCGTAAGCGCCGCCGGCGATGCCCAGGGCCTGGGCGGCGATGCCGATGCGGCCGCCGCTGAGGGTTTTCATGGCAAATTTGAAGCCGAAGCCGTCCTCACCGATGCGGTTTTCCTTGGGTACCACCACGTCGTTGTACATGATGGTGTGCGTATCGGAGGCGCGGATGCCGAGTTTGTCTTCCTTGGCGCCGATGACCACGCCTTTCCAGTCGGTTTCCACGATCAATACGTTGATGCCGCGGTGTCCTTTTTCCGGATCCGTTTGGGCGATCACGAGGTGGATTTGGGAAGTTCCGCCGTTGGTGATCCAGTTTTTGGTGCCGTTGAGGATGTAGTGGTCGCCCATATCCACGGCGGTGGTGCGCTGGCTGGTAGCATCTGAACCGGCTTCGGGTTCGGAGAGGCAGAACGAACCGATCCATTCGCCGGTGGCGAGTTTGGGAAGGTATTTTTGTTTTTGTGCCTCGGTGCCGTAAAGCTCGAGGCCCCAGCACACGAGGGAGTTGTTCACCGACATGATGACCGAGCAGGAGCTGTCTACCTTGCTGATCTCTTCCATGGCAATGACGTAGGAAAGGGTGTCCATGCCGCCGCCGCCGTATTCGGGCGAAACCATCATGCCCATAAAGCCGAGTTCGGCCATTTTGCGGACCTGTTCGGTGGGGTATTTCATGTGGGTATCGCGTTCGATGACGCCTGGTTTCAGTTCGGTTTGGGCAAATTGGCGGGCAGCCTCTTTAACGCTGAGGTGCTCTTCGGTCAGGTTGAACATCGTGGTGTAGCAGTTGATGGTGGATTTGATCGGGCGAAAGTACGCCGATCATAATAGGTTAGCGGAAATAGCGCTGTTGGTTAGACAGCTATTTTGGTGCAAAAAAACGAAAAAATTGGGAGCTTTTTGGAAAAAGCTTTGCCAGGGCGCCTATTTTAGAATGATTTTAAGAACAAGCTCTTAATTCTCAACCACCTTCGATTCAACACTTTGCAACACTTCTTTGTCGGGTGTGCTGCCGTGGTGCACGTAAGCGATGACGGAACATTTTTTGGCAACCCAATCTGCCGGAATGGTGTAGGTGTATGTTTTGGTCACCAAAGCGCCGGCGGTCAGAGACTCGGTAATGCCGTCGCCGTCGGATTTGGTGATGACATCGCGCACCACATGGCGGTGCATGTAGCTGGCCACCGTTGGGCCGTTGTCGATCTGGGCGTCCACGATGCTGTCCTGTGCGATCAGCATGGTAAGCCTGATGTCGGGATTGTTTTGGGTTTTTTCCGGGGCCAGGTTGACTACAATTTCCAATTGGCGGGAGGTGCTGTCGTAATCCGTGGTGAGGAACAGGCCCATGCCGTAATCTTTTTCAAATTCGCTTTGAATGATGCCGGCCCAGTTGGGTTTGATGAGGAAAAGGGTGGTGTTGTTGGGCTTGAGGTATCGGTTGATGGCTGCCGTGGGATAGCCTTCTTCTTCGCCGAGGAAATCGCCCAGGGCGTCCACTTTGGGATTGCGGAAGTCGTATTGTGAGGAAGGCAGAGGGTACGAGTAAACACCCGAGTGCAGGGAAACGATGATGAGGTTTTCTTTGCCGTAGGTTTCCTGCAAACTTTGCAGTTCACGTGCGCCGTCCGGACAGTTGGTGCAGCCCACGCCGGTAAGTTCTTCCACCAAAACGCGGCGGCTTCCGACGCTCAGTTCCGGGATCGGATAGGTTTCTTCTTCGCAGGCGCCGGCAAAAAGCAGGGCCAACAGACCTAAAACAGGCAAAAATTTCATTTTATGAAACATGTTTTTTCAATTTAGAACGAAGAGTTGATGTTCAAACGCACGCCGTTGAAAGCCGGTTCGTAACGGCAGATACCACCGGCGCAGTTGATACCTTCCACCTGCTTGACGTAGGCGAAGGAGAAACGGTTGGCCCGGTAGGTGTACACAATGCCCACGGACGGAAAGTGAATGCCGTCGAACTTGGTTTTGTCTTCCGAAAATTCCTGGTCTTCGGGGTGTTTCAGTTTGTACATGTCCGACACATAAACGAGCCAGTGGGGCGCCCATCCGAACTCGACGAGGCCGTTCAGCCATGAGCCGAATTCGTCGTCGGTACGAAGGTATTGGGCTTCCATCCGAACCGATTTTTTCGGCGACAATTTGTACAAAAACTCCATGTACGGTGTCAGAGCTTCCACGTAGTTGGCGTCGCCGGTGGCGAGGAAGCCAAGGATGTCGTCCGGGTCTGCTTTGTCTTCTTTGCCCTGGTACACAAAGATGTCGTATTTCAGCAACTGGATACCGCCGCCGATTTGCCATTTGCGGGCTTGTTTGTATAAAAATTCCGGAGCGATTTCGCGGTAAATTTCATGTCCGTCGAGCAGGCGGATGTCGGAAACATTCAGGCCAACCGACCATTTTTTGTTGATCGCGTATTTGCCGTCGAGTTGAAAAGCCTGTTCGCCAAATTCCTGTGTTGCAGGTGCAAAACGTGTGGTGAGGCGGTAGGTATTTTGGCGGGCCATGGGCGGCAGGAAGTTGATGGCGCCTTGTACACCAAATTCGAAAGGTGTATTCCGGAAAGCAAAATTTTCGGTGCGTTTGCCTTCCAGGGTAATGCCCAGGCCATCGCGGGCATAGGCCAGGGTGGAATAGATCGTACTGCCCTGAGCATTAATCAGCTTGCCCTTTCCGCCAGTAGCAGTCTCCTCAAAAGGATTGTACATCACGTCGTCGCTTTTCAGGGCGCCCTCCACAAACCAGGTAAAATTGCCGGCTGTCATGGTGTTGTACAGCGTGAAAGCATAGGTATTGAACTGCAAACCGATGCTGTCCTGGGGCGGGTAGGTGGCAATGGTGTTGGCGATTTGGTTGGCGGTGGCGTCATCGTAGGTACGTGCTACAACACCTGCGCCGGGCGCAAAGGTGGTAGTTCCGGACGAGTCGGTTTTGAAAAAGCCGTCGATTGCGCCGCCGCGAACGATGGTGCCGTATTCGTCGAACTGTTTTTTCATACGGCCTGTAAAAGCCTTGATGCGCCAGTTGTCGTTGAAATTGTAACCGGCTTTGATGCCGTACAGGGCGTTGTCGATCATCAGGGCGCGTTCTTCGTAAGCGCGGAAAATGATGCCCGAACCGATCTGGTCGTAGATGTAACCGCCGGTAAATTCAAATTTGTAAATGTTTTTGTGAACGTACCATCGGCCGATGCCCTGGTCGGTGTACGCCTGCGTCGGGTTGAGCAGGTTGGAGTTGTTAAACATGTCGAAACGCACGCCAATATCAAAACCCCAGTTGGAGTAGTTGAGGTTCATCCAGGATTCAGCGCCGAATTTCAGATAATCGTATTGCGGCGTGCCCGTAGCGCCCACACGTGGATCGGAGATGAAAAAATTGCCGTTGGACTGGAGGTTGCCCGTCACGCGGGCATTCGGGTTGCTGTTGTTTTGGGCGAAAAGGCCCTGGGTAACACAAACAAGGAAGGCTAACAGGTAGAGGTGTTTCATGCGCAGCTTTAACGAAATAAGTTTCGGCAAAGGTAGCGGTGGAATGTGGAATGCAGAATGCGGAATGCGGAATAAAATAACGCCTGGCATTTCGTTAAGTTTCTGAAAATGCCAGGCGTTGTTGTATTCCGCATTCAACATTCCGCATTCCCTATTTAAACAGTCCGCCCAGCAGTCCGCCGAGGCCGCCTTTGTTGCTGTTGCCACCACCGAGGACGTTGCCGAGAACGGAACCCAAAAGGTCTCCCATGCCGGCATTTTGTGCGCTGTTTTGGGCTGTTCCCATAAGCAGGCCGGGCAGGTCTTCGAGTTTCAGTCCGCCTTCGCTGCGCATTTTGCCCAAAGCGCCCATCACGATGGGGGCGAGGATGGGCATCAGTTTCATGACCTGGCTCATGTTGAGACCGCTGCGTTCGCTCACCTGCTGTGCTACGACTTCCTGATTTCCGCCGAGTACGTGGCCAAGAATGCCCATGCCGTCGGAGGCTCCTGCACCTTGTCCGCCGTTGCCGATGAGGCCCATGATGTCGTCGAGTACGCTGCCGTCGTGGTTACGGTCGAGTGCTCCCATCAGCGAGCTCAGTCCGCCTTCCTGGGATGCGTTGTTGGCCAGACCGCCGAGCAGCGACGTCATAACGCCGTTGGCCGCCTGTGCGGTTTGTTGTTTGTCGGCGCCGATTTGTTGACCGATTTGTTCCAGTACGTCATCGGACAACTGACTTTGAAGGATGTTTAGCAGATCCATAAATTTTTATGTTTGATTTTATTTGAAAAAATTCTGTCAAAATGGGGTTTGGCGCAACAAAATGCCACCTTAGGAAGCTTTTTGTGCGTCTTATGCAAGCTTCAAAACCTCAACGGGAAAACTTTGTTGTACTTTATGCGTATTTAATCACAGTGCTTACAGCTGGTCATCGCCAAAAGTGAGAAACAAAGAAGGCGTGTTTGGGGAGGAGCAGCAATTTTTTACCTGGTTTTAACATTTAAAACGTACACAAATCCCCAACATGCCCGTAAGAATGGCATAAAATTAGATTTAATGGCAAAATATTTTTACTCGGTTGACAATTTACTAATAAATTACTGATTTTTACGCTGTACTCTGTCCGGCCGCTTACGATCGGACAGCGTTCAAGGCTTACTCATGGACTACCGCGCCGTTAAACAACACTTGGTCGCCCGACTCCGCAGCGAGTTGTCGGACAAGCTTTTTTACCATGGACTACACCACACCCTCGACGTGCTGCGTGTGGCTGCCGATATTTGTGCCAGTGAGGGAATCCATGGCCGCGAGCTTAGTCTGGTAAAAACAGCGGCTCTTTTTCACGATGCCGGTTTTGTAAAAAACAAACACATCGGGCACGAAATCGAGGGCTGCAACATGGCCCGTGAAATCCTTCCCCGATACGGTTATACGCCTGCCGACATCGACATCATTTGCGGCATGATCATGGCCACCAAGGTGCCCCAGTCGCCCACCAACCTGCTCGAACAAATCATTTGTGATGCCGACCTGGATTACCTCGGCCGCGACGATTTTTACAAAATAGGAAACAACCTCTTTGATGAATTGCAAGCATACCACCTGCTCAACGACGCGCAGGCATGGAACCGTTTGCAAGTCAGTTTCCTCTCTGCCCACTTTTTTCATACACGCACCAACCGTGAATTGCGGGAGCCCGTTAAACAGCGGTATTTGGAACAGCTGCGTGATTTGGTGGCAACGTATTGAATGATTACAAGCATCGGAATTGTTCCCCTGCAGCCTCCGATAAACAACCACGCCATGGATTCATTAACCATGTTTGTTCAAACCAGGCATCGTTGATGGATTTGTGAATACCTCAGTTCTGTACAATGCGTTTGTTTATCAAAACTGCCCTGGTTTTATGGGCTTGTCTTTTGACAGGCTGGCTTGCCTTTGGACAAACTACCAGCAACGTTGCCCATCTTTCTGTTGAACGGTTTTCGGTGGAACAGGGGTTGGCTGACCGGAACATCAATTGTTTAACCAAGGACAAACAAGGTTTTCTTTGGGTGGGCACCTACAACGGCTTGTCGCGTTTCGACGGTTATTCCTTTTTGAATTTCGACAGCAGGCCAGGAAACCCCAACAGTGTGCACTCCAACAAAATTGAGAGGATTGTTGTGGACCGTTCGGGCAACCTGCTGGTTGGTTACGGCGCACCTACACACTGGGTGTTTGATGTTTTGAACCCGTTGACCAGGGAACGAACGCCACTAATAATTCAAAACACCACCGACAAATACCTGTACTGCTTTAAAGCTGCCGATGGTTCCGTCTATTTTTTTTTCCCAGACGATAAAAAAGGAAAACTTTATCGTTTTGACGAAAAAACAGGACGTGCTGATAAGCAGTTTGAATTTCCGTTTCAGCCTTTTACCAACAACAACAGCGTAACAGCCCTGCAAGCGTCCGACGGCACTTTCTGGTTTACTCAAAGTCAATTTCTGGTGCATACCGATGCTCAGGGTACCATTATACACACGTTTTCAACCCGACAAATTGCAGGAGGCAAGATTGATCATGTCATTGAATCCCTGGTTCAAACCACCGATGGCAATTTGTGGATCGGCATGCAGGAAGCCGGGGTGTTTTTTTGGGAAAAAGGTTCGTTTAAACCCTTTGGAACATTACCCCGGGCTGCCTTTTTGTTGGCTGCCGACCGTGTTGGAAATCTTTTAGCCTACCAAAACGAGCCAAACAATCCACTGCAACAATGTTTCCTGGTTACCTCCGACGGAAGGGTTTCCGATTACAGTGCGATGTACAAACACCAATCCGTTGTTGATCAGGTGTATGCGGATGACTTCAGGGTATGGTTTGTGGCAGGCAACAGCATGGGATTCAACAAATTCCAGGTGCGTCCTGAACGTTTCAAAACCTACCTGAGCAAGGATCTGGGTAATGCGCCCTATGGGATCAGTTCACGGGGCATCTGCAAGGTCGGGCCACACACCATCTACATCGTTACCGAATACGAAGGCTTGTTCGAAGTGGATACACGAACTGGCAAAACCGTGCGTACCGGCGACCAGGCGCCTCAACTCCGCTTGCTGAACCACCTCATTCTTGGCCGCAACATGCTCAACCAGGGCGACAGTGTTTTGTGGATTTGCGGTGGTGAGGGTGTGGTGCGTTACCACCCCGGGAAAAAAGTCTGTCGTTATTTTAAACCCATCGTAAACGAAGCCTGGGGCATCGTTTTTGGGAAAAAGGACCTTTTGTGGATGTTGATGCGCCACGAAGGTCTCACCAGCCTCAACACAAAAACCGGAGTTTTTACACCTTACCGAAACCACGACGGAAGCAATCCGCTGCTGGGCGACCTTCCAAATTGCATTTTAACCGGGAAAGACGGAGCACTTTGGATCGGTTCCTCTTTGTATGGATTGATGCGCATTGACCCTGAAAAACACGAAAGCAGGATGTATTCGGCGCATCCAGGCGATCCTGCTGGTTTCCTCAGCAACCAGGTCGCCTGCATGTATGAAACCCAAAACGGGTTGTTCTGGGTGGGCACCCTTAATGCCGGTTTGCACCTGTTTGATCCCATTTCGGGCAAAGTACTGGCCGTTTATACCCAGGAGGATGGGTTGTGCAATTCAAGTGTGGTAGGTATTTTGCCAGATGGGCGTGGGAATTTCTGGATCAGTACCTTAAATGGTCTTTCCTTTTTTAATCCAAAGGAAAAAACTTTCCACAATTACAGCACCGCCGACGGATTGTCGCACAACGAATTCAACAGACATTCTTACCATTTGGATCCTGTTGAAAAACGGTTTTATTTCGGGGGAATGAATGGTGTGAATGCCTTTGTTGAAGCGGATTTGAAACAAGAGGCATACCATGCTCCTTTGCTGGTGTCCGAATTGTCGCACCAAACCAGGGGAGACCGCCCCGTTGTAATTAACACCGGCATCGGCAACGGCACCACGGTTACGTTGGAACCCGGCAATACTTTTTTACAATTGCGCCTTGCACTTGTCGATTATGCATTCCCACCCGGCAACCAATTTGCTTACAATCTGGAAGGTCTCGACGGCCAATGGAACAACCTGGGCGCAAACCGTGATTTGCGCATCAATTACCTGCCTGCGGGTAATTATACCCTGCGGTTGCGTGGCGCCGACAGCAGGGGCAACTGGAGCAGCGAAGAGCTTAGTATCAAAATTGTTGTTAAACAGTTTTGGTACCTCCAATGGTGGGCAAGGATGTTTTATGCCGTATTTTTTGCAACGGCAGGATTTTACTTTTACCGTTTTGAGTTTAAACGCAGGATTGCAGAAAAAGAAACCCACCGGCTTCATGAACTGGATGTTTTTAAAAGCCGGTTGTTTACCAACATCAGCCACGAATTCCGGACACCCCTGACGGTTATTTTGGGCACTACCGACCATTTGATCCGGGAAAATCAACAAAAGATTCAACATTCAACATCGTCGTTCTCCATGGTACGGCGAAACGGCGAACGTTTGCTGCTGTTGGTTAATCAAATCCTCGACCTGGCAAAACTTGAAAGCAATACCCTGAAGCTGGACAACATACAAGCCGATGTTTTGCCCTACATCCGCTATATTGTCGAAAGTTTGAACTCCCTTGCCGGCAGTCAAAACGTAAAACTGCTTTTCGAAAGTCCGGAAAAAGCTATGGTGATGGATTACGATCCTGAACGTTTGCTGCAAATTGTGAACAACCTGCTTACCAACGCCATCAAATATACGCCGGCAGGAGGAAACGTTGCCTTGCAGGTTTCGATGGTGCAAGACGAGGGGGCAAAAACAACACAATGCAGGTTGGTGATTACGGATAACGGCGCAGGTATACCGGCCGGGGATTTGCCCTTTATTTTTGACCGTTTTTACCAGGCAAACAACCTCGAAAAAGCAAACACCGGCGGTACGGGCATCGGATTGGCATTGACCAAAGAACTGGTACAGTTGATGGGAGGACAAATCAACGTGGAAAGTGAGGAAGGTAAAGGATCCCGGTTTGTGGTGACCTTACCAATCACACGCAGCGCCCCGACAAGACTGGCAACCCTTGATCCGGTAAAAAAAGTTGAAGATGTGTCTGCCAGGGTCGACCAAAAGTCACAAGAGGAATTGCCCGCTCTGTTGCTTATTGAAGACAATCCGGACGTTGTTGAATACCTCATTTCCTGCCTTCAGGAATCATACAGGATCGACGTAGCTTTCAACGGAGATGCCGGCATCAGCAAAGCACTGGAAACCGTTCCTGATCTTATTGTGTCCGATGTAATGATGCCGGGCAAAGACGGATTTGAAGTATGTGATGTGTTGAAAAACGATGTTCGAACCAGCCACATACCTTTGGTTTTGCTCACGGCGCGTGCCGATGTTGAAAGCCGGCTTGCCGGTCTCAGGCGCGGCGCCGATGCTTACCTGGCCAAACCTTTCCTGCGCGCCGAGTTGCTGGTGACCCTGGAAAACCTTTTAACGTTGCGCCGCAATGTACAGTTGAAATTTGCCGAATGGTATGTTGCATCCAATGGAAATGCCGGAGAAAAACAGGATGATTCGCCTGAGCTCATCCAGGAACATACGTTTGTTCAGCAGGTGCGGAAAGTTGTGGAGGACAACATGGCCAACGCATCTTTTACCGTTGAAAAACTATGTCAGCTTTTGGCCATGAGCCAACCGCAACTGCACCGGAAACTTACGGCACTGACGGGTAAAAACGCCACCCAATTCATACGTTCCATCCGGTTGGCCCGGGCAAAAGTGTTGTTGGAGCAAAAAGAAAAAACGGTAAGTGAGGTAGCTTACGAAGTGGGATTCGACGACCCCAAATATTTCAGCCGCGTTTTTTCAGAAACCTTTGGCATTCCTCCCAGCAAGGTTTAACCGGTATTCTTGAGGTTTTTTTTATTCCTGAATGGATTTTCCACCTATTTGAATGGAATGTGGGAAATCCTCATTACGCCCAACCCACATCTTTGGTACTGAAAACAAACCCATTGCTCTTCCCCGGAGCGTCGGCTGCAAGTCTGTAACATCCTGGTTGCGGCAGGTTTGCCATTGGATCTTTTATTAACCATCATATCCGCTTTCTGTCATGAAAAAGTTGCTACGCTTCTTTTATTGCCTGCTGCTTGTTGCAGCCTTCGCCTCCCAGGCCAACGCCCAAATCGACCCTACCCTCAGCATCCAGGGCATTCTTAAAAAATCAAACGGTGTTGCCGTCGAAGACGGAGATTACAGCATCACTTTCAAATTATACACCGCCCAGGCAGGTGGTACGGCCATTTGGACGGAAGTTCAACCCAGTGTGGAGGTGAGCAGCGGTATTTACAGCGCTACCCTCGGGATAATTACCCCATTGAACATTCCTTTCAACCAGCTTTATTACCTGGGCGTAACGGTGGGTTCAACGGAGCTTACACCACGCATCCTGCTCACGTCGGCGCCTTACGCACTTTCGCTGATCGGTCAAACGAACAAATTTCCGAGCAGTGGCCTGGTTCAGGCAGATAGCATCAAGGTAAACGGTGGCGTATTGGCCAGAGGCGGAGCTCCGGGTGCAAACGGCGCGAGCAGAAACGGTTATGCATTTTCAGGAAACAGCGGCGACAAAGACAGCGGCGTATTTTCTACAGCCGAAGGAGAAGTTTCCCTGTACAGCAACAATGTGGAAGTATTGGAGGTAACACC
>JADLBE010000074.1 GCA_020847915.1 Saprospiraceae bacterium | reverse complement strand
GCGTGGTTCATCCACAAACAGATGCCGGAATATCAGGTGCAACAGCTCGTGTTTTAAAACACCGTAGCGGTGGGCGGGCGTGGTGAGGATTTTGTCCCAAAATTCGGCGTTCACGTACAACGTAAGTGTGTTGGCGCCGAGGCCAACAGCGAGGGTTTCCACGGGGTGCCCTTTGCCCACCACCGATTTGTTGATGCCGGAAAAAAGGTGGGCATAAAACGGCTCGCGCAAAAGCAGTTCGATGCCCGTTTGTGACAACTCGTCGAGGATGCGTGGTGCGGACATGGTCAGGGACGGGGGATTTGCAGTTTCAACTCCAGCTCTTCCAATTTGGTCAACTTCTCAAGATTCAGATCGATGTGCCGGAACGGATTGCCGCTGAGTTCCATCGAGCGCAATTCGGTGAGGTTGCCCAAAAAGGACGGCAAGGTTTCGAGGTGGTTGTAACGGAGAGTGAGGCGTTCGAGTTTGGTGGATTTTTCCAAAAACGAGACGGTGTCGAGGGAGCAGCGCACCAGCCACGCTTCGCGCAGGTTGGGGAAAAAGCCCAGGCGGTCGGCGCCGGAAAGTGGCATGCTTTCGATCAGGATTTTTTCCAAACTCGGGCTGCCGAACGGTCCGCCCTCAGGCACCTGCATGGGATTTTTGGGCCTCGACGTGCCGCGTTTGATGCTCAGGGTGCGCAGTTTGGGCAAGGTGAGCAAGCAAACCGGGAATTGTTCGAGGCGCATGTTTTCCAGCAACACCATTTCCAGCGGAAGTTGGGCAAGGTAGGGGAACGACGCTTCGAGGTCGAAATTTTTGTTGGCGGGCAGCGACAGGTGTTTTACAAAATCGAGGGTGGCGATGGCAGGCGTCACCACGTTTTCGGGGTAAAAGGTAAGGTCGAGACGGTGGTGTGCCTGCAAAAAATTGTAGCTGTGGCTGCCTTCGGAGCGGTGCCAGTTGCACATTTTGTAAGCCAGTAAAAAATCAAAAAGATCAAAATCCGTGTTGCTGTATTTGCCCAAATACTCCGCTTCGTTGTAATAATACGGCACACTTTCCTTCAATTTTTGCATTTGCCGCATGGTTTCCACGCTGGTACTTTTTTCCACCAATCGTGCGGCCCGTGTGGCGAGTGGTTTGGAAGGGTGGAAAACCGCCAGTCCGAACGCATAACCCAGCAAACGTTTGTTGAGCCCTCCTCCTTCAAGCAGGGAAAGGATAAGCGCCGTGTTGTCGGTGCTTTCGTCGCGCAACAAACGTGTGATCTGTTCGGTCATCACTCCGTCGGCGTCGTTGCTCAGGTAGCCCTCGGGCGTATGTTTTTCTTTATTCATTGTATTCCAGGTGTAGTACCAACAGCGTAATTGTGCATTTGGTTGACCGCGATGCCGTGAAGGGGCGCCCCTACATTGTTCCACGTGCATTTCAATGTTTTCAATTTTATTTGAAAACAATGTGCTCAAATTTATGGTTTATGTTCGTGACTGTTTGGAGGTAGGGTTCAATCAGTCCTTAAATTCAACAGATTTTACATTTTTAATCATCAACCTAGCACATGGACGTCAGGGAAGGCAAAGAAAAATTCATCGAAGCCTGGGGCAAAATGGCCACCGAATGGGGCATCAACCGCACCATGGCACAGGTGCATGCCCTGTTGCTCATTTCCCCCGATCCGCTTACAGCCGATCAGGTGATGGCCGATCTCGATATCTCCCGGGGCAACGTGAACATGAACCTTCGTGCCCTGATGGATTGGGGACTTGTACACAAACAACTCAAAGCCGGCGAACGCAAAGAGTATTTTTTCGCCGAAAAAGACATGTGGACGGTGGTGCGTCAAATCATCATTCAACGCAAAAAACGCGAACTCGAGCCCATGCTTAAAGTGCTCGACGAAGTTGCATCGGTAGAGGAAAACTGCCCCGAATCGAAACAATTCAACGAAGTGGTGAGCGACATCCGCATGTTTTCCCACAAAGCCAACCAAACGTTGGATACGCTGATCAAAGCCGACTCGAATTGGTTTACGAACATCTTTTTGAGAATGGTTCGGTAACTTAGAGCATATAACCACATTAGGCACATGAGATTACTAAGGCACATTAGAGTTATTTTCTAATGTGCCTTAGTAATCTCATGTGCCTAATGTGGTTAATACCTTCGAACTCGGAAATACGGCGTCAAAACCCCGCCCATTTTGCGGTAAACATGCTCCAGGCTCGGCCGCATGCTGCCTTCAAAATCAACGCCATAGCTGTTTTCCAATGCCCAACGCACACAATGGGCGAGCAGGAGGTAGTTGGCGTAACTCTGCTCTACAGCTTTTCCACTTAAAATAAAATTTGCCATGCTGTGGTCGGTCACCAGCCATTGCGCCGCCACGGGTTGGTCGGCTTTGCGCACAACCAACAGCCGCCCTGAGCCGTTTTCCTGCATCGCTTTGTACACACGTAAAAAGTTGGCCTCGGAACCGCCGGCACGAACGCCCATGCGTTGCAAACTGGCAGCATGCAGATGCCACAACAACGCGGGATCGTCTTCTTCGCTCAGCACACTTCCCGGTTCTTCCGCCTTGATTTTTTTCCGCATTTCCGACTCCAAACTTTCCCACCATGCCGCCACACCCGTACCCGGATAAAGCCGGTAGGTGTACCGCGTACTTGTTTTAAACCCCGTCCAAATCAGGGGCAAAACATTGGTGATTTCTGGCAAAAGGTTTTGGCGAAAGAACACCCAGCGGGGCAAACCGGCGGCAAGTTCGGTGAGCACTTTTTTATCAAAACCATACAAGGTGCTGCGTTTGGCGCCTTCCGGGTAAAACAACCACGGTCCGCCATAACTCGTGAATGGCGGCAGACCCACACGTCTGTAAAGATCGTGTTTTGGGAAAGGCCACACGCCTTCGGGCCGGTCCGGGTTTCCGGCAAAAACCACCTCCCACCCGTTTTCGCCACACACAGCATCGAGCCAAAGCGCCTGCAGGTGCAGGGGCATTTTGTTGTTGCTGCAAAGTTGCCGGTAACGGTCTCGGCGGTCGGTCATGGATAATATTTAAGAGAAGTTCATATGTGTTTTTGTCATCCCAGCGAAGTGTGGGACCAAAATCCTGATCAAAGATACAGGGGCATTCCCGCGCACATGTACAGAACGCCGTATATTTAGCCCCAACAAGCTTGTTTTTACGCCATGACCTTAAGCGAATTCTTTACCTACCTCGGCGAACACCCGTTCGTGCTGTTGGCTTATTTCCTCATAATTCCATTTACAGCCCTTTTGGCAGGGTTTATGGGCAAAGGTGAAGGACACCTTTCACCCTGGAAATATTTGTATGCCCTGCTCATTTTCGCCGTTTGTATCCCGGGCATCTTTGCGGTGGCGTACAGTGTTTACCGCTTCTTTTTCGAACGCGGAAGCATCATGAATGCCGATATGTTTGTGCAGGTGTTGCCCATTGTTTCCATGCTGCTCACCCTCGGCATCATCCGCCGCAATGTCTCGTTCGATTACATACCTGGGTTCGACCGCATCACAAGCCTTTGGATATCGATTGCCGCCATCATCATACTGATGTATTTGGCCGACCGCACACACATTTTTGCTTTTGTTCGTTTACCTGTTTACGCACTTGTACTCATCGTGTTGGGGCTTTTGCTGGTGTTTAGGCTGGCAATTAAACGAACAGTAGCATGAATAGCAGGCAGCAGGCAGCAGGCAGCGGGCAGCAAGCAGCAGGCAGTTGGCAGTGGGCGACCCGCTGCCTGCTGCCTGCTGCCTGCTTTCTGCTATTTTCTTGCCGTTCCGAACTCAAACCCAAGCCTCAGGTGTATACGCAGGACGATGTGGCGGTGGAGGTGGTGAGTGATGTGGAAATTTTGTATTCCGACAGTGCAAGAATTCGTGTTAGGGTAACCGGGCCGGTTTTGCACAATTTCAGCGATCGGGAGAATCCGCACCAGGAGTTTCCGAAAGGGGTTCGGGTGGAGTTTTTGGACGACAAACAACTGGTCACCAGTGTTTTAACATCCAAATTTGCCATACGTTTGCAGGAAAAAGGCCAAATTGTTGCCCGCGACAGTGTGGTTTTTGAATCCGTTAAAGGAGAAAAACTGGAAACTGAAGAACTCATGTGGGATGAAAAAACGGAAAAAGTGCGCACCGAAAAATTTGTGAAGGTGAGCAAGCCCGGTGAGGTGATATACGGTTACGGACTCGAGGCAGCGCAGGATTTTTCGTATTGGAAAATCATTGTGCCCAAGGGTAAAATTAAGGCGGGCGACCTCGAAGAAGCCCTCGAATGACCATGATGCAAAACGAAAGCAGTTTAACTTCCTGGTTGCCGGCGCTGAGGCCCGGCAGTCACGCTTACACAGCCACCTTCCTTTTTGTGCTGCTTGGCGTTGCTGTTGCTGTGTGGATGGGTCCACCCATGGCCTTTGTTTTTGGCAGCGGCTGGATGGCCCCGCTTGTACTCGGATTGTTTGCTGCCATCCTTGTTTTGTTGCTGCGCAAAATACTTTTCAGAAGCATGTACAGGCACCAGCCTGCGGCCGGAGATGCCGCATTGCTCGAATATTTTGTGGCACAAAACAACACCACAAGCAATTCGGGTGAAGAAGAAGTGGCGGTGGAACTGCTGGAAAACGCACTGCATCTCAAGCAGTTGCGGGCGTACGATTGTATGGCGCCACGCCTGGAAATTGTACACATTGATGTAACGGCGCCTGTAGAAAAACTCCGGAAATTGTTTGTGGAAAGCAGCCTGTCCCGCATCCTTGTCACCGACGGTGACCTCGACCAGGTGCTCGGCTACGTACACGTGCAACAGATTTTTGGAAACCCCGTCAGCATCCGAAGTATCCTGATGCCCATCGATTTTGTGCCCGAAACCATCGCTGTGGATGAACTGCTTCAAAAACTCATCAAAAACAGGCGCAGCATCGCTGTGGTGGTGGACGAATACGGCAGCGTGGCGGGCATCGTAACCATGGAAGACGCCCTCGAACAACTTTTCGGCGACATCGACGACGAACACGACCAGCAAGAGTTCATCGAATCACGGGTGAGCGACAACGAGTTCATTTTTTCCGGCAGGCTGCGCATCGACTACCTCAACGAAAAATATCCTGAACTCAACCTGCCCGAAGGCGATTACCAAACACTCTCGGGCTACCTCGTTACGGTGATGCAAAACATACCGCAACAAGGCGCACGCATCGAACTGGATGGCAAAACGTTTGTGCTGGAAATGGTGAGCGATCGGAAGATTGAAACGGTGCGGGTGATCATTGAAAATAATTGATGATTGATGAATACATGAATGTTGATTTTTGATGTAGGATTTTAAGAAGGAGGATTTTGGGATTTTCCGGCAGCAGTCTTGGTTGAGGCAACAAACATGGCCACCAACTCATTACACTCCTCCAAAAGAGGTGTTAACCTTTTCTCAGGGAACCATTTGCGTTTGTCAATGATTTTCAGACAAACATGGGTTTCCCGAAGTTCTTTCAGGCAAACTTTCATTTTGTGTACAAAATCGTCGCGCGATTCGGCAGACCGGGCTTCGCCATAGTTTAACGCCGGCGATGTCCCTGATCTAACTATTTGGTTTCCAATAATTTTACCCGCATACGATTTGGGTAAGGCATCCGCCATGTCCATTACCCTTGAAGTGAATTCGATCAAACGGTCTTCAATTTCCAGGGCATAAGACGTCTTGTTTTTGTTTTCCACAGTTCAAATTTTTTAATATCAAAAATCAACATTCATGTAATCATCAATCGTCAATCAAAAGGACGCCAGGTAGTTGCAGGTGCCATTCCCTTCCACAAATATAAATCCCTAAAATAAATAAAACAAATTGTTTTAAAAAAATGTAACTTTCCATTACATTTTTTCGTTACTATGAATACCTCGTTCCTTCGTATGTTTGGTACGATCAACAGCCATCCATGACCACCCGTCTGCGCAAAATCTACTATTCCTTCCCCATACGGTTGCTTGCGTTGCATTTGCGCAGCCACCTGGTGCTGGTGTTGATTTGGCTTTTTCTTGCATTGTTAAGCACCGGTGTTGTGGGTAAGTTTTTCGGTATCCACTACTTAATGCTCACACCGGAATACCGCGGCGAGGTTGATTTTTGGAGTTTTTTCATCACAGGTACGGCGTTGGGCGCCTTGTACATGATCTGGAACCTGACCACCTACCTGTTGAGTGCGCACAGGTTTGCTTTTTTGGCTACGCTGGAGGCTCCTTTCAGCAAGTATTGTTTGAACAACGCCGTCATTCCTCTGGCTTACCTGCTGGCGTACCTCACCGTGACGGTAAAGTTTCAGTGGTACGACGAGTTGTCGCCTTTTGGGGTGATTTTCAGCAATGTTGCCGGCTTTTTGATGGGCATTGTGGTGTTTACTGGCCTGCTGGCGCTATACCTCCGACTTACAAACAAAGACATTGTTTCTTTCCTGAGTCCGGGCCATTTTGTGCCACGGCCCGGCAGCAAATTGCTTGCGCCCGGACGGCGGTTACCAACACTTTTTGAAATACAAACCGGCAGCACGCGATGGCGGGTGGATACTTACCTCAACGAACGCCTGCGCTTGCGGTGGGTGCGCAGCGTTTCGCACTACAATCCTGAAATGCTTGCCCGTGTGTTTCGGCAAAACCACCTCAATGCGGTGGTCGTGCAGGGTGTCGCATTGGTGCTGGTGATGATTTCCGGGTTGTTTATGGACAGCGAATGGATGCGGGTGCCCACGGGTACCAGTATTTACCTTATTGCCAGCATGATGATCGCCGTTTATGGCGCCGTGGTTTTTTGGTTCAGGCAATGGGGGCTGCTGGTGATGATTGTTTTGCTGGTGGTGGTGAACATTACCACCGGATTCGGTTGGTTTACGTACCGAAACAGGGCCTACGGCATCGATTACGTTCAGGAAAAAAGGGCGACGTACACGTATGCCGAACTCGAATCGTTGTGCGAACCAGAAAAAGTTGAAAAAGACATTGCGGAAACACGCAAAATCCTTGAAGCCTGGCTGGCCAAAAATCGGGCGGCAGGCATTGAAAAACCCAAAATGGTGTTTTTGTGTGTGAGCGGTGGCGGTATGCGGTCGGCGTTGTGGACGCTGAATTGTTTGCAACAGGCCGACAGCGCTACCGAGGGCAGTCTTTTCCGGCAAACCATGCTCATCAGCGGCGCATCAGGAGGTGTACTTGGCGCGGCATATTTCCGGGAAGTTTACCGACGCGAACTCGAAGGCGGCACACTCAGCAGCCGCGATCCGGTTTTGATCGACGACATGGGTCGCGACCTGCTCAATCCGGTAAGTTTTGCCCTCGCATCCAACGATTTGTTTTTTCCTTTCGGCACCTTCAAATCGGGCAACTACACCTACCGCAAAGACCGTGGCTACATTCTTGAAAAACAACTCAATGAAAACTGCCGCGACTTATTAACCCTGCGCCTCGCCCATTACCGCGACCCCGAACGTACGGCTCAGATTCCCATGCTTGTTGTTACGCCGTTCATCGTGAACGATGCCCGGCGACTGATCATCAGTCCGCACAACCTTTCCTACCTCATGCGGCCGCCCGACAACGCCCGGCGTACCCTGCAAACCGAAATCGACGCCGTGGATTTCCACAGCATGTTTGCCGCACAACAGGCCGACAGCCTGGCGTTCACCAGCGCCTTGCGGATGAATTGCACCTATCCGCTCATCCTGCCCAACGTATGGCTGCCCACCAAACCGGCCATCGAGGCCATTGATGCAGGATTTCGCGACAATTATGGGTTGCTCACCGTGGCGCGGTTTGTTCAGGTATTTCAGGACTGGATCAGGGAAAATACTGGCGGCGTGGTGATCGTACAGATGCGTTGTTTTGAAAAAATTGATGCCATCGGCCCTTCCGACACCAAAGGCATTGTTCAGAGCTTGTTTACACCTGCACAAGCGGCAGGAAGTGTGACCACCATCCAGGATTTTGAGCAGGACAATGTTTTGTCGCTGCTCGACAACATGTTGGGCGACAAAAATTTGAACATGTTGCGGTTTTCGTACCGTCCTGTGCGCAAAGAAAACGAGGCTACCATGAGCCTTCACCTCAGCAAACGCGAAAAGCTTGATTTGCTGGAGGCCTTCAATTCGCAGGATAACCAGGCAACTTTGCGAAGGCTGAAAACTGTTTTGGCGAAAGAATAAACCTTAAATTTTCTCCCCGTAAGCCAGATCGCCGGCATCGCCCAGTCCGGGTACGATGAACGATTTGGCCGTAAGTTCCTCGTCGATGGCGCCGAGCCATACCTGGGCGCCGGGGTGCAAACGACGAACGGCATCAAGGCCTTCCACACTGGCGATGGCGGAAGCGATGTGTATTTTGGCGGGTTTTCCGAAACGTGTGAGGTTCTGGAGGGCAATGTTGACAGAGGCGCCGGTGGCCATCATGGGGTCGGCGAGGATGAGCACGCAATCGGTGAGGTCGGCCGTGCTCACGTAATCGAGCTGGATGTCGAAGGTGCCGTCCTTGTGGTGTTTGCGGTAAGCGGCGATGAAGGTGTTGTCGGCATCGTCGAAATAATTGAGCATACCCTGGTGGAAAGGCAGTCCCGCGCGAAGAATGGTGGCCAATACAATGCGTTGCGCCGGCAGGTAAGCGTTTGCAGTACCAAGCGGTGTTTCTACCTCGTACGGTTCGTATTCCAGGGTTTTGGAAATTTCGTAGGCCATAACTTCGCCGAGGCGTTCGAGGTTGCGCCGGAAACGCAGGCGGTCTTTTTGAACTTCTGCGTTGCGCAATTCGGCCACGAAGCGGTTGGCGATGGAGTTGGTGTCGGCTAAGTTGATAACCATTTGAGAGTTTAAAGTTTAAAGTTTAAAGTTTAAAGTCCGAAGTGCAATCAGTGAAGAATGGAAACTTGGTCCAAAGATGAACTTCAAATCTCAAACTTCAAACCTACCTCAAACTTCAAACTTTAAACTTTAAACTTTAAACTATTTCCACTCTTTAGAATTGTTCAACCGTTTTTTCAACGCGTCGCCCCATTGCTGCATGGCTTGTTTGGAGGCTGCGGGCATGTTTTTCATCACGTAGGCATCTGATGGTGTTCGTTCGATGGGCAAAGCGTAATAGGTGCTTTTGCCGGAGGCGGGTTTGTGTACATACCGGTACACCGGCATGTAGCCGTATTTGCCCACGTTTACTTCGGGGGAGCCTTTTTCCTTGAGCAGTTCGACCTGAAACATGATGCCGCCGTCGGTATGCGATTTTTGCTGGTTGGAGATGAAGTTGCCGAGCGAGTACACCACGAGCACCTCCTTGTTTTTGCCGTCGGGGCCCGGGGCTGTCTCCATTTTGATGGGTTGAACCACGTGCGGGTGTGCGCCGATGATCATGTCGGCGCCGTGTTTGATCAAAAATTTGGCAAGGGCGCGTTGTTCGGGATTTTCCTGAAGCTGGTATTCCAGTCCCCAGTGCATAAACGCAATGATGTAGTGCGGTTTGCGGGCGCGGGCTTCTTCCAGGTCGCGGCGGATCAGGGCTGTGTCGATGAGGTTAACCACCGTTGGCGCTTCGGTGGGAACGCCGTTGGTGCCGTAGGTATAGTTGAGCAGCGCAATTTTAAACCCGTTTTTATACACCATGAGGGGATAAAACTGTTCGCGGTCGCGCTGGTTTTTGAAGGTGCCGGTTTGTTGAAAACCCAGGTTTCGGACGGTGGTCAGGGTATTCACCACGCCGGGACCGCGGCTGTCGTTGGAGTGGTTGTTGGCAGTCACAAGGATGTCGAAACCGGCGTTTTTGAGGGCTGTTGCCAGGTCGTCGGGACTGCGGAACATCGGATAACCCTGGTAAGGTGGTTTGCCCGGAAGGGTAACCTCCAGGTTGCCAATGGCCAAATCAGCGCCTTCCAGGAAGGGTTTGACGTATTCGAAACAGGGGTCGTAGTTGTATTTTTTGTCCTTCACCACTTCTGCGCTGGTGATTTGCGGGGCGTGGCCCATGATGTCGCCGGCAAAAATGAGGCGCAGCGTATCGGTTTGGGCGGCAAGTTGGATCGAAAAAAACAGCGCAACCAGGCATGATGCCAGCACGCGACGGGTGTTAGGGTACAACATGGTGTGTTTGTAAAACATTTGGGCAAAGATAGGTTCGTAGGTTCGGAGTTCGCAGTTCAGTGTCAGCGTTTGCAGTTCGTTTGGACTTTTCAAATGGCACTTTTCAAATTTGAGTTAAAAGCGCGTTACCTTTAGCGGTCAGCTTTGATTGACGAGATACGAAATTTGATTTTTGAAATTTGAATTGGATTTAAGGGATTTGGGGATTCGTTCCACGTTAATCCACAACGGTACCAATCCCTTAAATCCAATTCAAATTTCAAAAATCAAATTTCGTATCTCGTCAATCAAAGCTGACCACTGACCACTAACCACTGTCTACTGAAATGCGCTCTCCCATCCAACCCCTTTTGCTCATCGCTGCCCTTTTGCTGGGTGGCTGGTTGAGTTACCGCTTGTTTTCAAAACCACACAACCAGGCGCAGGAAAGTTCCACCGTTTTGCTGGAAAAAATTGAAGCCGTGACCAAACTCATCACGGTGGAGGGTCATTTTTCCGAAATTTACGATTACAGCGAAAATCAGGAAGGGTGGTCGAGTTATTTTTACGGTAAAAAAGTGCTGGTGCGCGTGCAGGCCACCGTGTCGGCCGGCTACGACCTCAACAACCTCAAATTCGATGCCGATGAGCGCACCAAAACCATCGTTATGAGTACCTGGCCTGAACCTAAAATCCTGAGCATCGACCACAAACTCGATTATTACGACATTTCGGAGGGTTATTTTGTGGACATCACACCGCAGGATTACAACCGCATCAACGACCGCGCCAAAGAGCTTATTCGTGAATCTGCGCTCAAAAGCGACCTCCTTAACCAGGCCGAAACCCAGGCAAACAGTGTGCGCGACATCATCCGATTTATGGTGGAAGGCACCGGCTGGAAACTCGTGGAAGCAGGCAAACCACCGCTTGGACAATAACGCCGCTTTGAGCGATAAACGACACTTTTACACACCCCCCTTTTTCAGCCGAAAACTTTCCCTACTTTTGGGCTCTGTATTCAAACAAAGATCCTTTGCCATGAAGCAATACCTGATCCTGCTCACTTTTCTCTCTGCCTTTGCATTTGGCGCAACCGCCCAGAACAAATCGAAGGACAGTGCCGCTCCCAAAAACCTGGTAAGCACGTCCGACGCCGCCATTGCGCGCGAAGCCACCGATAAGCTTACGGCAAAGTACCAGCTTAGTCCGGAGCAAAGCAAAACCATGTTCGATATCCAGGCCCGCAAGCTTCGCAACATCGCCCAGCTTGAGCCGATCAAACAAAGCGATCCTGCCACCTACCGCGGCAAAATGCAAAGCATTCAGAAAGGAACGCTCAACAGCATCGAACGGCTGCTGACCACGCCGGCCCAAAAGGACCTTTTTCAACAAAATAAGGTCGATATCCGCACACGTCAGGCCGATAAGCGCAAAGAACTTACCATACAGGGCGCTTCCAAGGAAGCCATCGAGGACGCCATGCTGGAAATTTATTCCGAATAGTCTGTTTAGTCGGTTAGTCGGTTGGTCGGTTGGTCTGTTGGTCAACCGACCAAGCGACCAACTGACCAACCAACCAACTGACTAACCGACCAACTGACTAACCGACCAACTGACTAACCGACCAACTGACTAACCGACCAACTGACTAACCGACTAACAGACTAACCGACCATTCCACGCTATGCTCATTTTCGCTGTGCGGCTGATATTGGAAGACAAAGGCAAAATGCTCTTCCTGCGGCAAACGAAACAAAATGGGGGCCGTTTTTCCCTCATAGGGGGCAATGTTGAAGAGCAGGAGTTTGCCCGTGAAGCACTTTCCCGTGAAACACGCGAAGAAGCTGGCATCCACATCGAACCGGAAGACCTTACCCTCGTGCATGTTCTCCACAGGCACAAACTGAAAAAGGACGAAACCATGCTCGTGCTGTATTTCAAAGCAACCGTCTTTCATGGCGAACCCGCAGCTTTGGAACCGAAAAAATTCAAGGATGTACAATGGCTCGACATCGAAAATCTGCCTTCCGAAGTGTCGAAAGCTACCTTACATGTTCTGAAAAGTATCCGCCACGGCCACATTTATTCCGAGTTCCCATCGCGCAGTAAGGTGCTGGCCTTTTGGGAACAATTTGGCAACCGCTGGACCGGTTTCTCCGATTTTTGATCCCACCGTTTCCGTCCATTTCCTCCTGCACTTTTTACAGTATACCCTAAATTGGGTATTTTGGCCGTATGTCAAATGTTAACAATGACAGATGGACGACAAATTTTAAAATTTAACGAGCATAAACGCACGTTGACGGCCCCAAATATGCCTTAGACGGTTATATTTGCATACATTTTATTTTAATCGCATCAGTTTCTACCGATTTTTGTCAAACCATCATCCCATGAAAGTGATCCATCTCCATGGCCGGGTTACACCGGTTATTCCCAACAATGTATTTTGGTTTTGCAGTAAGTACGCCTTAACGGGTGCTGCTTTTTCGTTGTTTTCATCCGAAAGCAACCTCGGGCCCTCATTACGGCATTTCCTGCCTTTGTATTGATTTCATCCGGGCAACTTATGACCGGATAGAAACCTGTGGATACCAAGCCGGTACTCTAAAATTACACCATCGGCGGCCGGGTAATTCGAAAATACAACCCACATACCTACCCGGCTGAAGCTGTCACAGCTCCAGGGCCCGCCTGTATTTTCTTTTGGTTCAGATGTCTTATGCTTCATAGGCGAGAACCCCGGCTCCGAAATGTCGGAGCCGGGTCTTTTCCCATTTTATTAATGACTTTTCTCTGACAAAATATCTGTGACCCACCCAACCTCCGGGCGTCTACACATCGTCTTTGTTTAAGAATGAAGGCACCAACAAGATAAGATTGTTTTCATTTGGTTTTTTGGGGTTTAGCAGCCGGGCCGTGTAAACGTGCTCGGCTGCGCTATTAATGTGTCTTAACCCGGATTTAAGGGACTCGTCCCGTAGGGATCTGGATGGGGATTCGCTGGGATGGAGGGATTTGGAAGATTGGATTGGATTTTAAAAGGATAGCCCGCACTTCGCGCAGAGCATTCTATCTAAATTTATCCCAGTCTTGAGCGAAGTGGGGGCTATCCTTTTAAAATCCAATCCAATCTTCCAAATCCCTCCATCCCAGCGAATCCCCATCCAGATCCCTACGGGACGAGTCCCTTAAATCCGGGTTAAGACAATTTGGTTAAGAACTCCTCCTCCGTCCAGATTTCCACCGTACCCAATGCCTGGGCTTTTTTCAGTTTGGATCCCGCTTTTTCTCCCACCACGAGGATGTTGAGGTTTTTGCTAACACCTCCGGCCAACGTTGCGCCGGCGGCAGTAGCCTGTTGTTCGGCCAATTCGCGGGTGAGTGTGGTGAGGGTACCGGTAAAAAGGATGCTTTTTCCGCTTAACGGACCACCTTCCACGCTTTGCGGCTTTTGGTCGTCGGGTGTTTGGGCCAGGTTGACGCCCAGCGACTCCATGGTGCGCAAAAGATCGATGTTGTGCTCGTTTTGGAAAAAATGGTACACATTTTTGGCGAGCACCGGACCGATGTCCTTGATTTGCTGGTAACGTTCGAGGGGCCATTGTTGCAAATCGAACACATTTTCAACTTCTGCGGCGAGTAGTTTCGACGATTTTTGTCCGAGGTGGTGCACGCTAAGGCTGTGAAGCAATCGGTAAATGGGGTTGGATTTGGCCTTGTCAACCGCTTTGCGAAGGTTGGCGGCCGATTTTTCTCCAAATCCTTCGAGCCGGGCTATTTTTTCGTAATCGAGCCGGTAAAGGTCGGCAATGGAGTGCAACCATCCGAGTTTGTAAAAACGTTCGATGGTGCTTTCGCCGAGTCCTTCGATGTCCATGGCGTGTTTGGACGTATGAAAAATCATACGCTGGAGCACCTGGGCTTCGCATTCGGCGTTTTCACAGCGCCAGATGGCCTCATCGGCGGGTTTCACCAAAACACTGTTGCAAACGGGACAATGCGTCGGGTACACCACCGGTTTTTCGGACCCGTCGCGCAGCTCCTCAAAGGATTTTACGATGTACGGGATCACGTCGCCGGCGCGCTCCACAAGTACGCGGTCGCCGATGCGTATGTCTTTGCTTCGGATAAATTCTTCGTTGTGCAGGCTCACGTTTTGCACCGTTACGCCTGCCAGGGCTACGGGCTCGAGCTTGGCCACGGGTGTTACGGCGCCTGTTTTGCCCACCTGAAACTCAATGTCGCGCAGCCGGGTGGTGGCTTGTCTTGCCTTAAATTTGAAAGCGATGGCCCAGCGTGGGTGGTGGGCTGTGTATCCACAACGGGCCTGGAGTTCAAGGCTGTTCACCTTCACCACCATACCGTCGATTTCGTAGGGATATTTGTCGCGTTGTTCCTGCCACTGGGTACAAAATTCGGCTACGGCTTCGATGCCCTGGCACACAATGCGTTCGGGTTGCAAACCTGTTGCGGTGGTGGTCATGGACGGCGTTTTGAAACCCAGGGACTCGAGCAAATCGATCATTTGCCGATGGGTTTCAAAATTTCCGATGGCGTTGGTGCCCACCTCATCGGTAGCGTAGCCAAGTTGGTAAATAAAGGCTTCGAGGCCGCGTTCGGCGGTTTCGCGCGGGTCTTTCATGCGCAGTCCACCCGTGGCGGCATTGCGCGGATTGGCAAACAGCACGTCGCCGTTGGCTTGCCTGCGGGCATTTACTTTCTCAAAAACATCTTTGCGAATGAGGGCTTCCCCGCGCAGTTCCACCGTTGTGATGCCGTGTTTGGAAAAAGCGGCTTTTAGTGGAATGGAGCGCACGGCACGCATGTTGGCGGTAATGTCGTCGCCCATGGCGCCGTTGCCGCGTGTGGCGGCTCGGGCAAGTTTATCGTTTTCATACACCAAAACGATGGTGCCGCCGTCGAACTTGGGTTCTGCGGCGTATTCCACCACGGCATCTTTGGGAAGCCCGCAAAGTTTTTTCACCCGTTCATCAAAATCGGCAAGGTCTTCGGCGTCGTAAGAGTTGTCGAGCGACAACATGGGCGTGAGGTGGGTCACCAAGGGCACATCCTCACCGGTCAGGTCGGGCGACACGCGCCGGGTCGGCGAGTCGTCGGTAACCAGATCCGGAAAATGCCGTTCAAGATTTTCGAGTTGTTTGTAAAGCTGGTCGTATTCGGAGTCGCTGACGACCGGATCATTTTGGACGTAGTATTTCCACTCGTGGAAACGGATGACAGAGCGCAGTTCCTGCACGCGCTCTGCGGCTTCACCTGCGTCGCCAAGGGGCGCTTCGGGAGAAAAGAGTATCTGTTTGGAAAGCTCGTAGAGCTCGCGTTGCTGGTCGGGACTGTACAAGGGAGTTTGAAGTTTGAAGTTTAAAGTTTAAAGTTTAAAGTGGGACTGGAGTCAAAGTTCGGGTATCTAACCAAAACTTTGTCTCCAGTCCCACTTTAAACTTTAAACTTCAAACTTTAAACTCACATTTTTTTGAGGGCCAGGTTGGCTACATCGCGGGCTTTGGAGAGGTTGCCTTCGGGCGTGCCGGCGTAGTCGAGGGTAATGCTTATAAAAAGGTGGCCTTTTTTCACCATGAGGGTATTGGAGGATGAGCTCCACAGGGCGCCGTCGCCGAGGTCGTTGATTTCTTTTTCGTAGAGGTCCTTGCGGGTACGCCGGGCCATGTCGAGTTGTTCTTTGGCTACGGTTTCAGTACCGTAGTCGAGCATATTGATGATGAGCGAGTTTTTAAACTCCTGATACGCCGCGCCTGGTTTTTCGTTGGCATTTTCGATTTCCTTCCAATTGGGTTTCATCCACGAGCGCAGGCAAAAGGTTTGGCCTTTAAGGGTA
Source organism: Saprospiraceae bacterium (assembly GCA_020847915.1). Lineage (GTDB taxonomy): Bacteria > Bacteroidota > Bacteroidia > Chitinophagales > Saprospiraceae > M3007. The sequence continues at coordinate 2,069 of JADLBE010000074.1, read as the reverse complement.
CGTTCGTTGAAGACATCCCGTTTGGGTTCGATGCCGAAAAGTTGTTGCACTTCGGCGGTGGTTACCAGGTCGCAGCCTTTGTCGAACCAGGGGTTGGGTTGTTTTTTGGGGGCGCCGGTGAGGGTATCAATGCCCGCGTCCATTTGTTTCTGGGCGGTTTGTGATGGTTTGTCGGTGGGTGTTTCGGACTGACAGGCGGCGAAAAGGGCGGCGAGCAGTACCACGAAGCTGGAGAGGCGGAGCATAGGGGAGGTCGATTTTTGGAAAAACAGAGGTAAATGACAGGATGCGTCGTAAAAAAGTTTGCAAAGATAATGCCGGAAGTGGGTGCGGCGCAAGGAGTCGGGGCATGGGAAAAAGGGTTGGCGGGTTTGACTATCAGTGTGTTAGACCTTAAAGTTATCTTAAAAAATAAGTATACACGACCATGCGCCGTATTTTGTTCCGAATTTTTAACGCACTGGCAAAGGAATGTGCCCGGTAAAATTTTCGCACATTTGCCTTTCTTTTCGAAAAAACAACTTTTTAAACAACGCCTTATTCATGAATCCTGACTACAAACTAATGCTTTTTGCCTGGCTCGGTGTATTGGGCTGGATAGCTTTTGTCATTTATACGAACCGCAAATCGCACCCGCGTGCCTTGTTTGCGTTGTTCATGGTAGAGTTGTGGGAGCGTTTCAGCTACTACGGCATGCGCGCCTTGCTGATTCTGTACATGACGGCACAGCTGATGGACGGAACCCGCAGTGGCTTTGGCTACGACGATGCCAGGGCATACGGTATTTACGGTGCTTACGGCGCCCTGGTGTACCTGTCGCCCATCATCGGTGGTTATTTTGCCGATAAATTCATCGGTTTCCGCCGGGCCATCATTTGGGGCGCCATTCTTATGGCTTTGGGTCAGTTTACCCTTTTCCTCAACAACGAAGTGTTGTTTTACATCGGTCTGGCACTTTTGGTGGTGGGCAACGGTTTTTTCAAACCGAACATTTCGAGCATGATCGGCCGTTTTTACCCTGAAGGCGACCCACGTCGCGACGGTGCATTCACCATTTTTTACATGGGCATCAACATCGGCGCCTTCCTGACGCCGCTTACCTGCGGCGCCATTGCACGCCACGAAGGCTGGAACTACGGCTTTTTGGCAGCAGGCGTTGGTATGTTTGTCGGTTTGCTGATTTTCCTTTGGGCCCAGTCCAAAGGCTGGTACGAAGACAAAGGACTTGTTCCCGACCATACCCAATCTGTTTCCACGGAAACAGGCGCTGATTCGAAACCTGCCGGAGAGCCAAGTTTCCTTGGCCTCAAAGGTTTGAGCGCGCCTTACCTTTTCACCATTGTTCTGGTACCCATTGCCTGGCTGCTCATCAAGCAGAACGACGTGGTGGACGTATTATTGGGCCTTTTTGGCGCCGGCATGATCGGCTACCTGCTGTACACCGCTTCCAAATACGACCGCGTGCAACAACAACGCATCTGGGTTATCATCATCCTGTTGTTGTTTACCACTGTATTCTGGTCGTTCTTCGAACTTGCGGGTTCGGCGCTCAACCTCTTTACGGAGCGCAACGTGAACAAAAACCTGTTCGGATTTGAATTGGACACCACCTACTTCCAGTCGGTGAACCCCATTTTTATCATGATTTTTGCGCCTATTTTCTCCTGGATCTGGGTGAAACTTGCACAATCGGGTCGTGAACCTGCAGCGCCTTACAAATTTGCCTTTGGTTTGCTGCTGCTTGGCATCGGCTTCCTGGTGCTCAACATCGGCAAAGGCAGCGCCGTGAATGGCCTTGTACCTGCGATGTTCCTCATCATGCTGTACATGTTGCACACCATCGGTGAACTTGCGATTTCGCCCGTCGGACTTTCGCTGGTTACCAAACTGGCGCCCGCGCAAATCGTAGGTTTCCTTATGGGTTGCTGGTTCCTGTCGTCGTCCATCGCCCACCAGGCCGGCAAACACATCGCCAAATTCACGGCTGTGGAAGCCGGTGAAGGCGTAACAGCCGTTGAAACTTTGGAACGTTCGATGGCCGTGTTCAACAACGTAGGTCTGTTTGCCAT
>JADLBE010000073.1 GCA_020847915.1 Saprospiraceae bacterium | reverse complement strand
CTCATACTCAACATATTGGGAAAAGAGGGAAAGTGAAAAATTCAAAAGGAACAGGGTAAACAGGAATCGTTTTATCATGGAGTCGGATATCATTAATCTATTTTCAAACTGTCCACCGGAATTTTTGTTTTTGAATTCCAAATGGCTGTAACATTTACAATTTTCCAGCCATCCGATGCCTTTTCCATCAGGCGTGTTTCCTGGCTGACGCTGTAGTTTTTATTTTCCTTGTCAGCATTGTATTGTTTCCAAATCAAATAGGCTGTTTTTTCATTAAAAAACTTGACAATAGGTTTTTCTTTTTTAACCACGGGATGGATGACATTTTTTCCATTTTTGTAATATTTCTCTATCCAGTCTTTACCCTGTGCATTTATTTTTTCCCAACCTATGGCGGCGTCAAAAGAGCCGTCATCGTTGTTCCAGGCCTGCATGGCGTAATTTTCATGACTCCAGTTGTTTGCCCAGCATTCGTAATTGCCGTCGAAAAAACACTTGGTTTCGTTTTCAATCACTTTCCAAATGGCTTCCGTTTCGGCAGCTTCATTAAACGCAGGGGTTGTTGCAATTTCTGTTTTTTTGTCTTCTGTTTGTTGACAGGACATGAAAATAAAAAGGGTAATTGTTGTAAAAATTAAGGATGTTTTCATGGTGTTTAAATTCAAAATTTGGGAAAATGAGGGTTTGCTTTTATTCTTTCAATTTGATGTAAATGTCTTTCCGTGTGTGCGATCCACAACAAAGTGTATTGATGAAGATCCCGGATGTGCCAAACGCCCCAATCGGGTGGTCGGTAAATAAAATGCAATCTGAAATCTACGTCGGTTTCCTGGACCATTTTTATCACTTCGTTGCGGGAGCGGTTGAAAAAATTCAGGAGTTCCGCTTTGTTGGTAAATCGTCCCAAAGGTTGTGCTGCAAAGGGTGCCTGACCTTTGGCGGGGTCTGTGGCATAAGCTACCATAACAGCGTCCTTCCCTGCCACGGAATCAACAAGGTCCGGCCGTTCCTCGGTGTATTGGTTGTTCAACAGGTCCCAATACAACAACTCCTCGTAAACGCCTACATGCTCCAAAACCTCAGCAACGGACCATTGACTGCTGTCCGGTTTAAAATGCAGTTGTTTTTCGTTCAGTAGCTCAACTGCTTTGATGACCTCGGATTGTGAAGTTTTTAATCCATCGAGCAAATACTGCCGGTCAGCCTCCGTCCATTTGGGTTGTGTTTTTTGTGCAAATGCAGAAAAAACAAAGCCAGGGAGCAAACAGAGAAAAAGAAGATTTTTCATGGTATGGGGTTTAATACGCCTGCCCAAACGTCAAACAAGTCCCATTCACATCCGTCACCGAAAACTCCCGTTGTCCCCAGGGTTTGTTTTCCAAAACGCCATAATCGGCCTTCCGGGCGCCTTTGTCCGTTAACTCACGGTACAAATCGTCGATGTTGTTTACCCGCAGGTAAACCATGTAATCGGATTCCTGCGGAATGACAAGTTCATTGAGGTAAAAATGTACTTCCACAGCATCACGAGACAGGATGAGGTATTCGGGATATTGCGACAGCAACGTAAACCCGAGGATGTTCACGTAAAAATCGCGCGTGGCTTCGAGGTTTTTGGCGGGAAGTTTGGGAATGATGGTATGTAGCACAGTTAATTGTTTTTTAAGTTTATTCATTTCACCCGTTTTCCCGGCAACACTTGTCCTTCCTGGTACAAGGTAAGACTTTCCGCTTTGCCTCCATTTACCGTAAATACGATTTGGGCATCCACAATCTTGAGGTAAAATTCCGTGGGTGATTTGGCAAACATTTCAAACCTTTCCTGCCCGGTAGCCTGGCCAAAAAGGCGTGTTCCTTCGTGGGTGACAGCAATGACGAATCCCGGCGCCAGTTCGTAAACGCCGTCATAAGCCTGCAAAACGGCTTCATCAACGGTTATTACTTTTACTGTTTTTACCACGCCCATTTTGGTCAGCATGTCAACAGCGTTGGTGTTCCCGGGATTTAATTACAGGGATTTTTCATAGTTTTCTATGGCAGGTTGCTGCTGACCGTCTTTCATCAGGGCTTCGCCGTAGCTGTCGTAAACGTTGGCAGAACCAGGGACTTCCGTCACGTTGATTTTAAAAATGGCGATCGCTTCTTTGGTTTTTCCAGACCCCAGATAGAGGTAGCCCAAATTGTTGAGTTCTGTTTCATCAAATGCAGCGGTGTTTGTTTTGTCGTTTTTCAAAGCGACGTAGGTATTCCAGGCAGCATCTGCTCCGCCAGAGTCGGCGGCTTTTTTGATGTCGATGGTGGCCGATTTTTTGACGTCAATAAGTTTGGCATCCGGGTTGAGCAGCCGGAAACCGATGTCGTCGGCGCCTTTGTCGGAGTTGGTAAGTACGACCACGCCTTTTCCGGTTTCCACCACAAACCCTGCAAAAGTTCGGTATCCACCCGTGCCACCGTTGTGCCAAACCACATCGCCTTCAGCGCCTTTGGAAATGTGCCAGCCGAGACCCACACGAGTGCCTTCACCCGGCTTGTCGTGGCGGACCTGGTGCGAAAGTTCCATGGCTTCTTTAAGTTTGCTTTTTTTCAAACCAGCATTGGCGCCGATGTACAGCAACATGTCGTGCAACGTACTGCGGATGGCCCCTGCACCGGCCAGGGTGGGAATATCCCAGTTTTCTACCGGAACGCCGCCGCTGTGCCCTATGGCCAGATTTTTTTTCATGCGGTCGTCGAAGGTGATTTTGGTTGATTTCATACCAAGCGGCGTAGCAATCCTGTCGATCATCAAAGTTTCATAGGATTTGCCGGCTTTGAGTCCCAGAGTATGGCCGAGCAATCCCTGGGCAAGGTTGGAATACTCGTATTCGGAGCCAATGTCGCGGGTTAAGGTGTAATTGTTCAAAAAATCATACATCAGTTCCACCGTGTAATCGGCATAAGGATTGGCAGGATCAGGTGTTTCATGGTATTTATCGTTTGGGTGAAGATATAACATGCCCTTGGACGGAGCAAATGCCGGAAATCAAAAATGATCATAACCCGGTGAGCATTTTTCAGACACACCCTAAAACAAGCCTTTTGAATGTTTCAATTTTCTCTTCATCGCCTTGCGCCAAAAGATGTTCCAGAAGCATGTTTTTTACATCCAGAGTTACTT
>JADLBE010000072.1 GCA_020847915.1 Saprospiraceae bacterium | reverse complement strand
TAAACGGAATAAACATCCATGGTGTCGGGAGGCGCAATGGCACCAACGGCACTGGGTATCGTCAGACAAAGCAGGAAGGCAAATCGCAATAATAGGGGGCGCATGTTGTACCGGTTATGGTTCGTTAACCTAAGGCGGGAAAATGATACGGGATTAAAAAATTTGAGTCATCGCCGAAAATCCGGGATGACTCAAATTTCGATCTGCAAAGGTAATGCCAAAACGTTTAATTGCGTTTGGCTTGCTGGTTTTCAAGTGCCTGCAGGCGTTTTTCGAAATCGCTCATTTGTTGTTTGAGTTTATCGTTTTCATTTTGCAGGTTTTTGATTTGTTGTTGTTGTTCCTGAATGGCCTTTATGGCAACGACACTTAATCCTGCATAATTCAGAGCCAGGAAGCTGCCATCGCCTTCGCGGTTTTTATTTTCTGTCACCAATTCCGGAAACTGTACCTGTACGTCCTGGGCCATAAAGCCAAGGGAACGTTTTGCTTCATCTTTTTCTGCGTTGTACAGGTAGGAATAGGCTTCAAGTTGCATGATTTTATCCAGGAAGCTGCCTTGAACGGCGGCGATGTCTTTTTTCAACCGACGGTCGGAAGGCGCATAAAATCCGTTGGAAGCAAAAGTGCCCGCAGGTACAGCTCCGAGAGCGTTGTTGTAAAGCACCAATGCTCCATCGGTATCACGCACCCAGAACTCCCAGAACCCGCCGGAAGCAGAGTTTTCAATGCCAAGACCACTGGAAGCCTCATGGAATACACGCAGTCGCGTTGCTGTAGTATTTACAGCACCGATACCAACCGAACCGTTTTGGCGGGCAGAAAAGATGCGTTGTACACCTCCTGCGGAGTTGACAGGGGCATAGGTAATGAAGAAATCGCCGCCGCTTTGACCTGCCACTTCCCAACTGCCCATGCTGCCGCTGTTTTTCAGCAACATTTTTGCATAATCTCCACCTACTTTTTGTTCTAGTGTAAGAAGATTACCCACGCCCTGGACCCGTTGTTCGCCGCTAACATCAAGTCGGAATGCCGGTGCATTGTTGTTGATGCCTACGTTGCCATCGCCGGTGAGGAGCGCATTGCCACCAACCGAGCTAAAAAAGCCTGCGGTGCCTCCTGTAGTTTTTACCTGAAATTTGCCTACACCGGGCGTAAGATCGCCAACAAGTACATTGCCTGCATTGACGTTGTTGATGTCGGCGCCAGCTAACGCCCAAAATCCTTGTCCGACGGTAACCAACAGGTTGTTGAGATCGACTCCTGTGCCACCACCCGAAATTTCGAGCATGGTTCCGTTCAGGCTAAGGTCCTGGATTTCGTTGGATGCATCGTTGTCGGTATCGCCGGTGTTGTTGATGGTAAAATTGGGCGAGGTGCCGGTGATGCTGATGCCTGTTCCTGCAGCATAGGTATTGCCGCCGGGAAGTACAACCGAACCGCCGCCATTGGACAAGTCCAGTTGGTTGCCCGTCAGGCTAAGTGTTTGGATTTCGTTGGTATTGCTCAGATCGCCTGAGTTCACAATGGTGAAGTTGGGTGCCGAGCCTGTAATGTCTATGCCTGCGCCTTCAGTGTAATTGTTGCCTGCAGGTATGTTTACAGTTCCACCACCATTCGACAGGGTAAGCGCACTACCGGTCAAATTGATGGTTTGAAGTTCATTGGTCGGGTCGTTGTCGTTATCACCGGTGTTGTTGATGATAAAGTTGGGGGCTGTACCCGTGATGCTGATGCCTGTGCCGCCAATGTAAAAATCGCCGGCACCACCGCTGTTATCGCTTTGTGGCGTCCAGTTCGTTCCGTCCCATTTGAGCACCTGGCCGGAAGTAGCACTTTGTTGGGAAAGACGCAGTGGGTTTCCGAGGGTACCGTTGCCTTCGAGAGCAGAGCCATCGGTTTCCACGGTTTGTGTTCCCCAGTCGTCCGGACCGTCGTTGGCGTCGGTATCGGGTTCCCAGGTACTGCCGTTGAATTTGAGCACCTGTCCGGCTGTTGCGCCCTGAGGAGCGATGGCAAGTTTGTTGCCGCTGGTTCCGTCACCAATAAGTTCGATGGAGGTTTCTACGGTTTGTGTGCCCCAGTTGTCCGGACCGTCATTGGCATCAGTATCAGGCTCCCAGGTACTGCCGTTGAATTTGAGCACTTGTCCGGCTGTTGCGCCCTGAGGAGCGATGGCAAGTTTGTTGCCGCTGGTTCCGTCACCAATAAGTTCAGGGGATGTTTCCACGGATTGTGTTCCCCAGTTGTCCGGACCATCGTTGAGATCTGGAGACGGTATCCAGGTAACGCCGTTAAATTTGAGTGTTTGTCCGGCTACGGCTCCTTGTGGGGCAATGCCCAATGGAGAGCCTGGCGTGCCGTTGCCCGAAAGTGTAAGGTTGGTTGTTGCTGTTTGCGTGCCCCAGTTGTCGCCTGTACCGCCACCTGCATTGTCATTGGCGGGTGCCCACGTGGTACCGTTCCATTTGAGAACTTGTCCATTGGCGGCGCCCATGTTGTTGATTTTGGCCCCGGTGATGGCGCCATTGATCACATTGGTGGTTCCGACTGCATTGTTGGCCAGTTCGGTGTTGGTAACGGCAAATGGATTGATTTGCAGGTTGCTGAAAGGGCCGTTCAGATCACCGCCTGCAATGGATGTAATGGTTACATCGTCGAAACTGTTTTCGTCTCCTGTATTGATTACCGTGTACGTATTGCCAGATACTGCCACATCGATGCCAGGTCCTGCGTTCACAACTGCGCCTGCGCCGGTCTGGTCGGGTGCTGGCGCCCATGCGGTGCCGTTCCATTTGAGCACCTGTCCATTGGTAGCGCTCATGCTGTTGAGCTTGGCTGCAGTGATGGCGCCATTGTTAACCTTAGCGGTGGTGATGGCGTTGTCTGCAACTTCGTTGGTTCCTACGGCACTGCTGTTGATCTGTAGGTTGTTGAACGGGCCGCTTACATCTCCGTTGGCAAGGGTTGCGGTGGTGATGTCATCGGCTGCGTTGGTATCACCGGTATTGTTGATGGTGAGGTTGGGTGCCGCGCCTGTAACGGAAATACCCGTACCGGCGAACAAGTTGGTAGTGCCTCCCTGGTCGGCTGCAGGCGCCCAGGCGGTACCGTTCCATTTGAGCACCTGTCCGTTGGTAGCGCTCATGTTGTTGAGTTTGGCAGCAGTTACGCTTCCATTTGCCAATTCTCCGGTTCCTACCGCGTTGGGTTTGATTTGCAAGTTGCTGAATGTGCCGGTTACATCGCCGTCGGCCTGCGTGGTGGTGAGTATACCTGTGTTGGTAACAGTGTAAATCGTGCCGTTTTGTTGAACATCGATGCCATTGCCTTCATTGAGGGTAATGGTGCCAGGCGAAGCAACGGTATTAAATACGCCGGTTACCCGACCCTGTGCATCAACAGTAATAACAGGAATTTGACTTGCACTGCCGTACGAGCCTGGCGTGACGCCGGTGTTGCTTAGTCCAATGGTGCCGGTTGTGGTAATTGGGCCACCGGTAAGGCCTGCGCCGGTATTGATCTGGGTCAAGGTTCCGCCACCCGAGCCTGTGCTGCTGACGTCGTCCTGAGGTATCCACTTGGTGCCGTCCCATTTGAGCACCTGACCTGGTTGCGCGCCCTGTGGGGCAATGTTGAGGGGGCTGGCTGCTGTACCGTTTCCGCTGATGGCAGGACTGGTTTGCACCACCTGGCTGCCCCAGTTGTCGCCGCCACCGCCACCGCCGCCATTGGCAGCAGTTTGAGCATACAAGGCATAGGGAACACTCATGAGTTGGGTCGAACCCAGTTCATCAAAGATGTTCGGCATTGTTTCAATGGATACCGAAAGGTATTTGGCGCCACCGCCCCAGTTGATGGAAGCAAAGGTGCCCTGGATGGGTGTTCCTGTGCCAATGTCGGTGTTTACCAGTCCGTAATTGTTGGTAGACAAAGTTTGTTTTTCCGAATAGGCGATGGGCCCGTTGGGCGCACCGCTGCGGATGGTGAACAGAAGTCCGACGGTCTGGTTGCCCAGAGGATCGCCGTTTTGGTCACGCACAATGCTTTGATAACTAAAGCCTTGAGGTGTAAATTGGGCATACAGGCCTGAAGCAAAGCCCACAAGCATCCATACAAGTAGTAAAATGTGCCGATTCATGGCTCAACAGTTTTGGAATGTTCAACAAAAGGGATAATAAAGGAAAGTCCTCTCGTATAGGATCTACAAGCGGACGAAGCGATACGTGGCAGTAGCAAGGGATTGCGGATCGCGCAATTGAAGGATATACATACCTGGTAGCCAGTTGGTACAATCGATGATTGAGCCCGTGGCCTGGTCAAGTATTTTGGGTTGCATAAGCATTCGGCCATAAAGGTCAAATACCACAGCATCCAAAACACCTGAAAGGTTGGCATCGAATCGAACGTTGAGTACGTCGACGGTAGGGTTTGGAAACACTTGAATGTTCCAGGAAGCGAGTTCAGGATCGATGGTGGAAACAGGCCTGGAAAACTCCGGTTGGTGAAAGCCCTGGGTAAGCGTGCGGTTGTTGGCGCTCATGGTCTCTATCACCACCTCACCTATGGTGTAGGTCCATTGCTGGTCGCCTTCAACGGCAAAATGACCTGTGGAGCCAATAACCTGGTTAAAAATGGTAAAATCCTGTGCCGGTGCGGTCACTGCCCACGAAAATAGCAATAAAAAAATGGTCGACAATCGGTTCATGGTCGGGTGGATTGAAAAGTAAAAAGAGAAACTTTTGGCTGCGGTTGGGTTGGTCAGGTACTGGGAATACCTTTAGCAGCACACAAATTAAGCAAAACTTTTCCGAAGTCCATACAAGAGTACCGGCTCTTTTTATATTTGTCGCTTATGCGGCATATTAAGAAATTTGCATAATGAAGATTTTATGGTCCTCAAACCACTGCTTTTTGTCCAACAAATGGGATAAAATGCCAATGCCTGTTACCGCGTACGTTTCTTCCGTTTCATCAATAACCTGCGCGTTTTTTACACCCAATTCATCGAGACGAATGTATTTGGGTGCACGAATGTACAGGTTGAGCTCGTGGTTTTGTTCCAATATACTTTGGCCGTTCAGGCGCTTTTTTCTGTATTGGTAACGGTAACCATGGCGCAATGCATTCAGATCGGCAAGCAGCGCAGAACCTGTAGGCAAACTTCCGGCGCCCCTTCCTTTCAAATGTTGCAAACCTGAATACGTGCCCTGGATCTCCACGCCGTTGTATTCGTTTTCAACATGGTACAAAAAATGCTCCTCGTGTACCAGTGAAGGCAAAACATACAATACCAGTTTGTGCTCACCCACACGGCGGCTTACAGGCGTAAGTTTGATTTTGCAATCCAATGATCTGGCATAAGCAATGTCGGCTTTTCTCAGATGGTGTATGCCCAAACTGAGCACCGATTCGGGACGGGCCATGATGCCCAAACTGTGGGCAGCCAACAGGATCAGTTTGTATTTCGCATCGTCGCCACCAATGTCGCTCGAGGGGTCAAGTTCGGCAAATCCAAGCCTCTGCGCATCCAAAAGGGCGGCATCCAGCGTTGAGCCGTTGCGGAACATGTTGCTTAGGATGTAATTGGAAGTGCCGTTAAAAATACCACTTACACTTTCCAGGGGCTCGGAACCAAAATGTTCCTCCAAAGTACGCACAATGGGAATGCCACCACAAGCCGCACCTTCGTACAAAAGGGGCATGCCTGTTTCATCCTGGATGGACAACAATTCGGCAAAATGCCCGGCCACCATTTTTTTATTGGCACTGATGACGGCTTTGCCCCGGCGCAAGGCTTCGGAAACAATGCCAAATGCATCATCCGAGCCGTTGATGGTTTCAATCACCACATTGATGGAAGGATCGTTCAAAATATCAGCAGCGTCAAAAGTCAGTTTGTCCTGAGCAACCGACCGTTTTTTGAGCGGGTCTTTCACGCAAATTTTGCTTAAGTGTAATCCAGGGTGTTCGTTTTTTTCCAGGATCTCGACGAGACCACTTCCAACAACACCCAGTCCAAACAAGCCGATGTTGAGCGATTTTGTGTTTGAAGTTTGTTTCATGAGGTCAGACCAGCTGCGGCGTGGTTTTGCCCGTTTTGTTATCAACAGGCGTTGTTTTCAAAAATTTGTTTAAAATGGAAGTTAAAAGGACGGTTTCAATCAAAAATCCGTCATGGCCGTAAGCTGACTGAATTCCCTCGTAGTGGGCGCCGGGAATATGGCTTGCCAGGTATTGCTGTTCCTGAACCGGGAACAACACATCACTTTCAATGCCCAGCACCAGGGTTTTTGCTCGTACCCGCGACAAAGCGTTTTCAACCGATCCGCGCCCGCGCCCGACATGGTGTGAATCCATGGCCTGGGAAAGCCGGTAGTAGGAAAAGGCGTTGAAACGCCTCGACAACTTTTCTCCCTGGTATTGCTGATAACTGCTGGCCCTGAAATCACCAAGCGGCGCATCTTCATTGGTTTGAAAACGCTCGTACGTTTGGTAGGTTCGGTACG
>JADLBE010000071.1 GCA_020847915.1 Saprospiraceae bacterium | reverse complement strand
TGGGGCTCCTTGTCGAAGTTGCCCCACTGCCATTTTTCCATGATGTTTTTAAACGCGATGTCGGTATCCACGCGACCTGCACCCACGATACCGTATTGGTTCATGCTGCTTTTGGTTTTGATGGGCACCAGGCGCAGTGCAAGTCCTTCGAGCTGGAGGTAGTCCTGAAGGCCGAGCAAACGGTCTTCGCGGCAGGTTACTGCCCAGTAGATGGGGCGTTCCCAGATGTTCGACGTTACGATGTCGAGCATGGCCAGCTGGTCCTTGATGATGTACGTCGTTTTGTCGCCCAGATCGATCATGATGGTATCCACGATGGTGCTGTCGTTGGCCGAAACCACGTTGTTGGCGATGGCGGCGGCTTTATCAACAGGCACGGCGATTTTGCGTGTAGGCAGGTAGGTATCCAGGTCGCGGCCGCTTTGGGCTGGCAGCGGATGGTCTTCGCCCAGGAATTTGAGTACATCTGCCGCCGACATCACTTTTTCGGTGTTGCCTGGTGCGTAGAACGGGATTTGAATCCGTTTGAAGCCGCGGATTTTTTCCTGTGGGATGCTCATTTTGATGGCCGGCGAGTTGTTCACTTTACGGCGCATCTGGTCGATGTACCAGTCTACGGCAATGAGCGAAAGGTTCACCACGCGTATGTCCGTACGGATGTTTTCCACTTCCTGGCAGTACCAGAGCGGGTACGTATCGTTGTCGCCGTAGGTAAAGATGATGGCATTGGGCGCGCATGATTCGAGGAAGTTACGGGCATAGTCGCGGCTGGCGTACTGGCGGGCACGGCTTTGGTCGTCCCAGTTTTCCGTCACCATCAGCAGCGGTGCGCTGAGTGCGAGAGCTCCGGCGATACCGGCTGCGGGCATACCGCCGAGTTTAAACCGGCTTTTGAAGAGGTCGAAAAGCGCCAAAACGCTGAGGCCTATCCAGATGGTGTAGGTGAAGAACGAACCTGCGAGTACGTAGTCGCGTTCGCGGGGTTCGCTGGGGGGCTGGTTAGAGTACACGATGATGCCTACGCCGGTAATGATGAACAGGGCGAAAAGGGCGGCAAAATCCTGCGGACGGCGGCGGTAATGGAAAAACATACCCAGCAGACCGAGGAAAAATGGAATCATGTAGTATTTGTTGCGCGCCTGGTTGTTGGCCAGGTGGTCGGGCAGTTCCGATTGGTTGCCGAGGCGCATGGAGTCGTAGGCGTCGAAGCCGGAAATCCAGTTGCCGTTGCTCGGGTCCCAGGCGTAGAGGCCTTGTTCACCGTTCTGGCGTCCGGAAAAGTTCCACATGAAATAACGCCAGTACATCCAGTTGAACTGGTATTTGATGAAAAACTCGATGTTGTCGCCGAGGCCTGGTTCGCCCGAGGGTTTGTCGATCCAGCGGCGGTAAAGCGCCGGACGGCCCTGCGAGTTGTCGCCCATACGAGGGAAAAGCGTCATGTCGGAACCGTCGTATACGTAATCTACTTTTTCATCCACCACTTCGTAGCGGTCGCCGACGCGGCCCCAGCGTTTTTTCGTGGCGTAATCCACCGGACGGGCGTCGAAGTGGGCGCCGCGCAGAAGCGGACGTTCACCGTACTGTTCGCGGTTGAGGTAAGGCAGCAGGCGCGTGGCGTCGCTGGGGGCGTTCATGTTGATGGGCGGATTGGCGTTGGCGCGGATCACCACGGTGCCGTACGAAATGTATGCGATCACCGTAACGCCGAGGGCTACCACCACTTGTTGAAGCAACCCGTTGTTGGTGCGGCGGGCGTAACGAAGGCCATACCAAATAGCGCCTCCAAAAACCAGGAACAACGGCACCAGACCGGAGTGGAAGGGCAAGCCAAGGCTGTTCACCATGAATCGATCGAGGCTCACCCAAAGTTTGGGAATACCCGTGATGATGAGCGATTGTACACCCACGAGGAAGGCCACACCCACGAGGGCAGCGATACCGGCGCCTTTCCAGTTGGGCGCCTTGGTTTTTTTGAAATAATAAAACATGGCGAGCGCCGGGAAGGTCAGCAAGCTGAGCAAGTGCACACCAATGGACAAAGCGGTGGAATAGAAGGCAAAAATGAGCCAGCGGTCGTTTTCAGGTTTGTCGGGCAGGTTGTACCATTTAAGCGTGGCCCAGAGGGTCATGCAGGTAAAAAACGTCGACATGGCGTACACCTCACCTTCCACGGCCGAAAACCAGATGGATACCGTGAAAGCGGTGGAAAGACCGGCTACAACACCAGCCACTACCGTAGCGATGGCATCGGCGCCTGTGGGTTCTTCTTCGCGGCCTACAAGGGAGAGGCGTGCCAGGATGGTGGTGCTCCAGCATACAAAAAGTGCGGCAAAAGCCGTGCAGAGGGCCGAAAGCAGGTTAACGCTGTATGCAATGGCGGCAGGATCGCTCGAAACCGAGGAGCCTATCCAGGCAAAAAGGCGGCCTACGATAAGGAAGATCGGGGCGCCGGGAGGGTGCACGACCTGAAGTTTGTAAGCCCCGGAAATAAACTCGCCACAGTCCCACAAGCTGCCGGTAGGTTGTGCCGCAGCAGCAAGTACAACGGCCGCAATGGCAAAGGTTAGCCATCCGGCAATGTTGTTCAGCGTCTTAAATGAATTCATTTTTTAGGTAGTTGTGTCAGATTGTAGAGCTTAGATCACCCGGTGGGTGAGAACAATGCATAATTTTAGGAAGCGCAAAGCTAACAAAAGTGGTCAGTGGTCGGTGGTCAGTGGTCAGTTTTTTAACGCTTAGCAGGCAGTAGGTAGCAGTTTGCACGCAGTGAGAGGTAAATATTGGGTTGTATCCGGTCAATTATCAGCATTCATTAAGTTTCAATTGATGGAGCAATCGTTTTAAAGGGAAAAAAACGGGTTGAAACTTTCAACATTTTTACGAAAAGCCAGAAACTTCTATCTTGTTCATTATGAGCATTTTATCTAATGGGGCACTAAGTCTATAGACCTGCCAAGTTTTAAAACTTGGCAGGTCTTAAAACTTGGCACGTCTATAGACTTAGTACCCCGCTCCGAAAATTTCATTAAACCAACAAAAAAGCGTCACTCCGATTTCGGAATGACGCTCATTTTTTTTCTGACCACTGACCGCTGCCTGCTGCCTGCCGGTTTACATTCCCAGCTTTGTTTTCACAATTTTGGAAACATCGTCGGTATCGCTGGCGAAAAGCATGGCACCCGAGCTGGTGTCGAAAATCATGAGGTAACCGTTTTCGGTAGCTACTGCTTTTACGGCAGCTTCCACGCGGTCGAGGATGGGTTTGAGCAGTTCATCACGTTTGGCTGCAACTTGCTGCTGGGCATCCTGTTCAAATTTTTGGATGAGCTCCTGTTGTTTCTGGAGTTCGGCCTGGCGTGTTTGAACCTGAACGGCGGTAAGGGTACCGGCGTTGTATTCCTTTTCAAGTTGAACATAGGCTTCCTGGAATGCCTTGGTGAGCGAGTCGTCCTTGGCAGAAAGTTTGTCGGCGAACACCTTCAGTTCATCATTGGCCTTTTTGGTGTCGGGCATTTCTTCGAGCAGGTTACCAAGGTTGAGGTGACCGTATTTCGGAGTGGTGGTTTGAGCCGATAGGGTGGCGGCGCTGAGAAAAAAAGCGGCCAACAGGGTAAAAAATGTTTTTTGCAACATCAGATGTAGGAATGTGTTTTGAGTTCAAGACGTAAACAAGGCGCAAAGGTACCGTTCTTGGTCCTATTTTATGTTGTTAATATAACGTTAAGCCTGTAAGAGTCGCTGTCGCAAAAATGCAGATTCATACGTTCCGTTCCCGTACCTTTGTTTGATCGTAAGAAAAAAATTAAAAAGTCGTGAAACATAATCTCATCCTTGTTATACTGTTTTGCCTACCGGCGGCATTGGTTTGGGGCCAAAATGATCAAAAACAGTCAAAAGCCGACCTGATCCAGTTCTCCGGAATGTTGCTTACCGATGCAGACGGCCGATTGATGCCCGTGCCTTACGCCAGTGTGTATCTGCCCGGAAAAAGTAGGGGCACGTACGCTGACTACCGTGGTTTTTTTACCCTAGTGGTGGAAAAAGGCGACAAGGTCAGGTTCAATTGTCTCGGATTTCAACAAGTGACCATCACCATACCCGATACGCTTTCGCAGGATCGATACTCCATCGTACAGCTCATGACGACCGATACGATCAATCTGCCCGAAACGGTCATTTTCCCCTGGCCCTCCCGGGAGCATTTCAAAATTGAGTTCCTGAAAATGGACGTCACACCCGAACTTCAGCGCCGCGCTACGGAGAATCTGGCCAACGATTACCTGGCCGAGGCGCGTAAAAGCGACGATATGGTACCCTATTCAGGTAAGGAAAGCGCAAACTACTACCTGCGCCAACAATCCAGCCAATACTACTACATCGGCCAAACACCTCCGATGAATATTTTCAGTCCACTTGCCTGGGGGCAATTTTTCAAAGCCTGGCAGGACGGCGATTTCAAAAAGAAAGACAAAGAGAAGGAATAGCCTTCGTCGGCAAATTCCTGTCGTATGCGGCTTTTTGCTACTTTTGCCCCTCACCGGGTGAAACAAAGCCCGCCGTGGCGCGTTTAGAGCTTGTCCCAAACAAGCTTTAAAAGCGTGCTTAACAGTTTCTACTTCAAAATTTAACCATACAAACCCGCATGTCGCAGTATCAATCGGACGTGGCCGCCGTCGACGCGTTGGCCCAGGCTTACAAGGATCTTTCGGCAGAAATCGGCAAAGTGATTGTCGGTCAGGAAGATGTGGTCAAGGCTGTCATCATTTCCCTCTTTTCCAACGGCCACTCGCTGCTCGTTGGTGTGCCAGGCCTTGCCAAAACCCTGCTCGTGAGCACCATCTCTGAAGTGCTCGACCTCGACTTCAAACGTATTCAGTTTACCCCCGACCTGATGCCTTCGGACATCATGGGCTCCGAAGTTCTTGACGAAGACCGGCATTTCCGCTTCAACCGCGGTCCGATTTTCGCCAACATCGTTTTGGCCGACGAGATCAACCGTACGCCCCCCAAAACCCAGGCCGCCTTGCTCGAAGCCATGCAGGAACGCTCCGTAACGGTTAGTGGCCAGCGCCACCTGCTTCCTACGCCGTTTTTCGTTTTGGCAACCCAAAACCCCATCGAACAGGAAGGAACCTACCCGCTGCCTGAAGCCCAGCTCGACCGCTTCATGCTCAACATTCCGCTCACATATCCTTCCTACGAACACGAAGTGGAAGTGGTGAAAAATACCACGTCCAACCGCGAAGTGAACCTGCGCCACATCCTTACATCCGAACAAATCCTCGAGTTCCAACAGGTTATCCGCAAAATTCCGGTGGCCGACAATGTGCTCGAATATGCCGTTGGCCTCGTGGCCAAAACACGCCCCGGTACCCACCGCGCCACCAAAGAAGCCAATACTTACCTTTCGTGGGGCGCAGGCCCGCGCGCCAGCCAGTACCTCGTGCTCGGCGCCAAATGCCACGCCGCCATCCGCGGTAAATATTCGCCGGATATCGAAGACGTACAGGCCATCGCCAACATGGTGCTCCGCCACCGCATCGTGCGCAACTTTAAAGCCGAAGCAGAAGGTGTAAGCGAAGAAAACATCGTTCAGGCGCTGCTGTGAGTACAACCATTATCCGGCACACATTCCAATTTCAAAAATTGTATTTCGTATCTCGTCAATCCTCTACGTGCGCGTAGCGGATTGACGATTTGCATATTTAGGCATCATTTTTAATATTTTATTATAAAAATTACATTTTATAAATAAATAGTATTGAACACCTTAGTTGCTTATTTGTCAAACAATAAAATCACTTTAAATTAAAATAAATATATCTTCTCCCTACTCCAATCCGCTTCTTCCCCCCGCTTTCCCCGTATTTTCGTTGCGCAAATTTAAATGCGCACGAACACCATGCCGCTCCACAACTGGGTAACCATCAACACCGATGAAAACGCCGTGCACAACCTGCAGGCCGAGCTGGGCATCGACGATTTGTTCTGTCGTTTGCTGGCCCAACGTGGCGTGGGTACCCGGGAAGAAGCACGCGCTTTCCTGAAACCAGGACGCAACTGGCACGACCCTTTTCTCATGGCCGACATGCAAAGCGCCGTCGAACGCCTTGCTAAAGCCCTCGATACGGGTGAAAAAATACTGCTGTACGGCGATTATGATGTGGACGGTACCACCTGCGTTACACTGCTCTACGCCTTGCTGGCGCCCTACCACAAATCCCTCGATTATTATTTGCCCAACCGCGACAAGGAAGGGTACGGTGTGAGCCTCGAAGGTGTGGAATACGCCCGCAGCACCGCAGCAACGCTGATGGTGGTGATGGATTGCGGCATCAAAGCACACGAACAAATCAACCTGGCCAACAGCTTCGGCATCGACGTGATCGTTTGCGACCACCACCTGCCCGAAGGTGGTTTACCCGCCGCCGTAGCCGTACTCAATCCGAAACGCGACGATTGTGCTTATCCCTACAAAGAACTCAGCGGTTGTGGCATCGTTTTTAAACTGGCACAAGCCCTGGCGACCCATCGCGGCTGGCCCAAAGAAAGCGCCGAAAACCTGCTGGATCTTGTTGCCCTAAGCACGGCCTGCGATATTGTGGCCATGACCGGCGAAAACCGCGCCCTCACACAAGCCGGACTGGAGCGCATCAACCGACAACCACGCACGGGTTTTTGGGCATTGATTCGGCAGCTCAACCGCGATTTTCCACTCGAAGTCAACGATCTGGTATTTGGCCTCGGACCGCTCATCAACGCTGCCGGCCGTTTGGGCGACGCACGCGAGTCGGTACGCCTCATGCTGGCCACCGAAAAATTGCCCGCACTCGACCAGGCAGCCCGCCTGGCCCAGCGCAACCGCGAACGGCGCGAAGTGGATTTTGCCATGACCGGCGAAGCGCAACGTTTGTTTACGGAAAAAAACAACTGGTCCGACCGCCGCAGCATTGTGTTGTTCGATCCGGAATGGCACAAAGGTGTGATCGGTATCGCAGCCAGCAGGATGGTGGACAAGTTTCACCGGCCGTCCGTAATACTCACACAAAGCGAAGGCAGGGCGGTGGGTTCGGCGCGCTCGGTACCTGGATTCGATTTGTACGATGCGCTTCAGCAGTGCGACGACCTTTTCTACAGTTTCGGAGGCCATGCTTTTGCCGCGGGTATGCAAATGCCCGTAGAAAATGTATCCGCTTTTGCCGACCGATTTGAAAAAATCGCTGCGCAAAACCTGCCGGATGCGGCACTTGCGCCGCAGCTCGAAGTAAGCTCGGAAATCAGGTTTGAGCAGATAAACACCGAATTTTGGAATATGCTGAAGCGGTTTGCACCGTACGGACCGCAAAACAGACAACCCGTTTTTGTAGCCCGCCAGGTGACCGACACGGGCGAAAGCCGCCAACTGGCCAACAACCACGTGCGTTTCAGTGTACAGCAGGTCGACGGACCCGTTTTTACAGGCATTGGCTTCGGACTGGGCGACGCCTTCGAAAAAATACGGCACCGTCCTTTCGACATGGCGTTTTACATCAACGAGGAGTGGTGGAAAAAGTCGTCGAAATTGCGTTTGATGGTGAAGGATGTGAAGTAACCTGTTACAAACAAAATCCCAAAACGAACATCACGGACTGGTCCGACGACGTTTTGCTGGTCGAATCGGTGAAACCGGTACCCCAGCGGTAGCGTAATTCGCCTGTCAGCCTTTTGTACCGAAGTCCCATGCCACCCGTCAGTCCAAATTGCGACCCTCTGAGTCCCGGGTAAAACGTAATGTCATCTTCCCATTCGCCGGTACTTGTTACCGTGCGTTTGGTCATGTCGAAATCAAAACCCATGAGGGATATGGTTGGTCCCGCAACGATGTAGGGCTGTATACTGCCGTTGCTGAGGGAATGCTTCACAACCGGACTGATGTCGATGCACAACGATTTTAAATTTCCATCAAAAATCAGTTGGGCGCCACCGGTGATGATTTCGGAATAGGTCCAGTCGTATTCGAATTGCCGCAACATCAACTCGGTATGCAGGTAGGTCGGGCGTTTGGTTTTGTTGAATTTACGGGCCAATGCAATACCGAAAAGCGGTTTTACGCTGGTTCCGAGGTCGCCGGGAGTAAATTCGTTGGGTTCATTATTTTCAGTACTTGTAATCGATGCGAAATTGGCATTCACCCCTGTATAAAGCCAGAAACGCAATTCTTTTTTCATTTTTTTGTATTCAAACGTCGTGTTTTTTCCACTGCAGGTGAGGTAATCTTTCACCGAATTGGTCAGGTCTTTTTGGTTGTAGTCGGTCGAATTTCCGGTCATGGCCGGACAATCCTGAAAATGCTGGTCCAGCGTGTACAAGTACGCCTTGTTGGCCACCCGTTTGGTTCCTGCCCGGCCGTCGATCAGGTACTCGCGGTACAACAGGTACTCCGGCGCGACACCCTTTTTTTCGAGGTAAAAATGTTCCCGTCCTCTGGTGTCGGTAAACAACATCAGGCTAAGTTCGGATTCGACAAGCACCAGGAGCAGAAGGCTGTCTGTTTTAAGTAAGGGTTGTTGTTGGTTGTCGAGCCGGGCGAGTTCCTGCGATGATTCGTCGTAGGCCACCATGCGGGAACGGTATTTCTCCTGCCTGCCATCGGGACGGGTCACGGAAAACGATTCAAACTGTCCCAGCGACAAGGTTTTTGCAGAGCCTCCTTCAGCTGTAAAACCAATGGATTTGGGATTTTCCTGCCAGTTTTCGGCTAGAATTTTGCCTTTTAGTACTTTTCCGTCGTACGTACGTACTTCCCCGTCGTAAAGGTATTCCTGGGAAAAGAGGTTGGCTGTCAGCAGACAAAAAAGGAAAAGCAGGAAGTTTGAGGTTGTTTTAAACATGGGTAGATAAAGTAAATGTTAGTTGGTCAAACGGTATGTTATCAAAATCTGTACACCCGATTCCTTTGTGGAATATCCATCTTGTTCGTTGAAGATACCGTTGCTCCAACGGAACCTTCCTTCGAGGCCGAATCTGTCCCATTGCACACCCATGCCGCCTCCGATGTTAAGCTGATTGTAGAAAAGAACACCTTTTTCTTCTGTTTCACGATCAATCCAGCCATTTTGAATGAATACCTGATCTTCCGAATAGTTGTTGGTTAACCGAAAACCAAACCCTGCAGCTCCAATGACGTACAGTTGGGCTTCGCTGTTTTTTATTAAAGTGTGTTTAAAAAAGCCGTCGAGGTTGAGGTAAGAAGCTTCTAATTCTGAGCTGTAAGAAAACGTCGTACTGTCGTTCACGGTACTGGAACCATTCCAGGCATATTTAAAAAATCGGAGATTCAGATCAGCACCTAAGCTGGTTTTCCTTTTGGGTTTAATCAGAGTTCGTTCGACCCTGAGCCCTAATGCCGGCCCAAAGGACGGATCAAGGGACAAGGGTACGTTGGCCCATGGATTGGCGTTGTTTATTTGCAAAAAATTGATGTTTGCGCCGGCTGCAACGGAAAAATTCCAGCGTTTAGGATCAGCAACATAGCTGTTAACGATGGGCTTGCCGGTACATTTCAGGTAATCCTCAACCAGGCTGTAAAGTTGGTCCTGGGCATATTTGGGCGATTTTACAGCCACATCCGGGCAATTCTGCATGTTTTGATTGAGGGTAAAAAGGTACTGCTTGTTTTCAACGACTTTTTTTCCGCTTTTCCCATAAACCAAAAACTTCTTGTAGAGCAGGTATTCAATGGGCTGCCCCTTTTTTTCCAGGTAAAAATGGGATCGGTTGGTTTTATCAACGTATTTGTAAAGACTGGTTTCGCCTTCAAGCAATACGAGCAGAAAAAGATGTTTGGTTTTGTAATCGGGGTTTGCGTTTTCGGTGAGCGAAACAGAAGATTGAGGCGAAGTATCGTAAACCGTTAATCTGGAAACATAAGCAGCGGGTTTACTTCTGGGCATGGTTACTGTAAAAACCTCCAACTCTTCCGGCATGTAAGTGCGTTCCTTACCGTTAACGTCCTTAAAACTAAGGGATTCAGCATCGTCGCCATAAACAATTTCACCCTGCAGGATTTGCCCGTCTTTGAGTTTTATGGTGGCCGGCCAGGCATTGCTTTGAGCCGAAAGGTGGCATGAAACGAAGCAGACCAATAAAAGCAAAAGGTTTGGGATCGGTTTAATCATGGTTGATTAGGTGTGTTTTAGGAATACTGATTACAGCCACAATTCCCCAAAAAACAAGCGCCATGCGTGCATCGTGCAGGAAATTGTTGACCAGTCCATGAAGCAAAAAACTGATCAGAGCAAGTCCAAAGAAAATGTGTTGCGGGGATATGGGTTGTCGGAAAACCGACAATAGGGCAACAAAGACAAAAACAAGCCATAAAATCAAACCTGTCCACCCCGTTTCCGCCAATGCCTGGAAGTATTCGGAATGGGCGCCGCCGCCGCGACCGTAGTTGTGAAGGCTTCGCGCTTCAATCGGCGCTGTTACACTGATGCGGGTCATGGTTTCGGGACGTTGGTAATCGAAATATTCAAACATAAACGTACCCGGTCCAAAACCCGTCACAGGCCTGTCGGAAGCCATTTGCCAAACACATTGCCAGCGGTTGAGGCGTTCGAGTGCCGATACATCAGAGCTGAAAAGCGGTTTTATAAAAAACAGTGCCATGCCGCCAACAAGGGCCAACCCCAGCAATACAGGTCGCAAACGGGGCTTGGAAATAAGTGCTGTGAGCCATGCCGCCCCCAGCAGCGAAAGCCATGCCGCTCGGCTGGCAGCTGCCACCAAAGCCAATACAGGCAAAACGTACAACCAACGTCTATTCCCCTCAATGGGTGCGGTGAGTGGCATCAAACACAAAGCTGCGGTGAGCACAGCGGCGTACAACGTGTGGTCGGGGAAAAAAGGCATGGGCGCCAAAATCGCCTGGTCTGCCCTGAAACCGTAAAAAGCGTGGTGAACCAAAGTGTATACCTCCACGCCAAGCATGGAAACCAAAAAATAGGGCAAACTGGAAGTCCACAAACCGGGAAAAAGCAGCAAACCCGCCCCAAATACCCAGGCGTGGGCGGTTTCTACAAGTACAAATTTCCAGGAAACCACCGGCATACCGGAAAAAAGGGCGGCAACGGCCATCCAAACCAGCCAAACAATGCCGAGGCGCCAGGCCAGTCCG
Organism: Saprospiraceae bacterium; assembly: GCA_020847915.1. Classification (GTDB taxonomy): domain Bacteria; phylum Bacteroidota; class Bacteroidia; order Chitinophagales; family Saprospiraceae; genus M3007. Next base: position 11,570 of record JADLBE010000071.1, on the reverse strand, counting down.
GCGTTTTTCCACAGCGTATCACGGTTGCGCCAGGCTTCGGGCACAAGCGCCAAAGCCAAAACCCCGATGATTGGCTCGGAAGGCAAACCAAGACTCCACGCACCGAAGTCGACCTCCACCGTAAACGGCAAAAGCAGGAACAAAGTCCTGTAACCCAAAGTGAGGTGGCGCGGTGGGTTGATCATGAAGTTAAAGGTGCGATTTTTCGTCGACACAGAGAACACAGAGGAGGACAGAGAACACAGAGGGGTATCCGGCTACGCCGTCTATACCATTTACGCTTGTAGACGGCGTAACCGGATACCCCTCTGTGTTCTCTGTCCTCCTCCGTGTCCTCCGTGTCAACGAAAAAAATGGTGCTAATAAAATAAAATGTTTTAAATTTGTATCAAATATTATTTCATTTTGAAACAAAAAAACTACCTGAAAGGCCGGGGCGCACAGATCAACCCGGTTTCGCCGTACGAAAAGTTGCAACGCGACACCGAACCCATCGACTGGGCTCTCGCCGAGGCCGATTGGGAAACGCCGGAGTTGCAAACCGAATACCTGGAAACCCACCCGAAAACCATTTTGAACAAGGTGGAAAGTCCGGACATACCCATGGAATGGAGTTTGAACCCCTACCAGGGCTGCGAGCACGGCTGCGTGTATTGCTATGCGCGCAACACCCACCCGTATTGGGGTTACAGTGCAGGCGTAGAGTTTGAACAAAAAATCCTGGTGAAACGCAACGCGGCGGAATTGCTGGAAAAGGAATTGAAGAAAAAATCATGGAAAGCCGCACCGGTGATGTTTTCCGGAAATACCGACGCCTACCAACCAGCCGAACGCCGTTTTGGCATCACACGCGCTTGTTTGGAGGTTTTTTGGAAATACCGGCACCCAGTGGGGCTTATCACCAAAAACAGCATGGTGCTGCGCGATCTCGACTTGTTAAAAAAACTTGCCTCTGAAAACCTGGTAACCGTAGCCATCAGCATCACCACACTCGAAGACAAACTCAGGCGTTTCCTCGAGCCGCGAACAGCTTCTGTACAACAAAGGTTAAAAACGGTGGAGGTGCTGAGCGCCAACAGTATCCCCGTTTTTGTGATGCTAGCGCCCATCATTCCCGGTCTCAACGAACACGAAATTTTCGGGATTTCCAAAGCGGTTGCCGAACGTGGCGCCCTGGGCATCGGGTACACCATGATCCGCCTCAACGGCGACGTGGCGGCCATTTTTGAAGACTGGCTACGCAAAAACGAACCCGGCAGGGCCGAGAAAATTTTAAACAAAATCAGGGAAGCCCACGGGGGCAATTTGTACGACAGCCGCAGCGGCGTACGCATGCGCGGGGAAGGCAAAATTGCCGAAATCATCCGCGAGCAGTTCCGAATTGCGCGTGAGAAGTTTTTTGCCGGCAGGCAAATGCCAAAGTTGAATTGTGATTTGCATGAGGGGTATAAAACGGCGCAGTTGCGGTTGTTTTAAAAATTCCCCATTCCCTAATCCCTCAACCCCAATCCCGCTTCCTCCGAAATTTCCAACATACGGTCAATGGATTTCCGGCCCTGTTCGATGACCCAGTCTTCAAGTATGATTTCCGGCAATTCGTGTTCCATGCAGAGGTAAAGTTTCTCCATGGTGTTGCGTTTCATGTGCGGACAATCGTTGCAGGCGCAGTTGTTGTTGGGCGGCGCAGGAATGAAGGTTTTGTCCGGACTGGATTTTTGCATCTGGTGCAAAATGCCTGCTTCGGTGGCCACGATGAACTCGGTGGCCTGGTCGTTGATGGTGTAACGCAGGAGTCCCGTGGTGCTGCCGATGAAGTCGGCTATGGCAAGGATGTGTTCTTCGCACTCGGGGTGGGCGATGAATTTGGCGTTGGGGTGGCGGTGTTTGAGTTTGGTGATGCGTTCGAGGTCGAAAATTTCATGCACCATGCAGGCACCGTTCCAGAGCACCATGTCGCGGCCGGTTTTTTTATTCAGGTAAGCGCCGAGGTTTTTATCAGGGGCAAAAATGATGGGTTGGTCCTTGGGTATGCTTTCAATCACGGCCACGGCATTGGTGCTGGTGCAGCAGATGTCGGTGAGCGTTTTGAGCTCGGCGGTGCAGTTGATGTAACTCACCACCATGTGATCGGGGTATTTTTCCTTAAATTTTTTAAACAGTTCAGGCGGACACGAATCGGCCAAAGAGCAGCCGGCCTTGAGGTCGGGCAGCAGCACTTTTTTTTGCGGACTAAGCATTTTGGCAGTTTCGGCCATAAAGTGCACACCGGCAAAAACGATGATGTCGGCATCGGTGCGTGCGGCTTTTTGGGAGAGGCCGAGCGAGTCGCCGATGTAGTCGGCCACGTCCTGAATTTCCGATTCCTGGTAGTAATGGGCCAGAATGACGGCGTTTTTTTCTTTTTTCAGACGGTTAATGGCTTCAACAAGATCGAGTTGGGGATCCACTACGAGATCGAGGTAGCCCATTTTACCAAGGTTTTTTTCGGCGGCGGCGAGTCCTGTATGCATGTTTTTGTGTATTATTTGATGCTTGCGGTAAAGGAAGGTAAACATCTTCACCACTACAACAAAAATAATGCTTTTTTGCTTAGAACATGTCCGCTTTCGTCTCAAAGCAAATCCGGAATAAGTTCCCGGTTTGCGTCATATGGAATTTTACCTATTTTTGTAAAACTTGTTCGAACGCCCCTGCGTAGATGATTACGAAAAAAACCGCTATTTAATCGCAGTAAACACATGCTTTTTAAAACTGTTGGTGGGAAATACACACTGAATGCTTTCCAGTATTTGGTTTGTTGCTTTTTGGCGACACTTGGTGCCACAAGCTCGCAGGCTCAGTCGTATGTTGCTCGCAACCAGTTTTACGGTGTTGAAAACGGGTTGTCACACCGTGAGGTGAACGCGATTCACCAGGACAAGCAAGGCTTTATGTGGTTCGGTACACGGTATGGCTTGAACCGATTCGACGGCTACCGGTTTACATGGCACACCAGCGAACGCAACGGTTTGCCTTTCAACGACATCGAATCCATTACGGAGGATGACAACGGTTATTTGTGGCTGATGGGCCCGGTCTCACAGCCGACCATCTGTTTGTACCACCCACTGCGCAAAGAAGTATTTACCCTAAAAGAAAAATTTGGCGTCGACCTGAAGCTGCACTACAACAACCCAAGGGGACAGCTTAAAAAATCGTCCAAAGGCACCATTTATTTTTTAGCAGATGCGCCGCTGAGGCTCATGTCGTACCACCCTTCCAGGGGATTAAAATCAGCGTCCTTGCCTGCCAACTGGCAGCAGTTTTTCCTGTCCGAAGTCTCCGAACATGGAACACTCTGGGGAGTTGTAAACGACACCATGCTGATGGAAATCGACTCTACGGGGAAGGTGTTGCAACGTTTCGTACACGATGGTCGCATTCAACTCAGAATGGGTGGCAGACAAAACGGTGTGGAATTTTATTACGCTACAGGCCCCTTTTCCGGCGGTGTCGACCGCATTTTTTACATCGATACACAAGGCAACCGCAAGGAAGTACCCATCGAAACCGTGCAGCAGGAACGCCCTTACGTGCCGGAACTGATTTTCAGGTTCGACAGTACGGGACTGATGTGGACGCACAACCGACTGTTGAGCCCTGGCGGCTCGGTGGTGGTGAGTTTAAGTGAACAATTTCCGGAATTGGATGCCACCGGATTGCGTTCTTTTTTGCGCGATCGAAGCGGCGCCATCTGGATCGGAGGCGATTTTGGCGTGTACAGCAGCCGGGTGAGGCCCAACAGGTTCAACACCATGATGCAGTCTGCACGTAAAACAACCCTTGGTGAAGGAAATGCCTGCAGAGGTATATTTGTCGATGAAGAGTACCTGTACGTCAACATGCAGGAAGACGGTTTGTACCGCGTTGCCCGCAAAGGCAATGAAAAAACCTTGCTGTACAAAAACGCCCACGAATGGGGGCATTTGGGCCTCTACAACAGTCCGGACGGGCAATTTCTTTATGTAGGTTCCTCAGCAAGGGTTTTGCGGTACCAAAAAAACACCGGCGATACCCTCACCTGGAATTTTCCACCGTCCCTGGTTGCCTGGGCCATGTACCAACCCGACAGCAACCTGCTTTTGGTTGGTGGAAAACGTGGATTGTACACCGTAAATGTACGCAGCAATCAAGTGGCAGCTTTCGATCGGTACAACCAGTTCAACGAACTTGCCGATGCCCACATATTGTTCATTGCACCCGACAACAAAGGTCAGGTTTGGATTTGTTCAAGTTCCGGATTGTATACCTGGGCCCCATCCCAGGGCATTACAGCCAGGTATTGGTCGAAGGGGGAAGGACAGTTTTACCTGCCAACCGATGAATTCCAACATTTTTATCAGGACGAGGACGGTACGTACTGGATAGGTACGGCATTTACCGGCTTGCTGCATTGGGATAAAAAAAACAACACCATCAGGCAATACACCCGTGTCGACGGCTTATCCAACAACAACATTTACGCCGTTTATCCCGACGGGTTGGGCAATTTGTGGCTTACGAGCAACAACGGACTCATGCAATTCAACCGCAGTTCGGGCAAAACACGTACGTACCTGGTGCACGACGGCATTGCGCACAACGAGTTCAACCGGTTGTCGCATTTTATGGACAATAGCGGCAGGATGTATTTCGGCGGACTCAATGGTATAACCACTTTTCACCCCGGGTCGTTTTCCAGAAAAGACAAAACGTACAGTCCGCCGTTGCGCATCGCCTTATTCCAGCAATTCGATGGGGGTACCGATAAACTCGAAGACCGTACGGCGTCGCTGCTTGCCAACAAAAAAATCACGGTTTATCCGGGCGACCGTTTTTTGGTTTTTGAAATGTCGCTGCTCACGTTTGAGGACCAAAACCATGCACAATACGCCTACAAGCTGGATGGGGTGGACAATGACTGGAACTACCAAACCGAACGCACCCTGCGTCTCAGCGGTTTGCCTTACGGCGAACACGTATTGCGCATCAAAGGGCAGTCGTCCGACGGCTCCTGGTCGGCTGAGGAAATCATACCCATTCATGTGATGTGGCCTGTTTACCTGCGTCCATGGTTTTTGATTCTTTTGGGCTTGTTGCTCGTAAGTTTTGTTTACGGCATATTCCTCCTGCGCAACTGGCAGCACCAGCAACAACAACTTACGCTTGAAATTGAAATAGCCAGGGTGACGGCCAAATTGAAGTTGGACAACCAGACCATTGAAAGGCAGGCGGAAGAGCTGCGCCATTTGGACGCCCTGAAGTCAAGGTTTTTTGCCAATGTATCGCACGAACTTCGTACGCCGCTCACGCTGATGCTCAGTCCGCTCAATACCGTCCTGAAAAACAAAAAACTCGACGATCCCAGCCGCCAGTTGCTCAACCTGGCTTCACAAAACGGTGAACAATTGCTCCGGCTTCTGGCGGAAATCCTGGATTTGAGCAAACTGGAATCGGGCAAACTGGAACTTGCGGAAAAACCAACCCATCTACAATCCTTGCTGCGCAAACAAGTGGCCCAATTTGAAGCGCATGCCAAACGCATCAACATCGATTTGAGTTTAGATTACCAGGCCAGGAAAAACCTTGTGGTGATGCTCGACGTTAAAAACACAGAGCGTATCCTGAACAACCTGCTTTCCAATGCGATGAAGTTTACACCGGCGGGCGGAAGTGTGCTTGTTCAGGTGGTTGAAAATACGGATAACCTGGAAATTAGGGTAAAGGACACAGGACGAGGCGTCCACCCCGACGATCTGCCCTACATCTTCGACCGCTACTACCAATCGAAACGTCCGGATACCGCCACCGAAGGAGGTACTGGAATTGGGCTTGCCTTGAGTTTTGAACTGACACGTATGTTTGGCGGAAGCCTGCGGGTAGAAAGCGCTTTGGGCAAAGGCAGTACTTTTTATTTCAATTTCCCCAAAAAGGAAGTTGCCGACGCTATCGAAGAAGTTGCGGACACGATGCTGTCCGAGCCTTTTGGAACTAAGCAGAAAGAGGATCAGGGGGAGGTAGTTTCACGTTCCCCATCGAAACCACGTTTGTTGGTGGTTGAAGACCACGACAGCCTTTTGCAATACCTCCTTTCGCTTTTGAAACCCGATTTCGATGTCGTGGGCGTACGTCACGGCCGTGAAGCCCTTGATGTGCTAGAGCAAGATGATCATGAAGTTGACCTTATCTTGTCGGACATCATGATGCCCGTGATGGATGGTTTCCAGTTGCTGGAACATCTTAAAAGCAACGATGCCTACCGCCACCTGCCGGTGGTTATGCTTACTGCACGGGCCGATTGGACGGACAAGCTGAACGCGCTGCGTTTGGGGGTGGACGACTACCTGCTCAAACCTTTTCGGGAAGAAGAATTGCGTGCCCGCATCGACAATCTGCTGCACAACGTATTGCAACGCAAAACGACAGCCACAACTTCAAAAGAGGAGAAACAAACGCCTCGTCCGCTTTTTTCGGCCGAAGAACAGGCCTGGCTGGAAGACGTGGAAAAAATGGTGCAGCAAAATCTTCCCGATACCCACTTCAATGTGGATCAACTCAGCGACATGCTGTTCATCAGCCGCCGGCAACTCAACCGCCGTTTGCAGCAACTTACCGGACTTACCCCTGTCCAATACATCCGCGAAGCACGCCTGGCTCATGCGCGACGGTTGTTGGAGAACCGGACATACAGCACAGTGAAATCGGTGGTGCTCGCTTCGGGCATGACCGACACAGAACACTTCTCCAAATTGTTCCGTGAAAAGTATGGCCGTTCGCCCTCCGATTATGCAGAACCAACCCCCGGTGATGCGAGAAATGATGGTTAATCCATTTGAAAAAGGGAAAAATAGCCGTTAAAGTCCCGTTTACCGGGGTATCATGTCCCAACTGTCAAGCCTGCCTTTACCTACCTTTGAACCGTGTTCATCAAGAACCGCATCCAAGCGGTTTGAAGGGCGCCAACAGTTTGACAATGAAGCGTGTTTTGATCCAGGCTGTGCCCCTCAAATGTGAGGGGCCAGTCGGATCGACCGCTCCCGCCCTTCCTCCATCCACATCTCCTCTTTTTCAGAACGGTTTTCAAGTTCGATGCACGCACCACGCTGTGCCCCTGGATTCGTATCAGGTTAAAAATCAATAAGCGCGGGCGTCTACATTTTCCACAAAATTCATAAACGCGCGGTTCACCACGCGATTGCCACCGGGTGTCGGGTAACGGCCCGAGAAATACCAGTCGCCTGAGTGTTGTGGCGTGGCCTGGTGCAACCCTTCGATGGTTTGGAAAATGACGTGGACTTCGGGAATGATGCCTTCAGGGGTAACAATTTCGGCGATACGTTTGCTGACCTGGCAGTACTCGAACTGATCGTACAAAACGCTTACTTCGTTTCTGATCATTTCCACCGGCAGGTTTTCCGAAGCTTTGCAGCGTTGGTAGGCTTCCTGCAGCAGGTGTTCCTGCTTGGTTTCCTTGAGCAACGAAACGAGGGCCTGAAAGGCTACGAAATCGCGCATTTTACTCATGTCGATACCGTAACAATCGGGGAAACGTATCTGGGGTGCACTGGAAAGAATGATGATTTTTTTCGGTTGCAGGCGCGCGGTGATGTTCACTATGCTGTCGCGCAGGGTGGTACCGCGCACGATGGAGTCGTCGAGGAGCACGAGGTTATCCACACCATCCATCACAAGTCCGTAGGTTACGTCGTACACGAAGCTCACCATGTCGTTGCGCTGCTTGAGGTTGGCAATGAAGGTGCGCTGTTTTTCATCCTTGTGCACCAATTTTTCAAGTCTGGGGCGCACATTGAGGATTTTTTCGAGTTTTTCGGCCGAGAGTTTTTTCCCGTCCTTGGCCTTCATGATCTGGTCCTGTTTCCAGGCATTGAGTTCTTTGTCGAGGCCTTCGCTGAGTCCGTAAAAAGCGGCTTCTGCGGTATTTGGGATGTAGGAAAAGACGGTGTTTTCGAGGTCGAAATTCACGGCTTCGAGTACAGGTCGGGCTAGTTGTTCGCCAAGTTTTTTGCGTTCGGCGTAGATCTCACGGTCGTTGCCACGGCTGAAATAAATGCGCTCGAAAGAGCAGGATTTTTTCTCTTTGGGCTCGGTGAACGGCAGTTCGGATACGTCGCCGTTGTATTTAACGATGAGGGCGTGGCCGGGTTTAACTTCTTCAATGTGTTTGTAACGCACATTAAAAACGGTTTGAATGGCCGGGCGTTCGGAAGCGCCCACGATCACCTCGTCGTCCATGTACCAGTAAGCCGGACGAATACCGTTGGGGTCGCGCATCAGAAATGCGTCGCCATGGCCGATGAGGCCGCCGAGTACGTAACCACCGTCGAACTTTTTGGTAGCGCGGCGCAACAGGCGCTGGATGTCGAGGTTGTCGAAAATGAGTTGGTTGATCTTTTGGTTGCTGTGCCCGTCGGGTTTGTACCAGGTATGCAGGCGTTGCACTTCATCGTCGAGGAAGTGACCGATTTTTTCAAGTACGGTCACGGTATCGCTTTTTTCCTTCGGGTACTGGCCCAGGTCGACGAGTTCCTGAAAGAGCTCATCCACGTTGGTCATGTTGAAGTTGCCGGCCAGCAGGAGGTTGCGGTTGATCCAGTTGTTTTGGCGGTGGAAGGGGTGCACCTGCTCGATCGAGTCGCCCCCGTGGGTGCCGTAACGCAGGTGGCCCATCAGCACTTCGCCGGCGTATGGGGCGTTGTTTTTGAGCCAGGCCGGGTCGTTGAGTTGTTCGGGCGTGAAGTTTTTCAAACGGCCCCACACCATATCAAACAGATCGGTAAGGTAGTTGGGCGCGTTGCTTCGTTTGCGGCTTATGTACCGTGTGCCGGGCTCCGGATTGAGTTTGATGGTGGCAATACCGGCGCCGTCCTGGCCCCGGTTGCGCATCTTCTGCATAAGCAGCTGAAGCTTTTGCACGCCGTAGAAGGCGGTGCCGTATTTGTCGTGGTAGTATTCTAGAGGTTTGCGCAAGCGCAAAACGGCGATGCCGCATTCGTGTTGGATAGGATCGCTCATGGCGAAAAACTACGGGTTGAAGCCGTTCCAACGCAGAACGGCAGGTACACTGAGTCAAAGGAATAACCGAGGGAAACTTCGCGCAAAGGTACGAAGGCTTTACCGTAAAGCAAACGAACATACGCTTAGACGTTGAAGTTTTGAAAAAGCCACGTATTAACGGATCGTTTGAATAGGGAATGCGAAATGTGGAATGCGGAATTTGTCATCCCGCCGAAGCGTGGGAACTGCCCGGGCGCTCAACAGTTAGAATGACGAGATACGAGATATGAAATTGATTTTTGAATTTAAGGGCCCTCACTCCACCTTTTTGTCTGAATCAGGATTCTCAGATTGTAGGATTTACATGATTTTGATCCGAAAAAAGTGGAAATCTGCACTTTTCCACAAGTCAAAATCCTGTAAATCCTACAATCCTGAGAATCCTGATTCAGACAAAAAGGCTACAAGGGTTGCCAGGCGCACTTCCCAAAATCTAATTTCAAAAATCAAATTTCGTATTTCGTCATTCAAGCTGTTGAGCGCCCGGGCTTTTATTACAATTTTTCCTTCAAATAAATTCCAGTATAGCTCTTTGATTCCCCAATAAGCCCTTCCGGTGTGCCTTCGTACACAAGGTTGCCGCCTTCCCGCCCGCCTTCCGGACCGAGGTCGATAAGCCAGTCGGCCGATTTGATCACTTCCATGTTGTGTTCCACCACAAGTACCGAGTGTCCTTTTTCCACCAGGGCGTTGATGGCCGTGAGCAATTTGCGGATGTCGTGGAAGTGAAGTCCTGTGGTTGGCTCGTCAAAAATGAAAAAGATGTGGCCGCCCGAATTTTCACGGATGAGGAAGCTGGCAAGTTTTACACGTTGGGCTTCACCGCCGGAAAGGGTGCTCGACGATTGTCCGAGCTGTACGTAACCCAGGCCCACTTCAAACAAAGGCCTGATGCGGTCCACGATTTCCTTGTTGTTTTTGAAAAAGTCCAGCGCTTCCTCGATGCTCATTTGCAAAACATCAAAAATGCTTTTGCCCTGGTATTGAACATCGAGCACTTCCTGTTTGAAACGCCTGCCTTTGCACTCTTCGCACTCAAGGTGTACATCGGCCAAAAACTGCATTTCCACCACCTGTTCGCCTTCACCTTTGCAAGTTTCACAACGACCGCCTTCCACGTTGAATGAAAAATGTTTGGGCTGAAAACCGCGTATTTTGCTCAGTTGCTGGCTCGAAAACAGGTCGCGGATGTAATCGTAGGCCTTGACGTAGGTCACAGGATTCGAGCGACTGCTTTTGCCGATGGGACTTTGGTTGATGAATTCCACACGCCCGATTTTTTTCATCGGACCTTCGATGCCGTCGAACAAACCGGGTTGTTTACCGCTTTGTTCGGGCAGATGTTGTTGCAGGGCAGGGTAGAGGATGTCGCGCACAAGCGTGGTTTTGCCCGAGCCGCTTACACCGCTTACTACCGTGAGGCAATGCAACGGAATACGTACATCGATGTTTTTCAGGTTGTGCTGGCGTGCGCCTTTCAGCAACAGAAATTCATTGGGTTTGCGGCGTACCAGTGGCACGTCGATGCGCATTTGCCCATTCATGTATTTGGTGGTAAGGCTTTCGGGCGCCGCCGTGTCGATTTCGGAATACGGACCGGCATAAACCACATTGCCGCCGTGCACACCTGCTTCGGGGCCCATGTCTACCAAAAAGTCGGCATTTCGGATCACTTCTTCCTCGTGTTCCACCACCACCACGGTATTGCCGAGGTCGCGCAGTTCCTTAAGCACACGTACAAGCCTGCCCGTGTCGCGTGGGTGCAGACCCACCGAAGGTTCGTCGAGCAGGTACATGGAGGCCGTAAGGTTGCTGCCGAGGGTACGTGTGAGGTGGATGCGTTGGGTTTCGCCACCGCTGAGTGTACTGGAAATGCGGTCGAGCGTGAGGTAGCCCAAACCGAGGTCCACCATAAATTTCAGGCGATTTTTAATTTCCAACAGCAGGCGTTTGGCCACCGAAAAATCATGTTCGCTGAGTTCGAGGTTTTGGAAAAAATCGAGCACCTCGTCGAGCGGGATGTCGGTAAGTTCCGAAATGTTTTTTCCGCCCATACGGACGCAAAGGGCTTCGCTGCGCAGGCGTCCGCCTTCACAGGTGCCACAAATGGTACGGCCGCGGTAGCGTGCAAGCACCACACGGTTTTGGATTTTGTACGTTTTTGTTTCCAGTTCATGGAAAAAAGCGTTGATACCACCGAACCACTGGTTGCCGGTCCAGAGCAACTTCACTTCATCTTTGCTCAGTTTTTCCACGGCCTGGTGCACCGGAAATTCGAAATGGTGGGCATTGCGCAGGAAGGCTTCGAGCCATTCGCCGAATTTTTCACCTTTCCAGGCTGCGATGGCGCCATCGTAAACACTTTTTGATTTGTCGGGAAATACCTTGTCCGGATCGATGCCAAGCACACGGCCGTAACCTTCGCAGGTAGGGCAGGCGCCGTAAGGATTGTTGTAGTTGAAAAGTTGGGGCGTGGG
>JADLBE010000070.1 GCA_020847915.1 Saprospiraceae bacterium | reverse complement strand
AGTTCGGAGTCTGTAGGGCCGCCCCTTGCGGGTGCCCTCGTTGTCGGAGTTCGGAGTCTGTAGGGGCGCCCCTTGCGGGTGCCCTCGTTGTCGGAGTTCGGAGTCTGTAGGGGCGCCCCTTGCGGGTGCCCTCACTTACCCCATGCATTATTGTCATCCCAACGCAGTGTGGGATCTGTCACTTCCTCTTCAGGTTTTCAAGTAGCCTGTCCAATTCCTCCGGATCAATTTTTTCTTCTTTTACAAAATAGGAAAGCAGGGCGGCGGGGGAGGAGTCGAAAAAATTGTCCATAAACGCATGGAGCACACCCGCGCGGTAGTCCTCTTTTTTCAAAATGGGGAAATAACGGTGGGTTTTGCCGAAGGCTTCGTAACCCACCACGCCTTCCGATTCGAGTTTTCGGACGATGGAGGAAACGGTGTTGTACGGCGGACGGGGCTCTTCCAAACGTTCGAGGATGTCGTTTACAAATGCGTTGCCGAGATCCCACAGGATCGTCATCACTTCTTCTTCTTTCTGGGTAAGTCGTTTCATACATTGCTGGTTGTAGAAACAAAGATATAACTAAAGTTTAGTTGTGCAACTAAATTTTAGTTATTTAACGAAAAAATCGTTTTAGAGCATGTTTGGATTTCGGTTTTGAGGCGAGGGCGAGCAAATTTTCTTTTAAAGAAGGCAAAATTTGCAGGGCTTGATCCCGATTTAGTCGGGACGTAGCCGGGCGCCTACGGCGAAAATTTTAACGAACTTTAAAACAAAATTTGCCGTTCGTAGCCCAAAACCCGAAATCCAAACATGCTCTTAGTCCTCCACCTCCAAATGCATCGAATGCAACAACCGGTGCAACAACGGCGAAAACATCAGCCCCGAAGCCGCTAAAAACACCACGCCGCTGTACAGGGCGTACAAGCCGGCAAACAAACGCACAGGATCTTGACGGTCTTCAGGCAACTCCTTAATGTCGAGCCCGGGCCCCATGCCTGTAAGGATCATGGAGGCGTTGTAAAACGAATCCATCCACGTTATGTCTGCATAGACATGGTAACCTACCATGCCCAAAAACAGCGATACCGCTACGATCCCCATCGAGACGAAGGCGTACCGCAAAGCGCGCCTGAGAAACAAAGGACGCGGCAGCAAAGGCTGTTTATGGTGTTCAAACATGCTGCAATCTACAGTTTTACCACGGTTGCCCAACCCAAAATTCCATTGTTCATACGAAGGAAATAAAGCCCCGGCGGCAAGCCAGTCAAATCCAATCGGCCTCCGGCAAAAGGGGTATCCATGCTTTGGCCCATCGCGTTAAAAACAACCAGGGATACGTCCTTTCCGGAAAACCCTTCCAGGAAAACCTGCCCGTTCGTTGGGTTCGGCCAAACCTTCATTTGTTCTCCAACAGGATTGTTTTGTGAAACGATGGTGTATGAACAAACAGGCGTTGTGATGTTGAATTGAAATGGCCAGTTTTCATCGTCCAGCACGGCGACACCATTGTCTTTCAAACAAACCATACCAATACAAACTTCAAAACACGGGTAGGTTGGGAACAGTCCGGAGTTCATGCCCACACCTTCCACAAGCTCAAGACTGGTGTTCACGAACCATTTGGTCCGTCCGTCGGGAAGCGTAAAAACACTGTCTGCCACCAGTGGATAAAAGGTCGTAGCCTCCGTAAAAGGATCAAGACAAACAACGGCGGTATCGCCAATGCCTAGGCTGAAGTCGTGTAGCAAAACGTCGGTTTGTAATGCAGGCGCCCAGGCGTACACTTTTTTCGCAACCAGATCTTCGCGTACAGCCCCCAAATACTGTTTTGATCCCAGGGTGAACGGTCCCTGCCAGCCCGAAGCCAGGGAAAATTCCTGGCGCAAACATTTGTAATACGTCTCACCCTGGATCACCGTGTCGCCTTCCAGGACAAACCGTTCGCGCGACGTACAATCCGACCAGGGTGGAAAAACAAAGAGGCATTGCTCGTAAGCATACCAGGTGCCAACCACCCATTCGCGATCGGGCTCGAGCATAGGTTGGTAGTTTTGTGCGCCGGCGTAACCGGGTAACAGCAATAGTAAAAAGAACAAGGCGTTTTTCATGAGGTTGGTTTTGAGTTACATTTCTTCAAAAATAGGCCTCCTCGGAATAAACCGCTGAATTTTGACCCAACTTTGATGGTAACAGACACAATTGTTATGTTTGCTGTTGCTTACCCTTTATAACACCCACCCGCTGCCATTATGAATACGAACAACACCCTCACCTACCTGCTCTACGGCATCCTCGCCGTGCTCATCGCTTCGGCCGGCTACAAAGCCTGCGAAATGAAAAAAATACAGCAAAAAACCGCCGTAGAACAGCAGGAACTCAACCGTACACTGAGCGATAAAGGGTTTGTGGAAGACGACAGCACGGGCCAAAGCTCTTTCGTTGACGACAACTCGCCGCCGCCACCTTCCACCACCGACAACAACGGCATCGAATACGACGAAGAACCTGTCCGGGAAACCGTAAAAGAACAGTCGAAACCGGAACAACCCGTTGCCAGTACCACCAAAACCAAAGAAACCACGTCGGCGCAAACTACCTATGCTGCGGCATCATCGTCGCTCAGCGACCTGCGCGACCTCGACAACGATACCCGAAAATACCGCTACCGCGTGGTGGCCGGCTCTTTTTCAAAATTGGATGGCGCCCGCCGCCGCCTCGAAGAAGTAATCCAACACGGCTACCAGGATGCCGAAATCGGCAGCATCCGCAACGGCTCCCTGGCCCAGGTGGTGGTGGTACGCACCAACAACCTCGCGGAAGCCAACAAGGTGCGCGATGCACTCAAAGCCAAAAAAATTGATGCGGGATTGGTTGATCGGGAAAAGTAGCTGAAAGTGGAAAGCTGAAAGTGGAAAGTGGAAAGCGAGGCCTGTGGTTGTTATTACCACAGGCCTCGCTTTCAGCTTTCAGCTTTCCACTTTCAGCTATTCAAATTTCAAATGTTTCACCGTTAGTCCCTTGTTGATCAGTTGTTTCAGGGAATCGATGCCGATGGAAAGGTGCAGGTCGGCGAAATTGGCCGATACCTGTTTGTCGCTTGCTTCAGTTTTGATGCCTTCTGCGGTCATGGGCATATCACTCACCAGCAACAAGGCGCCTGCGGGCATGCGGTTTTTAAAAGCAGCCACAAAAATGGTGGCCGTTTCCATATCGATGGCATAACAACGCAAATCGCGCAGCCGCTGTTTGAAGTCTTCCCGGTGTTCCCAAAGGCGTTTGTTGGTGGTGTAAACAACGCCGGTCCAGTAGTCTTTTTCGTAATCGCGGATGGTGGTTGAAATGGCTTTTTGCAAAGCAAATGCCGGCAACGCCGGCACTTCGGCCGGAAGGTAGTCGTTGCTGGTTCCTTCGCCGCGTATGGCCGCAATGGGCAACATAAGGTCGCCCACATGGTTTTTTCCCGTTTTTAACCCGCCACATTTCCCCAAAAACAACACGGCTTTTGGGTGTATTGCTTCCAGCATATCGATGATGAGGCCTGCGTTCGGACTGCCGATGCCAAAGTTGATGATCGTAATGTTGTCGGCCGTGGCTGCCTGCATGGGCTTGTCGCCACCAAATACCGCAGCATTGTTTTTGTCGGCAAACATGCGCACATAAGCGCTGAAATTTACAAGCAAAATATACTCCCCAAATTTCTCCAACGGCATGCCCGTATACCTTGGCAGCCAGTCCTTTACAATGCGGTTTTTGACGCTTTTTTCTTTTTCGAAGTTCAGATGCGTAATGGCATCAAGATCATCCTGGGAGATTTCTGGCGTGTTTTCAGACATGGTAAATATTTTAATCAAACGTAGGGTATTTTACCACATTAGGCACATTAGAAAAACGTCTACTTATGTGTTTAATGTGTTTTTTCTAATGTGCCTAATGTGGTTAATTGATCTACGTTTTTTTCTTCAAAGCTCTATAAACAACATCCTGCATTTTCGGCCGGTAATCGCCGTTGATCAGTTTGTTGTTTTCCATCGTGGGATATGTTCGGTTGGAAATAAATATAAAAATAAGTTGCTGGTCGGGATCTGCCCAGGCACAAATGCCGGTAAAACCGAGGTGCCCAAACGTGTTTGGACCCGCCAGTTTGCTCATGTTGGCCGATGCTGCCGGATTGAGCTCTTTCATGTCGAACCCAAGCCCCCTGCGCGTACTGCCGCCATACCTGCTGGTGAAAAGTTTCACCGTTTCAGGTTTGAAATATTGTTGTCCGCCATACGTGCCGCCGTTGAGCAACATCTGGAAAATTTTGGCCAGATCGTTGGCATTGCTGAACAAACCGGCATGGCCGCTCACACCGCCCAGCATGGCCGCTCCCATGTCGTGCACATAACCCTGTACGCGCTGCTGACGGAAATAGCGGTCCTCTTCGGTGGGTGGACACTGATCGGCCAATCCTTTTTTCCACGGATTGTACAGGGTTTTTAGTCCCATGGGCGCGTAAAAATTGCGGGTGGCGTACACGTCCAGACTTTCACCCGTGATGTTGCCCATGGCCCTGGCGAGCAGGTACAGTCCGAGATCGGAGTATTTGTAATCCTTTGCGCCGCGCAAGGGGGAGAAAAATATGGTGTTCCACAACGTGTCCGCAAGGGCGTTGTCCATAAACATGCCCGGCGCCACAGCCACCTCCGAATCGCCGTCGGCCTGGGCGTGGTAAACGTGTTTGTCGGGGAATCCGTTGGGGTCAAGGGTGTTTTTGTAAAACGCGATCCATGGCGTGAGTCCGGCCTGGTGGATCATGGTTTCATCCACCCGGATGTCTTTTTTATTCGTTTTGGCCAGTTCGGGAATGTAGCACGTAAGGGTCTGGTTGAGGTCCAGTTGGCCTTGCTCGTACAGCCTCATGGCACTCAGCGTGGATGCCGCCACCTTGGTCACCGAAGCGATGTCGTACAGGTGACCGGTGGTCACTTTGGTGCTGGTGCTGTCGTACGTAAACCTGCCGAAAGCTTTGTGGAACACCACGCGGTTGTTTTTGGCCACGAGGATTTGTCCACCGGGCGCCGCGCCTTTGCGCACGATTTCCTCGAGGTAAAGATCGAGCAAACGCAGGGTGTCGGAATTGAGTCCGACGGCTTCCGGCACTTCGTACCCAAGCCGCTGGTTTTCATAAGATTTGACCACGCCTTGTGCGTAATGTGCTGTTGGTGATGCCGTTACGGGCAGCTGGCCGCGGAGGTTGTTGGCCCCGAACAGGGCCTGGGCGGCCAGTTCCTGCGTCATAGGGTCTTCGTTGTAGGCTTCCAGCAGGGTAGGGGCGGCATCAAAAAAGCGCAGACTGTACGGATTGCCGAAAACGGTCAGTACCGTCGGTTGCCGTCCTACCAGCGAATCAACCATTCTTCGTTGGT
>JADLBE010000069.1 GCA_020847915.1 Saprospiraceae bacterium | reverse complement strand
TAAGTCCTGCGTGTCTACCATTCCACCACCCGGGCAGAGCACAAACAAATGTACGTTTAGTAACTGGTATAAATGAAAAAAGCCTTCAATTTCTTGAAGGCTTTGGAGCGGAAAACGAGACTCGAACTCGCGACCTCAACCTTGGCAAGGTTGCGCTCTACCAACTGAGCTACTTCCGCATTTGTTTGTTTTCGAAACCGTTGTTCCGTTAAGCGGATGCAAATATACGAGCTCCAATTTCGAATCACCAAGCGTTTTTTGAAAAAAAATTTATTTTTACAATAACCTCTTGTAAATCAGGCTGAAAAATTTTTCAGCCCGGTCCCGCAACCAGGTGTTTGAAGGTTCTGCGCTTGACGGCGGACAAAACTTCGTCGTATTGGATGGGTACAATGTCGCCTTCGATGAGCAAGGCGTCGGCCCTGCCTTCGATGCGTTCGAAAAACCACTGCACGATGGTGTCGATGGGGTCGTCCTCTTCAAAGCTCAGGTAAAACCTGATGGTTTCCACAAAACCGATTTTGCGGCCGAGGTGTTCTTCGTCGGCGGTGATGCGGGCTTTGGTTTCGGGCACCTTAAACGTATCGCCCATTTGAAGCCAACGGTAGAAGGTACCGAAGAGGTGGTACTTCAAATCCTTGTCGTTGGTGCGTACTTCAATTTTTAAATCGTGGCCACTGAACCTGGCGCGCGGGTCGCGAAACGGCTCGGCCGACGGACCGGGTTTGGCGCTGCGTTGCGCTGCAGGCATTTTAAAAAACGACTCCAGTTTTTCCGCCAGTTGTTCGATGCGTTGGAAACGTTCCGTCGCCATCTGTTTGACCGTTTCGTTGCCGAACTTTTCAAACTGATCGGGGTGGTATTTGGCGCGTAGTTCGCGCAACTTTGTTTTAAATTCCTCGGGATCGAGTTGCTGGGGCAGGGCGCCGAACAGCTCCTGGATTTCCCTGGATTCTATGTCGCTGAACGTCATTCTGTTTTCCTTTTGTAATAAAAATAGGTTTCAAGCTGGGCACGCACAGGTATGTCGGTGGTGGTGCGGCGGTATTCGTTTTTGTCCATCCTGTCGATGATGCGCGCTTTCACGTTGTCGTTGAGCTGCAGTTCCACCATGTCAATGATTTCCTGTTTCAGTTCGGGATCGTACACCGGAAAGATGGTTTCGATGCGGAAACTGAGGTTGCGTTGCATCCAGTCGGCGCTGGACAGGTATATTTTTTCCTGACCGTCGGCATAAAAGTAAAACACACGTGCGTGCTCCAGAAAACGATCAACAATACTAACGATCTCAATGTTTTCGCTCAGGCCTTTGATTCCCGGTACGATGCAACAAATGCCGCGTACGATGATTTTTATTTTTACACCTGCCTGGGATGCTTCGTAAAGTTTGGCAATGATCTCGCGGTCTTCCAGACTGTTCAGCTTCAAATTCATCAACGCCTTTTTACCTGCTGTGGCACTGGCTATCTCCGCATCTATCAACGCGTAAAGTCCATCGCGCAGGTTGAATTTGCCCACCATCAGGTGTTCAAAGGTTTGTTTGGGTGGTTTGATGTTTTCCAAAAAGGTAAACACGGTGCTGACTTCAGTGGTAAGCCGGGGATCGGCGGTGAACAGGGTAAAATCTGCGTAAATTTTGGCTGTCTCCTCGTGGAAGTTACCGGTGCCGAGGTAGGCGTACAAACGCGGCTGATCTTCCTCCACACGCCGAACCAGGGCCAGTTTGGAGTGCACTTTTACGCCGGGGAAAGAGTAGTGCACCCTTACGCCTGCCTTGTCGAGTTTTTCGCCCCATTCGAGGTTGGCAGCCTCGTCAAACCGCGCTTTGATTTCCACAAAAACCGACACCTGTTTGCCGAGTTGCACCGCGTGCATGAGGGCACTCAGGATGCGGCTGTGTTTGGCGACGCGGTACTGTATGATTTTGATGTGAGTAACCTGCGGGTCGGTGGCTGCTTTTTCGAAAAAGTGGACGGCTGCGTCGTACGATTGGTACGGCACATGCAGCAACTGGTCTTTTTGACGAATGACAGCAAATGGATCTTCGGCGTTGTGCAACGTTGGGTGATGCAGGGAAGGCAACGGTTTGTTGCGCAGGTGGTGCATACCGAAATCGGGAAATTTGAAAAAGTCGAAATTGTTGTGGTACCTGCCCTCCGGCAGCATACTGTATTTGCCGAGTGAAAAAGTTTCGCGCAGGTATTCGAGCAAATGCTGCGGCATTTCCCTGTCGTATACAAAACGACTTGCAGGGCCAACCTGGCGCTTTTGAAGACTCGATTTGATCTTTTGCACCAGGTCGCCCGAGTACTCATCATCGATGTACAACTCAGCGTCGCGTGTGAGTTTGATGGAATACGTATCCATGATTTCATATCCCGGAAAAAGCCAGGATACGGAGTGCCGCACGATGTCGTCGAGCATGATCACATCGTGTCTGTTGGGGGCCGAGGGCAGGGTGATGAAACGGGGCAACTGGTCCGACGGGATTTTCACCAGGGCATATTCGCTTTCTGCAAGGGGCTTTTTGTGTTGTCCGAGGTGCACCGCCAGGTAAAGGTGCGCATTGGCTAAAAACGGCCGGATGCGGCGTTTTACAAGCAAAACGGGCATAACAAACGGCAGCAGGTATTCGTGGAAATAGTTTTCCACAAACAACCTTTGCTCCGCATTCAGGTCGAGCCTGCGCAGGATGTGGATGTGTTGTTTGCGCAACTCCGGCACAATTTGTTGCTCGTAAATAAGGGAAAACTCTTCCTGTTGCCGGTTCACCACACGGTGTATTTCCTTCATCAGCTCCCTGGGATCGAAGTCAAGGGCTGCTTTGGTTTTTTTACCTACTTTTTTGAGGTTGCGCACATTGGCAACGCGTATGCGGAAAAATTCATCGAGGTTGGATGAATAGATGGCCAAAAAGCGCAGGCGCTCGATGAGGGGCACGGCAGGATCTTTGGCTTCCTGCAAAACGCGGTAGTTGAAAGATAACCAGGATATTTCCCGGTGAAAAAATGGAAGTTCGGCCATAAGGATGTTAAGCTGTTCACGAACTGCAAATGTTGCCAAAGGAACGCAAACACGGTAGGAAATGCAGAAATTTAAACAAAAAACAACATGGGTGTGCCCTGGAAAACCGACCACCGACAGGTTTGTATCGATAAATGATCAAAACAAGCTGCCCTGGACGCCACTTTCCTCAACTTCTTTGGGTGCTCGTAGCACCACCTCCGGCATGGCAGCCCTGAACAAACCACCCGCCCGAACGGCCATTTCTGGCGCCAGCAGGTTGTCGGGTTCGTGGGTGAAAAAGTAAACTTCGTGCAGTCCCGCATCAAACCAATGTTTTAATCTTTCGGCCCAGTCGCCTGCGCGCGCGTCGTCGCTGGGGTGGGGGGCATTACCCACAAAACGAACGAGCACTTTGGTGCCGGTCACACGCATGTGGCAAACATCGCGTCTGCCCGCCACATCGGTAATGACGGTGTACATACCCGCAGATTGCAACATGTCGTAATACCGCACGGCCTGGGGTTCGAAAAACGACGGATGCCGCATTTCCAGGGCCAGGGGAAGGTGTTGCGGCCATTGCAAAACAAACCGCTTAAGAATGGGCAAATGTTGTAGGGTAAAATGGGGTGGCAATTGCATGAAGCAGCAGCCCAGACGGTCGCCGAGGGCCGTCATGGCATCGGCAAAGAGGCTGGTTTGAGTGCCTGTAAGCCCAAGATCACGTGCATGGCTGATGGTTTGCGGTATTTTTGGACAAAACCTGAAATCCTCAGGCGTATCGTCGCGCCAGCGTTGCACGGTAGCCACATCGGGTATGCGGTAATGGGTGTTGTTGTGTTCGATGGTGTTGAATTGCCGTCCGTAATGTTTGAGAAAGTCCTTTTCACGGGCGCCTGAGGGGTACCATTTGCCGGTCCAGGCTTTCATGTGGTAACCCGTGGCGCCGAGGTACAACCGTGGGGCGCCTGAACGGGACGGCAGGTTGTCGAGCACATAGGCGTTGTCGGGCGGGTCGGGCGGCAGGGTAAAATCAAGACCATCGACGCTGGGAAGTTTGCCAAAATCCACGGCTTACGCAAGGGTAAATTTGTAACCTACACCGCGTATGGAGTGGAAAAAACGCGGCTGCTTGGCGTCCTGCTCGAAATATTTGCGGAAAGCGAGGATGAAGTTATCGATGGTGCGGGTACTTGGGAAAACATCGTAACCCCAAACCGCCTGCAGGATTTGGTTGCGGCTCACCACTTCGTTTTTGCGCTCCACCAGCAACTTGAGCAGCATGGCTTCTTTTTTGGTCAGGGTGATGTTTTCGCCTTGCCAGGAAGTAGCTTCAAAAGTGTCGAAATTCACCTTATTGTTGCCGAATTCAAACAAACTGAGGGCTTCTCCTTTTACACGCTGACTGCGGCGCAAAAGGATGTTCACGCGCAGCAACAGTTCTTCGAGGTTGAAAGGTTTGGTAAGGTAGTCGTCAGCGCCTTTTTTGAGCCCCGTGATGCGGTCGGTGGGCATGTCTTTAGCCGTAAGCAGCAGGATGGCTACTTCGGTATTGGTCAGGCGTACCTGTTCGGTAATGGTGAACCCGTCGACGTCGGGCAGCATCACATCGAGCAAAAGCAGGTCGAAATGTTGTCCTGATACCAGCTCCAGGGCTTTTTTGCCGTTGCCGGTGGACACCACTTCGTAACCTTCCAGTTCGAGGTTGAGTTTGAGGGCTTCGCGGATGTTTTCTTCGTCTTCTACGAGTAGGATGCGCATAGGGTTAGCAGGGTATGTTGAAATGTTTCATCAACTCATCAACGCTCCAAAGTTGGAAAAGTTGCTGATTTTCAAATTGCTTTCTGAGTTTCTCATCGGTGGTTACGATGATTTTGTCTGCTGAAACATAAGCAGATTCAAATAAATAGGTATCACTTTTATAGTTTCCAACAGAAAGCAGGTTGGTAGTTTCAGTCGGTAAAGCAGGTGGTTCTTCAATTAACAGACAGTTATCGCTATTCAATACAATGGATGTATAGAAAGTTTTCAAAGCAATACCAGTGAACCCGCTACTGTAAATGCGCCGAAAATCATTCAGTTTATTGATGAATGGGCTTTTTTTCAAAACTACCAAACGATGTTCATTCTTCAAAAGCCAATCCGTCAAACATCTGACTTTTTGTTTTTCCTCCATGGAAGCGTCAGGCCTATGCCATTCCAGAAACCACTCGTTGAATACCAAATCCATCCGACTTACGTAGTTTCGGCATTAAAAAAGCGGTCAGTCAAACGCATTTCAGCGTCAATGAAGTTTTTCAGTCCTCCCTTGAGTTGTCCTTGTTCATTTACGTCTTGTTCTTCTATTTTGGTTTCCTGTCCTTCTTTGGTCAGGTAATAAACTTTCAAATCGTCGGATTTTAAATGACCTTCAGCCACTTCGGCCAGCAAAGACATCAACCAGTGTTCGCTGTGGGTGGAGAAAAGGAATTGTTTGTTTTCCTTCTCAGCTATTTCCACCAAAACTTTGACGAATTGTTCCATCATGGAAGGGTGGAGGTGAATTTCGGGTTCGTCGATGCAGATGGTGGTGTTTTGAGAATATAATATTTTGATTAATAAAAATAATATCTGATTGATACCCATGCCCTGATTTACTATTTCTGTGGAAAAGGGAAGATCAGGCTCACGCACTTGTATGTAAAAAAAACCAGCACCTTCTGACATGGATACGGTGAGCCTTTTGCCTGTGATTTTTTCAAAAAAATACGATACCTTGGTTTGTAATTTTTTATCCTTTGCAAGTAATGTAGCAACTTCATCCTCGGTAAATATGGTATTATCCAAAGGAATGGTATTGTAAATTGGTTTTGTAAAACCTCTGTGTGTTGGTGTTATATCCAACCGTTGCAATGCGTTTGGGCCAGTACTTACTATAAAATCATAGATTTTATTTTGTTCGTTGCTTTCAACCAAATTCAATCCGTCCCAATTGAAGTTAATTATTAGATTGTTATCTCCATCTTCCCTTAAGTGAGTAAGTTTAGTACCCATAGTTTTATTTAATGGGTATGGAAAACTTACTACCAACATTGCTTTAAAAATAAATGGATCTACTCCTTTGGTCATTAAATAACTAATCTTTCTTCCAAAAGATACTCCATAATATGCTTGTGACATTTCCCTCTCTCCAAGAGTGAAAATTTCAACTGGGTCATCATTATCTTTAAGGAAAGAAACCTCTTCTAATCCACCCAAATTTAAAAAACCTAAATTTAAAAGTTCATCAATTGATCTATTTGGGTTTGAAACCACATTTTTCAACACCTGCAACGCATACAATAAACTACTTTTCCCACTGTTGTTTGCACCCGTAAGAACCGTAAACCTGCCCAAATCAATGTTGGCAGATTTTATACTTCTGAAATTTTTGACCTCCAAATTTTTGATCATCGCCGTCGTATTGTGCTACAAAAATACAAAAAAACGCATCGAAAAGGTTTCGATGCGTTTTTTTCATTTAAAGCAGTAGAGGAAAGAGGCAAATCTCTAATCCATCCCCAAATCTCCATCCACCTGCTCATGCCACGGCAAACCGTCTTTTTTCAGGCGGTCCATAAACGGATCGGGGTTCATTTCTTCCACGTTGAACACGCCTTTGCCTTTCCATTGTCCGGTCAGGATCATGTAGGCGCCGATCATGGCCGGTACGCCGGTGGTGTAGCTTACCGCCTGGGTGCCGGTTTCTTTGTAAGCATCAACGTGGCTGCAGTTGTTCCACACGTAATAGGTACGTGGTTTGCCGTCTTTGATGCCTTTGATGCGGCAACCGATGGAGGTAAAACCGGTGTAGTTGGCGCCGAGTTCTTCCGGAGCGGGCAACACGGCTTTGAGGAACTGGAGCGGCACGATGTCGACACCTTTGAAACGAACGGGTGCTATGCCTGCCATGCCGATGTTTTGGATCACACGCAGGTGTGTGAGGTATTCCTGTCCAAACGTCATCCAGAAACGGGCGCGTTTGAGCGTGGGGAAGTTTTTGACCAGACTTTCCAGTTCCTCGTGGTAAATGAGGTACGAACGTTTGGGCCCGATTTCCGGGTAGTCGATGTCTTTCCAGATTTCGTGTGGCTCGGTTTCAATCCATTTGCCGTTTTCCCAGTAACGGCCTTTTTGCGTCACCTCGCGGATGTTGATTTCCGGGTTGAAGTTGGTGGCAAATGCTTTGCCGTGGCTTCCGGCATTGGCGTCCACGATGTCGAGCTCGTGGATTTCATCAAAGTAATGTTTGGCGGCATACGCGGTGAACACGCTGGTTACACCGGGGTCGAAACCGCAACCCAAAAGGGCGAGCAGTCCCGCTTTTTTGAAACGCTCCTGGTAAGCCCACTGCCAGGAGTATTCAAATTTGGCCACGTCTTTGGGCTCGTAGTTGGCGGTGTCCATGTAGTTCACACCGGTAGCAAGGCAGGCGTCCATGATGGTCAGGTCCTGGTAGGGTAGGGCGACGTTGATGACCAGGTTTGGACGAAATTTTTCGATAAGCGCCACGGTTTGTGGCACGATGTCGGCGTCAAGTTTGGCCGTTTTGATTTTTTTGCCGCCATAGGCTTTGAAGATGTCGGCAGCGATGTTGTCGCATTTTTTCTTGGTGCGCGAAGCGAGCATGATGTCGCCGAATACGTCGCGGTGTTGTGCGCATTTGTACGCTACGACACGGCCTACGCCGCCGGCGCCGATGATGAGGACTTTGTTGGACATGTTGGTTGAATTGATGATTCGGTACTTTGGTAATGCCAAAAAGCATGGTTGTTACAACGTCAGCCAGGGCTGTAGGTTGTCTTGCGGGGCAAAAGTAACAAAGGGTACCCAAAAGTTTGGGTTAACTATACGTATTGTCCCTCCGAATCCTCAATAGGTTGTTTCAAACCAAATGGTTTTTCAAATCCTCCGGACGGTGGCAGCAAATCTGGTCCATCACTTGTTTCAACTGTGTTTTCAAAATGGCGATGGTGTGCTCTCCACCTGCTGCGCCAAGCGCTGCAACGCCGTACATAAACGACCTGCCCAAAAAGGTAAACTCCGCGCCGCTGGCCAGGGCACGCGCCACGTCCGGACCCGAACGCACGCCGCTGTCGAACATAATTTTGGTTTTGCCTGCGCAACGCTGCACGATGGGTTCGAGTGCATGGATCGACGACTGTCCGGCATCCAACTGCCGGCCGCCGTGGTTCGATACGATGATGCCGTCGAACCCAAGCCGGATGGCCATGTCGGCGTCTTCCTCAGTGGCCACGCCTTTCAACACCAGTTTGCCTTTCCAGCGGTCGCGAATGGGTTTGATACGTTCTTCGTTCACGCGGCCGGAAAAAGTTTGGTTCATGTACACCCCCAATTGTTTCATATCCAATCCTTTGGGCATGTATTGTTTCATGGTTTCAAAAGCTGGCTGACCGTGAAGCAAAGTGCGCAGGGCCCAATTCGGGCGCCCCAGGATTTGCAAAATGTTTTGAAACGTCATTTTGGGCGGCAAGGCGAGGCCGTTGCGGATGTCGCGCGGACGGTAGCCGAAACTCGGTACGTCACACAAAACGCACAAAACTTTACATCCTGCCGCTTCGGCCCGGTCGAGCAGGTCGTCGCGCAAAGCGGGATTCGCCGGGTGGTACAACTGGTACCAAAACTTGCCTTCTGTTAACTCACCGATGCGTTCGATGCTGGCGGTGGTTACGGTGCTGAGCACGAAGGGAATGTTGTTTGCAACGGCGGCTTTGGCCAAAATTTCAGGTGCACCCGGCCACATCAGCCCTTGCAAACCAACGGGTGCGATGCCGAAGGGCGCATCGTACACATGCCCAAAAAGTTCGGTTTTTAAATCACTGCCTTCGAAGTTTCTCAGGTAATATGGTTTCAGTTCCACGTCACGAAGCTCCGAAGTGTTTTTTACCAAATTCACATCTTCGTTGCAGCCGCCGTCGAGGTATTCAAAAGCAAAACGCGGGATGCGTTGCCGGGCGCGCTCGCGCAGGTCTTCGATGGAAGGATAAGCAGGGTTGTACGGCAAGCTCATGCGTGGTGTTTTTTTAAAGAAATCAGACTGGAAGGCGGCGGGTTTGAATTCCACCGGACATGGCATGCCACAGCGGCGCCAAGCGCGGTTGCCTGCGCTACTTCCACCGCGTTTACTTCCATGCCTGGAAAAGCTGCCGCCAGCAATTTTATGTAAAGTTCGTTTTTGGAAAAACCGCCGTCGACAAAAATCTGGCTTACGCTTGTGTTTCCGATGGCGAGCAAGGTAGACGCAACTTGTTTATTTACAAGTGACTGCATGAATGTAGCATACTCATTTAATGCAGCGGGATTTTCCTTTTTTTGAAAAAAATTAACATTTAATCCATACTCGCCGGCTATTTTTAACACCGCCTGCTCGTGCTCATGTCCTCCAAAATAACGCGCCGCTTTCACGGGTTTGCCATCAGCCGTCAGGTAGCACAAACAGTCTTGTGCCAATTCCTCTGAGGTAAGCGGTTCCGTGTTGAACGGATTAAGCGAAATGCACCAGGTGCCTGTGGAAATCAGTACAAATGGCTCCTGGAAACTGGTTAAATAAGGAATTAAAGCTGCAGAACTGTCGTGAAAACCGTTGCCGACATAACAGCCATTGGTCTCTTCTTTTTCAGGACAAAACGGCGGAAATTTTTGATTTATACCTTCTGCTTTTACCCATCGGTGGTAATCCTTTTGTTCAAAATCCCAAAGCATGGTGTGGCACCCGATGCTGGTCGGTTCACTGCAATACTTCGAAGCACCATGCACCATGGAATGCAACAGCGACGCCACGTATTGCGGCAGGTGCAAACTGTTCCGAATGGTTTTATAAACCTCCGGACGTCGGTGTTTCAACCAATACAACTGCAAACCCGAATTCAGGTTGCCGAGGCTGGGTGATGCCGTTTCAAGTGACAATTTTTCTTCGCCTCCGTAAGTTTTGAAAAATGGAGCTTTCAAATCCTGCGGAAACGGTTTCAGGTAATTGTACAAAGGCGCAACCGGTTTACCGTCGGCACCAAGGTGTACAAAACTGGCGCCGTATGTTGTGGCATCTGCAGCGCGGATGGTAAAACGGTTGTTATTCAAAAGGTCTTCAAACGTTTCCTCAATCCAGCGGGTTAGCAATTCCAGATCTTCGCACGGATCGCCGTCTTCATCGGTTGTTTCCGCAAGCACTGCGCTTTTTTCCCACACAATGCGGTAATCCTCGTCAAAAACGAAGCATTTTTTGTTGGTTTTGCCGATGTCGAAAATGACGATGTGGTTCATGGAAACTTTTTTACAACCCTGTTGCAACACCTTTTGCTCCCCGGTTTTTGATCAAGGTTTCCCTAACCTTTGCCTCCCTGAATACACCAATAGGATCGATGGCGCCATCCAATTGCCGTGCGGCTTCGGCCACCAAAACGCGGGTGTCGATGGCAAATACATCGCGTAAAAGTTCTTCCGCAGCCACCACATCGTTGGAAAGTTGGGCGGCAGCCAAAGCTGCGCGGTCCACAAGTAGTGCTTTGGCGTAGGTTGCCAAAATGTTTTGCACCGACTGCAACAGGTCTTCCAGCGGGTCTTTGGTGTTGTGACTTGCATCAATCATCCATGCCGGTGAAGGGTTGTTCACCGTCGGGTCGGTCATGGCATCCACCAGTTCGTTAAAAATGAGAAACAACTGGTACGGTTTGATGCTTCCCGTTGTCAGGTCGTCGTCGCTGTACATGGAGCCGTTGAAATGGAAACCACCGAGGCGCCCGAAATGCATCAGCCGCGCCACGATTTGTTCGATGTTGGTGTTGGGCAAATGGTGCCCGAGGTCCACCAGCACCTGTGCATTTTTACCGATGGTTTGGCAAAGCGTGTACGACGTGCCCCAATCGGGAATGACCATCGAGTAAAAATTCGGCTCGTAGGGTTTGTACTCCACAAGCATCCGCCAGTCATCGGGCATGGCTTTGTAAATGTGTGCCAAGGCGTCGGCGGTGTTTTGCCATGCTTTGCGGAAATGTTGCTGTCCTGGGAAATTAGATCCGTCGGCGAGCCAAACCGTGAGCACTTTTGCGTCCAGTGCCTTGCCGTGCCGGATACATTCGATGTTGTGTTCAATCGCCTGTTGGCGAACGGCGGCATCGGTGTGGCACAGCGAACCAAACTTGTAGGACAACGGTTGGCCCGGCTGGTCCTGAAAGGTATTTGAATTGACCGAATCAATGCTCAGGCTGTGCGCAACCAGCAGTTGTTTCAGGGCCGGAACATCGCGTGGAACATCCCAGGGTATGTGCAGGGAAATGGAATCCGACGAGCGGTTGAGGGCGTTTAACAAACCCACATCCTCAATTTTTTCCTCCAACGAACGCGGTTCGCCGCCGGCCGGGAAACGTCCGAAACGGGTGCCACCGGTTCCCAAAGCCCAGGAGGGAATGGCGATTTGAAATTTTTTGATTTTATTTACAACATCCTGAAAATCAATGTTTTTTCGAATCAGAAGCTCGGCGGCGTATTGCAATTGGAACCTGTGTCCGTCACGGCGTTTCAGGTTGTGTTCCTGTATTTTGGATTGGATATTCATGTAAAAACGTAAATGGTTTATGAATAAGAACAGGGTTACCTCAAAAAGCCCATGGCCACGCCGCCGTCAACATTCAAAGCATTTCCGGTTGATTTGTTGAGTAAACCGCCCACAAAAGCATAACAGGCATTGGCGACGTCTTCGGGCAATATGATTTCGCCCAACAAGGTGCGTTTGGCATAATAAGCAGGCAACTCCTCCACAGAAATACCGTATGCTTTGGCACGCCCTTCGGCCCAGCCGCCCGCCCAGATGTTGGAACCGGCGATGACAGCGTCAGGGTTCACCATGTTTACCCTGATTTTGTCGCCGCCAAGTTCGGAAGCGAGCAAACGGGTGAGGTGGGCCTGCGCGGCTTTGGCCGAACCGTAACCGGCGTTGTTGGGACCCGCTACGACGGCATTTTTGGAAACGATGTTTAAAATATCGCCGCCGAAACCCTGCTTACGCATGACGGCCACACCGGCCTGGCTCACCAAAAACTGGCCTTTTACGAGGATATCGTACAGTTTATCCCAGTTTTCCTCCGTATGTTCGGCGAGTGCTTGTGAAATGCTGATGCCGGCGTTGTTCACCACGATGTCGACGCCACCAAACGCCAAAACGGCGGCTTCCATGGCTTCGGATGCCGACCTGCCGTCCGTTACGTTGAGCAAGGTTGACGATACGGCGTCTTTTCCAAAGGCTCTAATAAACTCGTTTTTAGCCTCATCAAGCCGTTCTGCATGTACGTCGCTGAGCACCACACATGCGCCTTCTTCCGCAAATTTGCGGGCTATGGCTTTGCCGATACCGCCACCCGAACCGGTCACCAAAGCAACACGTCCGCTGAGGGGTTTGGGTTTGGGCAACCGTTGCAGTTTGGCCTCTTCCAACAACCAGTATTCGATGTCGAAAGCTTCCTGCCGCGGCAATGCGGTGTATTCCGAAACAGCCTCCGCGCCGCGCATCACGTTGATGGCATTGGAATAAAACTCGGCAGCCACACGGGCTGTTTGTTTGTCTTTGGCAAACGTGAACATACCCACGCCTGGCCACAACACCACCACCGGATTGGGGTCGCGCATGTCCGGCGAATTGGGGTGTCGGCAGGCGTCGTAATAGGAGGCATACATCCGGCGATAAGCCTCGAAGGACGGCTCAAGTTTGGATTGAATGGCCTGTACATCGGATACATCTTCATCGGGCTTCAATTCCAGCACGAGCGGACTGATTTTTGTCCGCAAAAAATGGTCCGGACACGACGTGCCCAACGGCGCCAACCGTTCCAAATCGTTCGAGTTGATGAATTGCAAAACACGTTCGTCGTGTGAAAAATGACCGATCATTTTGGTGGCGGAAGAGCACAATCCACGGAGGACCGGAGCGAGTGCGGCCGCTTGTTTTAAACGTGTTGTTTTTTCCAAACTTTCTATTTTGGCTCCGCCAAAAACAGGACGCGTTTTGCCTTCGTTTTTTTGCAAATAATCTGCGCAGGTTTCAACAACTTCCAGGGTGTTGAGGTAGCTTTCGTAGGCGGTATTTCCCCACGTAAACAAGCCGTGCGAACCCAGCATGACGCCCCGAAGCGTGATCCCTTGTTTGGCGTTTTCTTCCAGACAATCAAGCAATTGCAAGCCCAGATCAAAGCCGGGTCGTTGCCAGTCCACCCAGCCTATTTTCCCTCCAAAAAGTTCTTGGGTAATACGTTTACCGTCCTTTGCTGCCGCGATGGCAATGGCCGCATCGGGGTGCAGGTGGTCGATGTGTTTAAACGGTAAAAAACCGTGCAAAGGCGTGTCGATGGATGGCGCTTTGGAAGTCAGGTCGAAGATGCAATGGTAAAAAAGCGCCACCATGTCGTCTTCATGTTCGAGCCCGCGGTACACGTTTTTTAAGCTGCGCAAACGGTCGACGTACAACGCCGCAAGTCCACTGCGTTTCATGGTGCCCAGGTCGCCACCGGAACCTTTGACCCACATAACTTCCGTGGGTTGACCTGTAAGCGGGTCCTTGTCGTTCAGTTTGCAGGATGTATTGCCGCCTCCGTAATTGGTGAGGCGCAAATCGGCGCCCAAAAGGTTGGATCGGTATACCAGAAGGGCCACCTCGTCGCCGGCGATGTTGGCTGCGATTTGATCGTCCCACAAATAAGAGACGTGTTGAAAAGGAGTCGTATTCATGGTTTTTAGTTGATGGAATTACCGATGCCGACGAGGAATATGGAAACCAAAATGACGCCCAGACCCAGTAAAAAAGTCCGGAACGTTTGTTTGCTTACGCCTTGCCATTCTTTGAGGTAAAGTCCCCAGAGGTTGGCCGTCAGGATGATGGTCGCCATGTGCAGGATCCACGAAGAAGCGCCGTTGCCAAGTTTGCTTTCACCCATACCGTAGAAAAAAAACTGGAGGAACCACATGGTGCCGGCAAGGGCGGAGAGCAAGGCGTTGCGGCCGTTTGGGGCGCCGGTTTTGAAATAATCGCCGAAGGTTTTGTTTTTCAACATCAGGTACAAACACCAAACGGCATTGGTGGTGAGGCCACCCCAAAGCAAAACAATGTAGGTGACATTGTTTTGAAAAAGCGGATTAAAACCCTGACGAACGGCTTCGTCGGCCATGGGTTTTCCGGCTTCGATGCCAAAATTGAAAAACGAGCTCAATATGCCCGAAAAAACGGCGATTACCAGGCCTTTTACCAGACTAAACTCCTGAACACTTGCTGTTTTTTGCGCCTCGGTCAGTTCGCGTTCTTTCAACAAACCTGCCCGACCGGTAATGGCAATACCGGCAAGGCACACCAAAACGCCGAGTAATACAAGTTGTCCACCCGTGTTTTGCGCCATTTCTACAATGGTCGTTTTGCCTTCTACCGGAACCAAAGCATAATAAACGGAAGGTACCAATGCGCCGAAGGCCGAGCAAAATCCCAACACCACCGAGTTGCCCAGCGACATGCCGAGGTACCGTACGCCCAACCCATAGGTGAGCCCGCCGATGCCCCAAAGCAAACCCATGGCGTAAGTAAACGATTTTACGCCACCATCGGCGCCGGCAATGATGGCGCTGAAATTGGGGACAGTCAGCCACGCGGCGATGAAAGGAATAAAAAGCCACGAAAACAATCCTCCAAAAAGCCAAAAAACCTCCCATGCCCAATCTTTGACCTTTTTGAAGGGCATGTAAAAACTTCCGGAG
The DNA here is from genome assembly GCA_020847915.1 of Saprospiraceae bacterium. Taxonomy (GTDB): domain Bacteria; phylum Bacteroidota; class Bacteroidia; order Chitinophagales; family Saprospiraceae; genus M3007. The sequence continues at coordinate 2,697 of JADLBE010000069.1, read as the reverse complement.
GCGATGCCGCCGATGGTGTGGTAAAGGATGCCAAATAGGACCTGCATGGGTTTCGGTTTTGGGTGAAAAGTAAAACCAAAAATGTGATTTCGGGCCGCAAATTGTTACTTCCCCATTTGAGCAATTAAACCCATGTGTCGTCTTGAGGTGAAAACGACTATATTTGCGCAACGAACACGCTTGCGCCCCAATTATGCACGCCCAGACGCTACCCGTTTTCCGCAACATATCGTTCAATCCGCAGGAGATTGAAACGTACATACGAATGGAGCCGCTCCATCCGATGGTTTTTGATCGTTTCTGCGAAGACGGGTGGTGCTATTGGGCTGATCTGATGTTTCGCCGCAATTTTTGGGAATGGCGCGGACAACCCTGCCGCGTGGTGCTGCTGCGCATCAACCTTAAAGAATTTACCTTTTCCAAAAGCCAGCGCAAAAACATACGGCGCAACAGCGACCTGCGTTTGTTGCACCGTCCGTTGCAAATATCCCGCCAGCACGAACAATTGTTCGAAAAACACGCCCGGCGTTTCGAGCACAACCGCCCTTCCAGTATTTATGGGTTTTTCAGTCCATGGAGCCACATAATGCCTTGTTACGGCATGGAATTCGATGTTTTTAAAGGTAATAAGCTTTTAGCCTCCAGCTTTTTTCACCTCGGTCAGCGCAGCATGGCCGGCAACTACTGCATCCACCACCCTGAAGAATCGGCCCGTAGTCTGGGCACCTACACCATGCTGCTCGAACTGCAATACGCCAAACAACTCGGTAAAGATTATTATTACCCGGGTTTTGTGTACGACCTGCCCAGTGAGTTCGACTACAAACTCAGCTTCAATGCCCTGGAATATTTCGACTGGTGGGGCAACTGGTACCCGTTGGAAAGGTTGCCGTTGCGGGATTGGCGCATGTTTATCTGACCTTGGTTATACCTTGCGCAAGGCAGACGGACGAACTGGCCTGATACACATGTAGCCATGATGATCCACAAAACGGATAAATACTTTTAAAATCTTGCCCGGGAGGCAGTTCTCCATTCCAGCGTCGCCAGACTTGCCACCACAACCACTTCCAGGACAAAATACAAAACTCCCCAGTCGGTAACCACCTCACGGTAGGCATACACCAAACCCAACGTAACACAACAATACAGCAGATTGACAACGGCGATTACACGCATGGCTGGTCTCCAGCGCTCGGGGAAAATCCAATAAACGACCAAAGAGTAAACTGCAAACAACAAGGCCAATAGGGATAAAATGGCAAGCACATTTTTCGGCATGCCAAAAACCGGTTCAAGTTTTACCAAAACAATGCCCAATAGAAAGCTTGAAAGCAGGGCGCCCAATCCGTCAATTAAAAAAAGTTTCCTCGGATGGATGTTCATAACGGTTAAATTTGGTGGCGTGTGGCATGGTGTATTGGGATAAAATCAAAATGTCATTCTCCGCAATACCTCAACTGTTTGGTTTATCATAGCCCCCGGCACATCCAAATGTGTTACAAAACGTATGGCCTGTGGCCCGAATGCCGATGCTTTGATACCTTTTTCAGCCAGTTTTTCCAAAAAAACGGCCGGCGTAAGCGGAGCCTTAAGGTCGAAAATCACGATGTTGGTTTCCACCGGACGAAGACCTTCCACCCAGGGCAATTCAACCAATGTTTCGGCGAGTTGCCGGGCATGACGGTGGTCTTCCTCCAATCTTTCTACCTGGTTCTGCAGGGCATACAAACCCGCAGCGGCCATGTAACCTACCTGTCGCATACCGCCGCCCATGGCTTTGCGCACACGCCTGGCTTCGGCGATGAATTTTGCATTTCCGGTCAGGACGGTGCCCATCGGTGCGCCCAGGCCTTTGGACAGGCACAAACTTGCGCTGTCGACACAGGCGCCTACCTGGCGTGGCGTATAACCACGGGCCACCACAGCGTTGAAAAGGCGTGCACCGTCGAGGTGCAGGGCAAGGTTTTTATCGCGGCACATGGCGCCAATCGATTGCAAACCTTCGAGCGAATAACAGCCGCCACCACCTTTGTTGTTGGTATTTTCAATCACACACAAGGTGCTGCGCGGGAGCCAGTCGTACAATGGCTTTACGGCTGCGCCGATTTGTTCGGCCTCCAGGATGCCGTTTGGTGAGCGCAGCAAATTCACACCGATGCCTGAGTGGAAGGCATAACCACCCACTTCGTATTGGAAAATGTGGCTCGTTTCGTCGCAAATCACCTCATCCATGGGCCGGGTATGCACCTTAAGCGCAATTTGGTTGGCCATGGTGCCCGACGGACAAAACAAGGCGGCCTCATGTCCTGTAAGCTCAGCAACATACGCCTCCAACGCATTGACGGTTGGGTCTTCGCGAAAAACATCGTCGCCCACCTCGGCAGCCCACATGGCCCTGAGCATGCCCGGTGTAGGTTTGGTAACAGTATCGGAAAGTAAATTGATCATAGGGCGAAAGTAATTTCTGCAGTAATTAAGCTCCAAAGCTCCAATGTCTGAATTTACACGAACAACCCAACCCATGCCGTTGAAATTTGGGTAAAAAGTACAATGCGTGTACGGCCGACGGCCATACACGCATTGTACTGTTTACCCAAATTTCAACGGCTCCTTTTTCTTTTTGTGTTTCTCCTCCTGAACGCGCGGGTGTTCTTTCACGGCGTTTTCGAGGCGCTCGCGGAAACCACCCGTCTT
>JADLBE010000068.1 GCA_020847915.1 Saprospiraceae bacterium | reverse complement strand
TTTGTTTTCTGGTACTTGATGCCAGTCCGCACCAAAACCCGGAGGTGATCGCCAGTTTGCAACGCAGCATTCGTCTGGCTGCCCAAAAAGGCATACGCATTGTTCCGGTGAGCGCCAGCGGCATCGCCAAAGACACGGAATACCTGATGAAGTTTTTCGGTATGGCCACCAACGGCACCTACGTGTTCCTCACCAACCACTCTGGCGTGGGCGGAAACCACATTGAACCCGATACCGACACGTACACCGTGGAGGCGTTCAACATGCTTTTGGTGCGCATCATCAGTGAGTACACCCGCCAGCAGCGTTGCGACGGCCAAACGGCCATACGTTTTGATTCGAACGAACAGGAACCAGAACAACAAGCCCTGTATTACCCCAACCCTGTGGTGGATCAAATGACCCTCGAACTGCCTTTCGATGCTGAAAAAGTATCGGTGTACAATGCTGAAGGCGCTTCGGTGCTTTCACTCGGCAAACTTGCCGCCGGAAAACACACGCTGCGCCTGAACAGTTTGCCGGCAGGCATGTACACCATGCGCATCTGGAAAGGTGGGCAGGTGCAGACCGGGAAGGTGATGGTGGTGCGGACGTAGAGCTTGTTGAGTTTTCGGTTTTGAGGCGAGAGCTGTTCGCAGCCCAAAATCCGAAATCCAAACATGCTCTTAATCAGCGACCATTTTTTCCGGAAAACGTTTTTTTAAAAACTCGTACCATTTGCCGGCTGTAAAACCAATAAAAACCAATGCTTCACCATTCGTAAGGTGCAGGGTGCAAACAGACCCGGTTCGGTTGTGGTATGCATGATGAAACCTGGTCATTTCTGTCCAGGACAAACGCCGTACTCCAGCTTCAATTTGTGAGCTGCTGCGGGTAATGTCCATGGTAAATCCATCGTCATCGGGCGAGATGTGGCATGGCGACTGGTTTCTGGTTTGAAGCCAGTACATCAGAAAAATTAAAGAAGCTGCAAACGCCAAAGCTGCCAAAATGCCAAACCGTAAAAGGAATGGCCCAACGATAAAAAAGACCAGGAATGCCAGTGCCAATAGCATGCATCCTGTGTTGTCGGCAGGGGCTTTGGAAAGTGTGGTTTTGAAGGTTTGGGGCATTGTTCTTAATTGACCTCCAAAAATACGGTCTGCAGGCACAAAACATGGATCATCCCGATTTTTTTGAAAGAGAAAAAGGTTGTTTTTTAAATTTTTTCCTTAAAAAAATGTAGTAATCATCCAATTTTAGGATGAAAGCCCCAGCGGGGCGATAATGTCTGTAGTATACACGGTAAAAATAAGATCGGAGCCCCAGCGGGGCGGATATGTGTTAATCGTCACATATCCGCCCCGCTGGGGCTCCGATCATTTGGTGTGGTTGATTTGCTACAGACATTATCGCCCCGCTGGGGCTTTCATTCCTAAGTGCCTGATTTACAGTCGTTTTTTTTAAAAAAAACAACATCGAACAACATGAGTTTTTTTAAATTTCTTACCTCAAAAACCCCTGTATCGCCTCATTGCACTTTTTCGACTGTTCAAACATCACAAAATGCCCGGCTTTTTTAACGGGAACAAGTGTTGCATTGGGCATTTTTTCGGCGCCTTTTTCCATGTAATCGGCCGTGCGGCCACCGTTGAGGAAACGGTTGGGTATGAGGTTGTCGTTTTCGCCAAACAATACCAAAGCGGGTTGTTTTACCTGCGGTAAAAGATCAAAAATGGGGTCGTCGACCATGCCTTTAACGCCCTGGGTGATGGCGTAACAATAAGCGGTAAAATCGGAGGCGCTGCGCATGGCGATGCGGTCGTCGATCATAAATTGCGCCTCGTGTGGAAGGTTGTAAAAGTTGTAGGCAAGGTTGGTGCGAATTTGTTCCACGGTGGTGAGGCGCACACCATCCACGGTCATCACATCGCGGAACCACTGCCGCTGACCTTTGTTGAATGTTTCGAAACCGGCCGGTGCTACGAGCACAAGTTTGTCGACAAGTTCCGGGTAAGCCAGTGCCGTGGTGACGGCAATTTGTCCACCCATGGAGTGTCCTGCAATGACGATTTTTTTGAGGCCCAGTTGGTCGGCAACGGATTTCACCACATCGGCATAGTACCGCATGGAACCGGGCAGGTTGCCTTTGTCGGACTTGCCGTAACCCGGCAGGTCGATGGCGATGCAGCGGTACTGACCGCGCAAGCCTTCGATGGTGTTTTTCCAGGCCGGCAAATAGCTGCCCAGACCGTGGATGAACAGGATGGTTTGTGTTCCGCTGCCTTCATCCACATAGGCAATCTTGTTGCCGTCTGGCAAGGTAAGTTTGCTCGTTTCGAAGGGGTATTTGATATCTTCAAACGTTTGCATAGGGGCGGGCGTGCGTTGCATGGCACAGGCTTGAAGGAAAAGAAGCAGAAAAAGTCCGGCAACGTATTTCATAAAATGCAGCATTTTTTTGCCAGGTCAGGCTTTTAATAATCCATTGAAATCAAGTAATCAAATCCTGTAAATCCTGATCGGATCAGAAGATTAACCAGCGAAAGCAAAGGAAAGCGATCCACGGATTGGTTGGTCGGGTGGCCGAGTCACCATTCACGCTGGGTGCGTCGAAAAAATCGCCTTGCGAAAGGTAGGCTGCGTGGCCTTCGATGCTCATAAATGCGCCCAGATCGTAAACTACTTTGGCATTGCCTTCAACACCCAGTACGTTGCCGCCGCCATTGGGCGCCACCGGCGAAAAGGCAAAAGCGGTGCCGATTTTACTGTGCAATTTGTTGGGAATGATGTCCTTCGCCAGGTTCAACGTACCACCGGCGATGCCGTATCCGATGTTGGAAATGTCGCTTACGGCCGAAACGTAACGGTTTACAACGTTGCCATGCGGAAACAACATGTAGCCACCGTGACCGATGTAGATGCCTGCCGGTGTGCCCCAGGTGTTACCTGTGATGACGCCGTTGTAGGTGCCGTCGGCAAGTCCGTCGGAGTCGCCGGTAGTAAAAATAACGTCTGCGGTGATGGCGTCGCCCGGTGTTTGTCCGTAGCGGTAGCCGCCGCGCAGGTTGGCGCTCAGCCCGCTGATGTCGACGGTTTTGCGGTAGCTGCCGCCACTTTCCGGGCGTTGTTCCACGGTTCCCAGGTTGTAGTTCACAAAACCGGAGAGCAAAAACCGGTCGCGCATAAAGTCTTCGTTGCGGCTGAAAAAGCCACCGAGCCAAACGATGTCGGCCCGGTAAGGATCGGCGCCGAGCGGGAAACGGTAAGCGCCGTTGTAGCTGGTAAGGATGCTGGGGAGGCCCTGACCAAGGATGCTCACGCCGCCTTTGCCCGAGGAGTTGTCGCTCACCCAATAAGCGGAAGCGCCCACATTCCAGGTATCGCCGAGGTTTTGTTGTCCGGTAAGTTCTACCAACGTGACGTCATCTTTCAACTCCACGTTGTTTTCGTACAGTTTGTAATAACCGGCTTTGAGTTTGGTGTAGTCGCTTTCGCGGCGCACACTGATGCCCACGCCGTCGGTTCCCCAATACGCGAGACGGTAACCCGTGGTCGCGAATTTGTCAAAAAGCGTGCGGTACAGGTCGTGTGGGGTATCGTAAAGGCGTTGCAGACCGATATTGACCGACCAGTACTTCGCCGGGCGGTATTCCATTTCCAGGTTTTGGGTTTGCAGGTTCACCTGGTCTGCCGAGATGGCCGAACCGAAGTTGCCGCCCGAGCCATAGGCCGCGTCGCCCCAGGTCCAGTCAATTTCAAACGAGGCGCGCAGGGTGGCTTTGCCGTCGAATATTTTGGGCTGGTAAACGAAAAACGGAATGGCGCGTTGTTCGGCGTAATAAGCCGTGAGGGAGTCCGAAGTTGTGGTGGTGTTGGCGCCGTACAAACGGCCCACGATCTGGCCTTTCAGGAAGTCGTTTTTGGGAAACCAGTTGGCCGCTACGCCCTGGGTGTAGAAATAACAATACACCTGAAGTTCCTTGTTGGCGCGTGCAGGAACGGCGCTGTCGACCGCGCGGAAAGTGTTGTTGCTGTTTTCCTGGGCGTTTGATGCCGCAGGCAAAAGGAACAACATCAGGTAAAAAAGGTATGCCTGAAAGGTGTAGAGTTGACGCATGGGAGAGTAGGTTGCAAGTAAAAAGTGGCAAGTGGCAAGAAACAAGTGCCAAGTTGCAAGTAGCAAGTGGCAGGCAAGTTGCAAGTAACAAGAAGATCATGGGTTTAGGATCTTACTTAAAGCCAGGCCCCACCACC
>JADLBE010000067.1 GCA_020847915.1 Saprospiraceae bacterium | reverse complement strand
TCTCGTTGAGTCCTATGAGGGCGTCGAGTTTGACCAAAACCTCTTCGAAACTCTCGTTGTCTTCTTCCTCAGGCGTGAGCAGAATATGTTGTCCTTTGTCGGGCAGCCACACACCGTTGATGCCTTCTTCCCAGTCTGCCCCAACTTCAAAAGGCATGACGGCCAGGAGCTGGTCCATAAACACGATTTCGGCCGTATAGCGGTCGTTGCGCCACGAACCTTTCACATTGCTGCCCCAGCCGGCCGTTATTTTCACACAGTCGTCGCCTTTTTCCACGCGGTGCAGGCGTACCACCTGACCTTTGAGTTCGCGGGCGTCGTTGTAAAATTTGATGAAAAGTTCGCATTGCCATTGTTTGCTCAAAAGGATGTTTTTGAGCACTACTTCGGCATAGATGTAACGTGTTTCTTCGCTGTTGAACCGTCGCAGGTAGAGGCGTTCAAACTCGGGCGTATCGTCGTAGGGGCCTTCGTACATTCGAAGGGACGCGATGTTGCAATAGGGATTGTCGATTTTGGTGACCGGTCGGCCGCCGTCCTCGACGTAAAAATATTGGGTGGCGACTTTTTCACCTTCGATCCAGGCTTCCCAGTAGTAGGCGCCTTTTTTCCAAAACACGCCTTCCTGTTTGTTGCCCCACCCTTCGCGGATGTAACCTACCGGGTCGTATTTGCTCACTTTGCGGCGAAACGGCAGGACACACACTTCCTTGCGCTGTTTTTTCATCATGTAACAGCGCAATTCCACGTTTACTTCCCAATCCTCGATGTCGTAATACTTGTTGTAAAACGAAAGTTCGGCGTAGATGTAGGTTGTTTCGTGTTTGTCGAAAACCTGACGGTACTTTTTCTTATTGTCGGCAAGCCACTCCGTGGAGGAATAGATTTTTACCTCCCGAAATTTCCAGCGTTTGAACTCCGGCGTTTCGTGTGGTGGCTGTGATTGATGGGTTCCAAAATACATAGGTGCCTGCTCGAGCTGCGTTGTGGGGTAAATTCCCGTATTGGGTACCGCAAAAAAAGGGTTTATGTTGCCGAAAAATACATTTTTTTTTCCACATTCGCAAAAACGAGGGTTATGGAGCATGCTCTCACCTTTTTTTCGAACACCTTCGACGCTTGTTTGTTTAGAGCCTGTCTAAAGTTACCTTTGCGGCGAAACGAACGGGGTTTCCGTTTTTTTCCGCAAATCAAGCATCACTACAGCCATGGCTACCATACGATTCCTTTTTGAGGACAAAAAAATACCCGAAAAAACCGTCACCGGCAATTTTTTGGATCAATCCATTCTGGAAATCACCGAAGATTACGACGTACACCTCAACCACAACTGCGGCGGCGTATGTGCCTGCTCCACGTGCCATGTGTACATTGAGTCGGGTGAAGATTTCCTGGAAGAAATTTCCGACAAGGAAGAAGACTTCATCGACCGCGCCACCAACCCAAGACTCGAGAGCCGTTTGGGTTGTCAATGTGTTATTCTCGATGAAAATGCCGAGATTACGGTGACCATTCCGGACCAGAGCTCCATCATCGGCCACGAACACTGATCAGGATTTCCAGGATTTAAAGGATTAATTGTCTGAATCAGGATTTACTAGATTTTAGGATGTACAGGATTTTGTTTCCGGAAACGGTTGAATCAATACTTACTTCAAACCAAAATCCTGTAAATCCTAAAATCCAGTAAATCCTGATTCAGACAAACAAAATCCTGTAAATCCTAAAATCCTGTAAATCCTGATTCAGACAATTATCCTGTGAATCATCTAAATCCATAAATCCTGATGCCGTTTCACGAATTTGACAACATGCCCATCGAATGGGCCGACCACGAAGATGTGGCCATGAAACTTTACGAACGTTTCGGCGCCGAATTCGATGAAAGTAAAATTTACCGTGTGCGTTTCACGGAACTGCTGGACTGGATCCTGGAGATCCCGAATTTTGAAGGCAAACGCGAAGAAAGCAACGAAGGCCACCTGGAGCAAATCCAGGCCAAATGGGTATACGAATGGAGAGCCAACAACCGATAGTTCCGTCTGCGGGCAGCAATTTGCCCGAAGGCGCCGGCGCACTCGAACTGGTGAACCTGTTCGACAAAATGAAGTCCGTTCGTGGCTTTGTGTTTGATGTTGACGGCGTTTTTACCGACAACACCATACAGGTCACCGAAGTAGGCGAAATGTTGCGCACCATGAACGTACGCGACGGTCAGGTGGTTAAATGGGCCATCCGCGCCGGATTGCCCGTAGCCATCATCACCGGCGGCCGTTCGGAAGGTACCCGGAAAAGGTTCATCGACCTCGGGGTAACCGAATACTACTCCAACATTCAGGAAAAAGGTGAAGCGTTTACGGCTTTTTTGCAACGCACCGGACTTTCGGCCATGCACATCTGTTACATGGGCGACGATTTGCCCGACCTGCCGGTTTTGCGCAAAGTTGGCCTCGCCTGCGCTCCGGCAGACGCTGTGCCCGAGGTCCTGGCCGTTGTCGATTACGTATCGCCCCTCGCTGGCGGACACGGCTGTGTGCGCGACGTGGTGGAAAAAGTGCTGAAGCTGCAGGAGAAGTGGCCGAAATATTAGTCCGAAGTCCGAAGTGCGAAGTCGTTTGATAGACGAATGATGATTACATGATTGTTGATTTTTGATTTGGATTTACAGGATTATTAGTCGGAAGTCAACAGTCGACAGTCAAGCTTTGGTTTGGACTGTCGACTGTTGACTGTCGACTAATAATCCTGTAAATCAAATTCTAATTTCAAAAATCGTATTTCGTATTTCGTCATTCAAACGGTTTCGCACATTACATTTATGCAATGTATTTCTTCCGTCTTTTAAGACTTCCGAACCTCTTCATGGTTTTGGCGACACTTGGGCTGCCGTATTGGCTGGTGTTGCGGCCGGCCATATTGAAAGCGGGAGGTATACCTGTACTTACGGAGCGCAGTTTTGGGTTACTCGCTGCGGCCACCGTGCTGACCACCCTTGCGGGGTATTGGATCAATGATTTTTACGATGTGGAAATCGACGCCATCAACAAGGGTAAAAAACGCAGTGTGACGGGAAGGTTTTTAGGGCCAAACGGGTTGTTGTTTTTGTATTTGGCAGCTACCATAGGCGTTTTCGCCTTGAGCATCGCGCTTTATTTGGCACTTTCCATTCCCGGCATGGTTTGGCCACTGTGGGTTTTTCCACTGGTTTCCACTTTGCTTTTTTTATACGCCTGGCAAATCAAATGCACACCGTTGTTTGGCAACTTGTTGGTTGCACTGTTGTGTGGTGTGGTGCCTTTGTTGTGCTTGTTGCCCGAAGGACGGCCCCTGTTGCTGAGCAGTTTAAAGCAGCCCGTTGCCCTGCAGGAAGCGGTGAGTTTGGTTTGGATGTACGCCATGTTTGCGTTTGTGACCAATCTTTGGCGCGAGCAGGTGAAAGACCTTGAGGATTTTGAAGGCGATGCCGCCTGCGGCTGCCATACCCTGCCGGTTTTGCGTGGTTTGGGCTACGCCAAAAAACCTGCCGCCGTGACAGGCATCAGTGTGGCAATGCTGATCGTTATCCTGCTGTATTTTTGGTTTGAAACCGGCGCCAACTTGCTGCAAGTGGCATCCGGCGTTGTTTTTTTACTTTTACCGTCGCTTGCAGGCAGCATGTTGCTGCTTCGCGCCCGTTCAAAAAAACACTTTTCCCACGCCAGTCTGATCATCAAAATACTTATGCTTGCTGGTATGGTATTGTTGTTAAGACCTCTTTTTTAAAAATATGATGTTTCCCGACCGTCCAATCATCCTTGCTTCCAAAAGTCCGCGCCGCAACCAACTCCTGCGCGAAGCCGGGTTTGTCTTTTCCGTACACAACATCGATGTGCCGGAGGATTTCCCGGACGACATGCCTGTTGAGGAAGTTGCCGAGTACCTGGCCCGCCGCAAAGCACTGGCCGCCACCGACCTGATCAAACACGATGAAATCATCCTTTCCGCCGACTCGGTGGTGATCCACGATGGCGTGATTTACAACAAACCGGCCGATTACGACGAAGCATTTGGCATGATACGCACCCTTTCCGGACAAAAACACCGGGTGGTGACCGGAGTGTGTCTGCTGGGCCGCGAGCAGGAGCGTTCGTTCTCGGGCATTTCTGATGTTTGGTTCGATGAACTCACCGACCAGGAAATAGACTACTACATCCGAACCTGCAAACCTTTCGACAAAGCAGGCGCTTATGGGGTGCAGGAATGGATCGGGTTGTGTAAAATTCAGCGCATCGAAGGCACGTATGCCAATGTGATGGGTTTGCCGGTGGACCTGGTGTACAAAAACCTGCAATACTTCATACGACCGTCATGAGGATCATCCTGACGGTGACCAACGACCTTACCTACGACCAGCGCATGCAACGCATCGCTTCAACACTCGTGGAGGCAGGGCATGTTGTAACGCTGGTGGGGCGGCAATTGCCCAAAAGCAAGCCGTTGGAAAAACAGTCCTTTGATCAAAAAAGGTTGCATTGCTGGTTTCTGAAAGGTTTTTTGTTTTACGCCGAATACAACCTGCGTTTGTTTTTGTTCCTGCTCACGGCACGTTACGACGCTTTGGGCACGGTAGATTTGGATACGCTTCCTGGAGGTGGTTTGGCTGCTTTTTTAAGGAGAAAAAAACGCGTGTTTGATGCGCACGAATATTTTGAAGAAGTGCCTGAGGTACAGGGACGTAGGTTTGTACAATTTTTCTGGCGCGGCGTGGCACGGTTGTTTTTACCGATGTACAAACACGCATACACGGTGGGCCCGGCGCTGGCGGCGTTGTTTTCCAAAAAATACGGCATCCCGTTCGCTGTGGTGCGCAACGTGCCCGTGAAACGAACGGATGTGAAACCTCCACGCCACGACCAGCAGCCACGCATGTTGCTTTACCAGGGCGCTTTGAATGCCGGCAGAGGTATAGAGGCTTTGCTGGAGGCCATGACCAGGCTCGAAGGTGTGCAGCTTTGGCTGGCGGGCGAGGGCGATTTGTCCGAAGCCTTGC
>JADLBE010000066.1 GCA_020847915.1 Saprospiraceae bacterium | reverse complement strand
GCCTCGCGCCGCCTCGATTTTTTTCCTACGGAAAACATGTTTGTTCAAAACACTACCGGCGACGAACTCAACATCAACGGCGCCTGGACGGCCCGTGATCGTCCGAACGCCGCACGCCAAAACCTGCTGTGGAACATTACATACCGCCGTTTGGGCATCAACGACCCGGAACTGACCACCCTGGATGCCCAGGAGACGTACCTGGGGCGTTTGGATTACAATTTGTCGCTTTGGAAAAATGCCCTGAGTTTCACCAGCGGTTACGAAATAGGCTCGGGCCAGAGTCCACGTGTGGAGTTCAGTTACCTGCCCGTCAATCCCGGGGAAGGACAATACACCTGGATCGACCGCAACCAGGACAGCGTGTTGCAGGTGGACGAAATGGAAATTGCGGTGTTTCAGGACCAGGCCAGTTACATCCGCGTGGCGGTGACCACGCCCGATTACGTGCGCACCAACAACCTGGTTTTTAACCAAAACCTGCGTTTAGAGCCCCGTTTGATCTGGATCCGGCCCACCAACGGCGCACAAAAACTGCTGCGCAGGTTTGCTACGCAAAATACGTGGCAAATCAACCGCCGCACCTTCAACGGCAACGATGCCGTGCAGCCCTGGAACCCTTTCGACAACGACATACCTGATTCTGCATTGGTGACTTTGAACACCACCTTGCGCAACGTACTTTTTATAAACCGCGCCGATCCGGCCTGGGATGCCTCTTTGGCCCAGGGCGACAACCGCAGTCGGGTGTTGCTCACCACGGGATTTGAAAGCCGGCGCTTGCTCGATTACACCCTGCACGGACGCCTCAATTTGGCCAAACAATGGAGCGCCGAGGCCGATGTGGTGCGCGGCGAACGCAGCAGCGACAACGAAGCTTTTGCCACGCGCGATTACGACATCGGTTACTGGTCGGCAGGTCCCAAACTGACGTGGTTGCCCCTGCGCAGTTTCCGCACGGTTGCTCAACTGACTTTTCGTGACAGCAAAAACGCCCTTGGCGAAAAAGAAACCGCCCAACAAAACAGCTGGAACCTTGAAATGACCTGGAACCCGCAGTCCCAGGCCAACGACCGCGGATTCCGGGCTGCGACTTCCCTGCGCGCCCGGTTCACCTATGCAGACATCCGGTACTCCGGCGACCAAAACAGCGCTGTGGCTTTTGCCATGCTGGAAGGTTTGCAAGACGGCCGCAACTATCTGTGGGGGTTTAGTCTGGACCGCCAGTTGTCGAAATTTTTCCAACTCAGTTTGAACTACGAAGGCCGGAAAACAGGGGAGACGAGGATGATTCACACGGGCAGGGCGCAGGTGCGGGCGGTATTCTAACTGTCTTAACCCGGATTTTTGGGATTTTGGGGATGGGGATTTTAATGGGATTTAAGGATTGGGATGGATGGGATTGGATTTTTTTGGATTGGATTTTTATTGATTAAAAAGATTAGGAGCGTGTTGCGAATCCTTTTAAAAAATCCAATCCAATCTTCCCAATCCCAATATCTTTACCCAATCCAATCCATAAAGATCCAATCCAATCTTCCTAATCCCTCAATCCCAACAAAATCCCCATCCCCAAAATCCCAAAAATCCGGGTTAAGACAGTATGAAAGAAACGAAATTCATTGAACAGAACCGCGAAAAATGGCGGGAATTCGAATCGATGCTGCAGGAGGACCGGCGGGACCCTGAGAAGCTCAACGATTTGTTCATCCAGATCACCGACGATCTTTCGTATGCCCGCACGTTTTATCCCAACCGTTCGGTACGTATGTACCTCAACAGTTTGGCGCAGCGTGTTTTTCACAACATTTACCGGGGAAGGAAATTTCCGGTGGGCCGTTTGTGGCAGTTTTGGCGGTTGGAATTGCCGGGACTGATGTGGGAATCGCGGCAGGCCATGCAACTGGCACTGGCGGTTTTTGTACTTGCCCTGGGCATCGGGGTGGTATCGAGCATCATTGATCCGGAGTTTGCTCGGGTGATTTTGGGTGGCGGCTACGTAGACATGACCCTTGAAAACATCGAAAAAGGCGACCCCATGGCTGTGTACAAACAGCATGGTCCGCTCGGCATGACGGTCGGCATTGCCCTTAACAACCTTTTTGTAGCCTTTCAAACCGCCATTCTTGGTGTTTTGGCATCCATAGGCACCCTTTTTATGCTGTTGTACAACGGCATCATGGTGGGTGCATTTCAGTATTTTTTCATTGAAAGGGGGTTGTTTTGGGATTCCTTCCTCACCATTTGGATCCACGGCACCCTGGAAATATCGGCCATCATACTGGCAGGAGGCGCCGGGCTTACGGCCGGATCTGGTTTGCTTTTTCCGGGCACGTACACACGGGTGCAGGCGTTTCAGATCACCATGCGCAGGGGCTTAAAACTGTTCATCGGACTTATCCCCATGTTTTTGCTGGCGGCTTTTTTTGAGGGCTTTTTTACCCGTTTTACCGAAACGCCATGGGTGCTCCGGCTCATGTTTATCCTTGCATCTTTTGCTTTGGTCCTGTGGTATTTTGTGTGGTTGCCCTGGCATGTTGCCAAAAGTGGGCAATTGGCGCAGCTTTCCACCGACAAAACCCTGCCGCCCAGCCGCGAGCAGGTGGTTGATTTTGCTGCCATCAAATCGTCGGGTGAAATTTTGTCCGACGCGTTTACCATCATCCGCCGTCGCATGGGACTTACGCTGGGCGCAGTTGTTGTGTCGAGTGTGGTTTTTGGATTACTGGCTTTTGGTTTTTCACAGGCCAAAGTGGCTGATACGTTCTTTTTCCCGGAGAATACCCTCGGCGTATTGACTGCGTCGGCTGATTTTTTCGGTTTTGAAAAAATGAGTTTCCTGCTGCCCCTGCAAATGGTGTTGTTTGTTTTTATGGCACGCAGCGCTTACAAGGCCCTGACGGCGGAACAAACGCCGGAACAAAGGATTCAGCGCACACCGATTCAGGAATTTGGTGTTTTGATGGCCTTGTTGTTGCCCATGCCTTTGTTTTTCCTGCAACTCAACATCGAACCCGGCATATTGGGTTGGACCATAGGCATACTGGTTTGTCCCATGTTGTCGATGTGGTGTGCGGTGATGTATTTTGAAACCGGAAATCCGCTCCGGGCCCTGGGTCGTACACTCAGTCTGATGCCCTGGGGACTTGGTTTGATCCTTGGCTTTTTGGTTGTGAACCTTGCCCTGTTGTTGTTTTTGTTCCTTGATTCCCAGGTTTGGGACATCGTACTTAAGTTTTTCAGCTGGCTTGTACCGCCGGGAGAGGACAACATGCGTACTTTTGTAACGGCTGTAACCGCAGGCGTGGCTTCGTTGCTGTTGTACTTCAGTTTTTTGGTGTTTGTTTTGGGCGGAAGCCTGATGTATTTTTCACAAAAAGAAGTCAAAGACGCGGCCGGTTTGCGCAGCAACATTGAAAAAATCGGACGTTCGGGCAAAATCCGGGGACTGGCAAGGGAGTAAACGTATGACTGTACGAAATTATATTTTTATTTTAGGGTTGTTCCTCTGTGCGCCATCGCTTGACGCTCAGGAGGATACGGTGTTTGTCGACGACGGAGCGTTCGAGGAAACCAATTACGATGAATACTCGGAACAAGTAGTTGAGCTTCCAGCTTACCAACCTCCACCCGCTGTTGAACCACGCCCCATCGACGAACAAATTTGGAAAAAAGCGTCGGGAGGACTCGATTACAGCGCCGACAAAGTGGAGGAGGAAGAAGAAGAGGCGCCTACCCGTCGGATGGCGCCCAACATGGACTCATGGAATATTGCAGCCGCCTGGTGGGGCAAAATGTTCCAGGTACTGGCCATCATCATAGCATTGGCAGGCATTGCGTACGGCATATACCGCATGTTGCAGGCGCCTAAAAACAACAAAGTACGCCGCAATGATGTGTCGATCGAATCAGACAACCTGGAAGAATACCTCCTGGACAGCGACCTCGACGTGTGGCTCCGCGAGGCCCTTGCTGCCGGCAATTTAATGCTTGCCGTACGTATCCATTTTTTACAAATGATCAAAAAACTCGCGCTGAGCAACCACCTCACCTTGTCGATGGAAAAAACCAACCGCGACTACCTGCGAGAGCTGCGCGGACACCGCGACATTGCCATTTTCCGGAAATTAACCCTACGGTACGAGGAAGTTTGGTACGGAAACCGACCAATAAACAAGGAGGCGTACGAAAGCCTGGCGGCTGATTTCAAGTCGGTATCCTGACAGGAACCCTTATCTTTCGCACATGCCCGGACTTTACCTTCACATCCCTTTTTGCAAGCAGGCCTGCCATTATTGCGATTTCCATTTTTCCACGGTGCTCAAAAACAAAGACGCCATGGTGGAAGCGCTGGTGCGTGAACTTGAGTTGCAAAAAGACTACCTCGGCGGCGTGCAGCTTACCTCCGTTTATTTCGGCGGAGGTACCCCATCGTTGCTGGAAACCAGTGAAATGGTGACACTTTTTGAAACCATTTACCGGCTGCACAACGTGGCGCCCGATGCTGAAGTAACCCTGGAGGCCAATCCGGACGACCTGAGCGAAGCCAAACTCTCCGACCTGCGCAACTACACCCCCGTGAACCGCCTGAGCATCGGTATTCAATCGTTCAACGACGAAGACCTGCGCTGGATGAACAGGGCCCACCATGC
>JADLBE010000065.1 GCA_020847915.1 Saprospiraceae bacterium | reverse complement strand
TAGAGGTGTCTTTTACGGTTTTAAACGGTTCGAGTTGGGCCAAAATCAAACCGTCCCATTTTTCCGGCACGGTGAAATTTTTTACCCTTGCCATTTTTTCCAAACGCCCGCTCGCAAGGTGCAACACAGCAAGCGTGTCCTTGGGCAGGTCGTCGTCTTTCACCTTGCGCCGGCGTTGTGCCTTAAGCGTATCGAGGTGGGGTTTTAGGGTAAAGAGGAGGTGTTGGTTGTCGGCGCTGAACCGGCCGCCCGAAGCGCGTTCGAAACGTTGGGTTGTGTTGGTTGCTGCGTTCCAGAGGCACAACACAGCGTCGCCTTCGGTGGTGGGCGCGAGCGTGTAGGCCACCCATTTTCCGTCGTTGCTGAGTTGCCGGTTTTCGATCTTGCGCCAGCGGGCAATGTCGGCGTGGTCGAGCGGTCGGGTATTTTGGCCCCATGCGAGACCGTTACAAACAAGCAGCAAAAGGGTGGGCCAAAATTTCATAAAAAGTAGATTTAAACAGGCTCGTTACGCGACATTTTCCAGCGTTTGTGGCTCCAAAGCCAGTTTTCAGGTTGTTGGCGGATGGTTTTTTCCAAAAGATCGGCATAAGCACGGGTGATGTCGCCTTCGGAAATTTTCGAAGTGTCGCTGCAAATGTCCGTGTACGTCACTTCATAATAACCGCGGCGCACCCGTTTTACGTCGTAATAAACGGCCGGATACTGGAAACGGCGGGCAAGAAAATCAAGTCCGGGCAAAAAAGCCGTATCGACGCCGAAAAAATCGACCCAATGGGCACTTTTGCGGTTGGAGGGCGACTGGTCGGAAAGCAAAATGAAACAGCAGGTCTTGTCGCTGAGTTTGCGCATGGCCGGGTAGGTCTCGTTCATGTTCACCATCACCATGCCGCTTTTCGACCTTTTTGCGTTGTAATATTCGTCTACAAAAGGGTTTTTTACGGCTTTAAACGCCGTTACCACGGTGCCTTTGAGTGCAGGCGGCATGGCAATGCCCGTCCATTCCCAACAGTTGAAATGGCTGCCGCCAAGCATGATCGACTGTCCGTTGCCCAAATATTTGTTGGGTACTTCAGGGTTTAAAACCTTGCAGCGACGTTCGGTGGCTTTTATCGACATCGTAAATCCTTTCATGGTTTCCAGGATGATGTCGGTGATGTTTCGATACGCTTTGTTTCTGATGCGCCGGCGTTCTTCTTCGGTTTTTTCCGGAAAAGCAAGCGCCAGGTTGTCGTCCATCACCTTGCGGCGGTAACCCACCACATGTTGCAGTACGAATGCAAATACGTCGGACAAAACGTACAAAACAGGAAACGGTATCAGACGAAAAACATCGGCGAGACCGCGCAGGAAAAGGTAACCCAATCGATTCATGGGCGCAAAGATAAATCCTACAAGCGTACAACCAACGTCACATTTGCGCTTCTTCCATCGCTCGACCACACGCCCGGGCCGGGGTAAAACTGGGGGCGTTTGGTGAAATACGAGGTGTCAAACAGATTGTTCACGCTCAGACGGCAGGAAAGGTTGTTCGTCAGGAACAACGTAGCGTTCAGGTCCATCAGGTGGTAAGCGGGCACCAAACCCACCGAGCCGCTCGCCGAAGGTTTTTCGGTATTGAGTGCGTCGGCATAGGTTTCGCCGGTGTAGCTGTACAAAATGGAAAAGCTGTGTTCCCTGTGACGCAGGGTGATGCCGTTGCGGCTGATGAGGGTTGGAGCGCTTTCCACGCGGTTGCCGCTGATGTCGGTGTTTTCCTGGCCGGTGCGCAAGGCGCCGTTTTGGTACCGTGCCTCCATGACCGAGGTAGATGTGAAGGCTGACAAACGGGTTCTGTGACCAAGCGCAAAACCGTACTCCACGTAACATTCCAAACCGTAGGTGTACGAATCGCCGATGTTGGTGCGCAGGATGTACACCGTATCGTTGCGTTCGGTGGTAAGGCTGCCCGGACGGTCGTTGTATTGCAGGTAAAATACGTTCACATCCCACTGCAAACCACCGTGGTTGCCCCGGTAACCCAACTCCCCGTTGTAACCGTTGGCGTCTTTCATGTCGGGGTCCACAAGGTCGTAAGGCGTGGCCGGTATGATGTCTTTGAACAACACCGGCCGGTACGCTTGTGTCCAGCCGGCGTACAGGTTTTGGGTTTCGTTGATTTTGTATCCGGCGGTGAGGCCAAACAGGGGAAACTGGTGTTCAATTTCCGTGGGTATGTTTCCGGGCGGTACCGCCCGGATGATGCCCGACATTTTTGAGCCGCCGTTTTCCACACGCACACCCACGCCTGTGCTCAGGCGTGACGTAAGATTGAACGTGTTTTCTGCAAAAAAGGCGATGTTTTGGGTTTTAAAATGCAAATCGCGGCCCCAACCGGTGGAATCGATGCTGAGGTCGTAATCGGTCCCCGTAGTGCCTTTGCCCAATTGCCGGCGGTGCAAATCGTTGTTGATGTATTGAAAACCGGCGGCGAGGATGGCCGTTTTGTTGCGCAGATTGTAGTTGTGTAAAATGCGGTATTCGGTGGTGTAGGAGTTGAAATTGTCGATGTCGACCTGCCGTTGGGCATACGTACCGGTGGCCGGGTTGATGGCGTCGGGCACGTTGGCCGGACGGTCGAACTGCACGCTGTTGCGGTTGCCGAGCAGGGCCGACACCAAAAGTTGCATGCGGGTATTGCTGTTCAGGCGCCATTCGGCGCTGAGGGAAGGCACGTAAATTTCAGGGTTGAAATAGTTGCGGCTTCGTGTGGCCAGGGTAGGTTGGGCGGCGAACATGCTGTCGGTAAGCGGTCCAGGAATTTGGTACAGGTAGTTTGAACGCGAAAATTCGGCTTTCAAAACGAAATTTTTGGTGGCTTCGTAACGCAGCATCACGCCTTGCGCGTCGTAGTCCGTACCGGCATTGTCGCGGTAACCGTCGTTTTTCCGCAGACTGAAATACCCGTAGTACTGAAGTTTGCCCACTTTTCCGCCCACGGCGTTGTAGGTGCTCAGCAATCCAAACGAACCTGCGGTGTTTTGGCTTTCAAAATTAAAAGCCTTCGTGGTGTCGGGTTGTTTGGTCACGTAGTTCAGCAAGCCGCCGAATTGTGCGCCGTATTGCAAAGATCCCGTACCGCGCACAAGTTCGATGCGGCTTACAGCTTCCATGGGCAGGGCGTAATGGCTGGCGGGGTAACCGTAAAGGTCGGAGTTCACGATGACGCCGTTTTGGCGGATGTTGAATTCCCAGCCCCGGTGCGGATCAAGGCCGCGGGTGGCGATGTTGATCTGGTTGCCCGTGCCGTCCATGTCGTAAACAAACACACCGGGGACTTTGGCGAAAATCTGGCGTGGCGAACGTTCGGCCA
The DNA here is from genome assembly GCA_020847915.1 of Saprospiraceae bacterium. GTDB lineage: Bacteria > Bacteroidota > Bacteroidia > Chitinophagales > Saprospiraceae > M3007. The sequence goes on along the minus strand of JADLBE010000065.1, from coordinate 75 downwards.
CGTTGGCATCGAGCCGTTGCAGACTGATGATTTCGTTTTTTTTGCCCGTTACCAGCAAGGCACCACAAATGGTGG
>JADLBE010000064.1 GCA_020847915.1 Saprospiraceae bacterium | reverse complement strand
CACCAGCCGCTGCACCCGGTCCGTAAAGTGCCGTTTCTGCAGCACTGCGCAAAACACGTATGGAGGCTATGTCTTCGCTGCGCAAAAGGAAAAAATCGCCGGCAGGAACGCCGTCGATCCACACCTGTGGTTGGTTGTTGCCTATCATGGACGACAGGCCACGACTGCGCATCACATAGTTTTCATTCGGATCGGTACCTCCTTTGGATACGAGCAAGCCCGGTGTGATGCCCTGCAGCAATTGCGCCGGATCATCTACAATGCCCGGCCTGAACAAAAGGGAGTCGGGAACGATGCCTGGTTTCCAATGCCAGCCGTAAGAGGGCAATGGCATGGCGCCGTGCGGCGGAGGATATGCCGCCCGAACAAACGGGGGCACGGGAACGACGGAGGGTACGTATTCAATCGCCGGGTCGAGCATCAGGTCGAGGGTGACGGCTTTGCCCGGTCTGATGGCCAGATCGGATTTGCCCGGAGCGCTGATGATGATGCGGGAAGTGTCGGAAGGCAACGAAATGATGAACCGCCCTTCGTCGTCGGCCTTTATTTTTTGTCCGGTGCTGGAAACCGTAATGGTGGCACCTTTGATCTTTTCACCGGTAACGGCATCCGTAAGGGTACCGTTGATGATGCGTTGGGCATAAGCTGAATTTAAAACAAATGCCAGCAGCAATACGAACAGTAGGCGCATATTTCCGTTTATTTTCAAGGGTCTGTTTTTTTTAGAGCCTGTTTAAAGGCGAAAGTTGGCAAACTTTCCAAAACTTTGCGCTATCCCATTTCCGTTGCGGATGGGTTTTGTTTGAAACCAACAACATAATAAACCAACAACATGTCCAAAACATTGCGTGTAGGCCTGGTTCAACAGTCCAACTCACCCGATAAAAATGCCAACATCCAAAAATCACTCGATGGCATCGCCGATTGTGCCCGAAAGGGCGCTCAACTTGTGGTGCTCCAGGAGTTGCATTGTGGCATTTATTTTTGCCAGGCGGAAGACACGCGTATGTTCGACATGGCCGAACCCATCCCGGGACCCGATACGGAGGTGTTTTCCCGCGCTGCGCGCGAAAACGGCGTGGTGCTGGTGTCCTCCCTTTTTGAAAAACGTGCACCCGGCATTTACCACAACACCGCCGTTGTTTTTGAAAAAGATGGTTCCATAGCCGGTAAATACCGTAAAATGCACATCCCCGACGATCCGGCTTACTACGAAAAATTTTATTTTACGCCCGGTGATCTTGGGTTTCAACCCATTCAAACCTCCGTGGGCAAACTGGGCGTTTTGGTGTGCTGGGACCAGTGGTACCCCGAAGCCGCACGCCTGATGGCCCTCGCCGGCGCCGAAATGCTGATTTACCCCACAGCCATCGGTTGGGAAAGCAGCGATCCGCAGGAAGAGAAAAACCGCCAGCACGACGCCTGGTACACCATCCAACGCGGTCACGCCGTCGCCAACGGACTTCCGGTAATCACCGTAAACCGCACAGGCCACGAACCCGACTGGACCGACGTAACCGGCGGCATTCAGTTTTGGGGACAAAGTTTCGTGGCCGGTCCGCAAGGCGAAATCCTGTACAAAGCTTCAAGCGACCAGGAAGAAAACATCGTGCTCGACATCGACAAACAACGCACCGAAGACGTGCGCCGCATCTGGCCGTTTTTCAGGGATCGCCGCATCGATTTTTACGATGGATTGACGAAGCGGTATATTGATTAGCTGAAAGCTGAAAGTGGAAAGCTGAAAGTATGTTGATTTCAAGTAATTGATAATCAGTGCTTTCCACTTTCCACTTTCCACTTTCAGCTTTCAGCTTTCCACTTTCAGCTAACAAGATACCATGGAAACGGCGCCGCCCATCCCGCTTTTTGCCGAAGGCGTTGCCACAAAGTGTCGTTGAGGTTTTGGCCGCCGAGCGCTTCGATGTCGGCGCGCAAATGGTGGTGGTAACGTAAAGTCATTTCCGGGAAACCCATTTTTTCAAAATACAATTTGGAACGCTCGCGTGCTGCCTTTCTGGAAGCATCATCGGTGTAAAAAGGGGAGTCCAGGATGTGGATGTCGCCGCCTGGACGCAACAAACCCATCAATTTGCTCATCAATGAAGTCAAATTGGGGAAATATTGCACGGAAGCGGCCAACGTAATTTGATGAAAATACGCCTTTGGCAAATTTGCGCTGAACACATCGGCGTATATAAATTTCAGGTTGGGTTGCGCAAAAATGCGGTCGGCCTGCTCCAGTTCCTTCAAATTGAGGTCGAGCCCCCAAACGTTACCGGCGCCTGAAGAGGCCAGCAAAGCAGACATCCAGCCGTTTCCGCAACCCACGTCGAGGATGTTTACCGGGATGCGACCGTAGCGATGTTTCAGGTATTTGCGGTAGCGGCAATATGTGTCGCGGCGCAATCGCCATTCCTTAGTAAATGGGTTCCCGGCAGGAGGGTGGGGCAGCAGGCGTGCCTGTTCATCGGACCACACACGACCTTCTTTTTCCCGCAAAGCGAGGTACAGGTTTTCCCGTTCGGGATCAAAAGGCGTGAGCAGTTTTACAGGCATGGCATTTTGGCTTGCACAAGATTCCGTTGTTTTTACCGGTTGTGCAAACATGTTTTAAAAACAAACTTGCAGCTTGTTTACATTAGCCTTTATTTTCTCTGAAGCCCAAACCATGATACGCCTACCTGTTTTTTTAGCCTTGTACCTTTTTTTTCAAACGGCTCTTTTTTCCCAACAACCCACCGTTTGGTTGGCGTCAACACCTTCTGAACCGGACAAACGTGCCGCTTTCGTTTTGCAGGATTATTTGTCCAGAATTACCCTCGGGAAAATCGAGGTGTTTATGACAGACGACAAACCCACCGGAGTAACTCCCGTTTTTGTGGGCAATCACCCTGCCTTGTCGGCCTATGGATACACGTTTCCAACCGGAATGCCCGACGACGCCTATTTTCTTCAAGGCATCAAGGGCTCGTTTTTCATCGCTGGCGACGGCGAAATGGGTGCGGAATACGGCGTGTATGATTTGCTCGAACGGCTGGGCTGCCGCTATTACAGTCCACGCGATTTGGTCATTCCGAACACCACCAACCTGCAGTTGCCCCAACTGCAAGCTACCACGGTAAAACCCGCTTTCCCGTACCGCGAACTGCACTACGAACCTGCCTTCGACGCCTCATGGGCCAAATGGCACAAACTCAAAACCAGACAACAAAAAAGTGATGCATGGGGTATGTTTGTACACACTTTCGAGCAGCTTTGTCCTGCTGATGTGTATTTCGACACACATCCCGAGTACTTTTCCTGGAACGGCGCCCAACGTTCGCCCGGACAATTGTGCCTTTCCAACGATACCGTTTTAAACATCGTTGTAAAAAGCCTTCGGCAAAAAACAGCTGAAAAACCGGAGGCGAAATTTTGGTCGGTGAGCCAAAACGACAATTACGATTATTGCAAATGTTCGCGTTGCGCTGCCTCGGACAAACGTTACAACTCACCCTCAGGAACCCTCATCGCATTTGTAAATAAAGTTGCCGCAGCTTTTCCCGAAATAACCATTTCCACCCTCGCGTACCAATACACACGACAGGCGCCCAAAGGCATCACGCCGGTTTCCAACGTCAACATTTGCCTGTGCAGCATCGAATGTGGCCGGGGCAAAACCATCGAAGACGGTTGTCCGGATTTTGCCCGCGACGTGCGTGAATGGTCGGCGCTCACCAGCAACCTGATGATTTGGGATTATGTGGTGCAGTTCCGCAGTTACGTGAGTCCGTTTCCCAACTGGCATACCCTGCAACCCAATTTGCAGTTTTTTCAACAAAACAGGGTGCAAATGATGTTTGAACAGGGCAGCGGCGGCGTGCGTTCGGAGTTTTCCGACATGCGTGCTTACCTGCTTGCCAAACTGATGTGGAACCCGCAAACAGACATGGATTCCGTTCTTGTGGATTTTGGAAAAGGCTATTACGGCTCCTTGTACACGGTTGTTTGGGACTACATCCACGAACTCACCGAATCGCTGAAACGCAACGGCAGCCAGCTTGGCATTTACGACATTCCTCAAAACGAACCCTTCATTTCCGATACGGCTTTTTTAAACTCCAAAGCCTACAAAAGGCTCAGAGATTACGCCTCCATGGACCGCAGCCACATCCGTGAAGCCTGGATTCCCATGCATTTTGCCTTGCTCGAAATTGTAAAAAAGGATACTGCATTGCTCAACAAACCGGCCATTCTGGTGATGGAACTGCACGAATTTGTGGAGGAATGCAAACAGGCTGGATTTGTCACCCTGCACGAACGAAACCTGCCGCCTGTCATTTACCACGAACAATACGTGGAATACCTTGAAAAATACCGCCGCTCGCGCGATTCCCGTTCCACATCCATTCAGCTCGCCGAACCCGCTTCGAACACCTACGCCAAAGGGAATCCTATGGTGCTCACGGACAGACTCGTTGGAGAAACCGATTACCGCAGCAACTGGCTTGGTTTTCAGGGCAAGGACATGTCGGCTACCGTTGCTGTTTCCGGTGAAACACCCGTTTCTGAAATCCGTGTTTCCTTCCTGCAGGACCAGGAAGCGTGGGTGTTTTATCCGGTGCAGGTACGCATGGAAACAAGTGCCGACGGCGTCGCGTTCACCGAGGTTTTTAATACGAAAATTAGCCTGGTACCTGCTGGAAAAAAAGCCGTTCAGGATGTGGTTTGTACACTTAAAACACCCATAAACGCCCGGCTCGTACGTGTTACCGCCGTGAACTCCAAAACCTGTCCGTCGTGGCATACCTGCAACGGCAATCCGTGCTGGATATTCGCCGATGAGATCGTGGTGAAATAATATGTTATTGGCTGATTTTCAGTACCCAAACGTGTTTTTCTGAAGCTTCCATTTCAGCCGGCAAACTGATGGATACGCCTTGTCCCGTCGTTTTCCATTTCAGGTTTTTTCCACTTCCCAGCATGCTTATTTTGGCATTTTTGGACAACATTGCTTTGGTCAGCACTACGTCTTCTTTCGGAAAATTAAACAGGAAAACATACAGGGTTTTGTTGTCTTTCGAACGGGTGTACCGCACGTTGTCGCCATCGTTGAAGGACGTGTGGGTGCGTGTCCCGTAAATGGCTTCTCCGTTCACTTTTATCCAGTCGCCGATGCCTTTCATGCGGTCGTAGGCGTCGGGCGCCAGGGTGCCGTCTGGGCCAGGACCGATGTTGAGCAAAAAGTTGCCACCTTTGCTCACGATGTCGACCAGTTTTTCGATCAGTTCGTTGGTGGGTTTGTATTGGTCGTTGGGTGTATAACTCCAGCTGCCGGCCATCGTCATGCAGGTTTCCCAGGGGTAGGGTAGTCCTTCTTCGGGGATATGTTGCTCGGGGGTGAGGTAGTTTTGGTGAACGCCAGGTACAGCCCGGTCGACAACGATCAAGCCCGGTTGTTTGGCTCGGGCTTTTTGCACCATTTCGGCCATGCGGATGTCCTGACTTTGCGGATTTCGTGCGTAGCGGCTGTTTTCATAAACCTCCAGCAGTTGTTCTTTCACTTCCTCATCGGTTTTGATGCGCACCCAGCCGCCGTCGAGCCAAAGGATGTCCATTTTGCCATAGTCGGTCATAAGTTCATCGATTTGGTTGTGGGTAAACTGCACGAATTTTTCCCATTGTTCCGGATGTTTTTGGATGCTGTAATTCACGTTCCGGTCCGACGGCGGGAAATGTTTCCACCAGTAAAAATCGCTGTGCCAGTCGGGTTTTGAAAAATAGGCGCCGGTCCAAAAACCTTGTTTGCGGAACGCGTCGAAAATCTCTTTGGTCACGTTGCTGCGTGGGTTGGAAGCGAAAGGACTGGCAGCTCCGGTAATTTTGTAATCGGTGTATTTGCTGTCGAACATGCAAAAGCCGTCGTGGTGTTTGGTGGTAAAAACCACGTATTTCATGCCGGCATATTTTGCCGCTTCAGCCCAGGGCGTTGGGTTGAATTGCGTCGGATTGAAGGTTTTTTGCAGGTTTTCGTACGCAATAACATAGTCGTGGTAATTGTCTGCAACGCCTTTTTTGCGTGCGGCAGAGGCCCAGCCCAGGTCTTCCGGACAAATGCTCCAGCTTTCCACGATGCCCCACTGGCTGTAGGAACCCCAATGCATAAGCAATCCGAATTTCAGGTCTTTCCAGTCTTCAATGCGTTGTTGGATAGCCGGATCGGGATCGGGAACGTACTCCTGGTGTTGGGCGGAAATGGGAATTGTAAGGAGAAGAAAAAAGAGGTAAATTATATGTTTCATGGCAACTGTGTTGAAGTCAAAGGTAAAATTAAGTCCACAGTCGACAGTCAACAGCCGTCGGGTAATAAATTTATAACAGACTGTCGACTGTTGACTGTCGACTTAATACTGTTTTCGCCCTACTTTCGCGTTTCGAAAAAAGCCCAACCATGTCTAATACCGATAAAATAAGCCTGGAAAAAGAACAAAACGCCGACACCATGAAACTGGCTGTGGGTGTGCTCACCCGCCGTCTGGACAAAATCTCGGAAGGTGGCGGCCACAAACGCCTTGAAAAACTGCACAAAGAAGGCAAGATGAGCGCCCGGGAGCGTATCGAGTACCTGCTTGATCCCGGAAAGCCTCAAATTGAAATGGGCGCATTTGCAGGATATGAAATGTACGAGGAGCACGGTGGTTGTCCTGCAGGTGGTGTGGTCGTGGTGATTGGTTACGTTCGCGGCCGCCAATGCATTGTGGTGGCCAACGATGCCACCGTAAAGGCCGGTGCATGGTTTCCCATAACGGGCAAAAAGAACCTGCGCGCCCAGGAAATCAGCATGGAAAACCGTTTGCCGATCATTTACCTGGTCGACAGCGCAGGCGTGTACCTGCCCATGCAGGACGAAATTTTTCCCGACAAAGAACATTTCGGACGTATTTTCCGCAACAATGCCCGCATGAGCAGCATGGGCATCCCACAAATTGCAGCCATCATGGGCTCTTGTGTGGCGGGTGGCGCGTATTTGCCCATCATGTCCGACGAAGCGCTCATTGTGGAAAATACCGGCTCGGTGTTTCTCGCCGGACCGTACCTCGTCAAAGCTGCCATCGGTGAAGAAGCCGACAAAGAAACCCTGGGCGGAGCAAAAACGCACTCTGAAATTTCGGGTGTGACCGACTACAAAATGCCCAACGACAAGGTTTGTCTGGATACCATCAAAGACCTCATCGACAAATACGGCCGTTTCGAAAACGCCGGATTTGACCGTGTGGAATCCAAACCTGCGTTGGGCGATCCGGAAGATGTGTTTTCCATTTTTCCGGAACGCGGCGCCAAACCGTACGAATCCATCGAGCTGATCAAACGCATCGTGGATGAGGGCAAACTCACGCAATACAAGGAACATTACGGCAAAACCATCATCTGCGCTTATGCACGCATCGACGGCTGGGCTGTGGGCATTGTCGCCAACAACCGCCAGGTGGTGAAAAACGCCAAGGGAGAAATCCAGTTCGGAGGCGTGATTTATTCCGACTCGGCCGACAAAGCCACACGTTTCATCATGAACTGCAACCAGAAAAAAATTCCACTGGTTTTCCTGCAGGACGTCACAGGATTTATGGTCGGCACACGTTCCGAACACGGCGGCATCATCAAGGACGGCGCTAAAATGGTGAATGCAGTATCCAACAGTACGGTGCCCAAATTCACCGTGGTGGTGGGCAACTCTTACGGTGCCGGCAATTACGCGATGTGTGGCAAAGCCTACGACCCACGCCTCATTGTGGCCTGGCCTACGGCCAAAATAGCCGTGATGGGTGGCGAACAAGCCGCCAAGGTTTTAACGCAAATCCAGGTGGAAACTTTGAAAAACAAAGGCCACGCCCCCGATCCTGAAGGTGAAAAGGAGCTGTTTGAAAAAATCAAAAGTCGGTACGAAACCCAAACCACGCCATACTACGCCGCCGCCCGTTTGTGGGTAGACGCCATCATCGACCCGCGAGATACCCGCCGCTGGATTTCCATGGGCATCGAAGCGGCAAACAATGCGCCGGTGGAGAAGTTTAATGTGGGGGTGATACAGACGTAATAGTTTAAAGTTTAAAGTTTAAAGTTTAAAGTTGTGACGGATCAACAACAACAAGCCATGGCCAAAGCTCTACTCCCGCTGCTTTTTTTCATTTCCGCCTTTTCCCTCCATGCGCAAACCATCGTTGTGGAACCTTTCCTGCAACACGCTGAACCCACCCAAATGGTGGTGGTGTGGGAAACCAATACGGGAGGCTCCAGTGAAGTGCGTTACGGCGTCACCGATACATTGGGCCTGGTGGCCAACGGCGCCTCGGTAACGGGCAACGGAACGAGCAAAATCCACACCGTTTGGCTGGGCGGACTCCAGCCGGGTACACGGTATTATTACCGTGTTGCCACCGACTCCACCGTATCGACTTTGTACCATTTCCAAACGCCTGCGCTGGCTTCGGCTGAGTTCCCGACGGGCATTGTGGCCATGAGCGACATGCAACGCGACGGCGCCAATCCGACCAAGTTTTCGCAGGTGATCAACAACGGTGTGTTGCAGTATTTTTCCGACAGCATTCCCGGCGACCTGGCTGATAACCTGCAAATGGTGGTTATTCCCGGCGATTTGGTCGACAACGGCAACGATTACCTGCAATGGGAACAAACGTTTTTTGATCCGGGCCAACCGTTGTTTTCCTATGTGCCGGTGTATCCGGTTTTGGGCAACCACGAAGCCAATACGCCTTCCTATTTCAAATATTTTACCCTGCCTGACAATGGAACGCCGGGTTACGAGGAGCATTGGTGGTACAAGGACCACTCCAACGTGCGCATCATCGGCCTCAACTCCAACGGCGCCTACCAGATCCAGGCACAACTGAACTGGCTGGATACGGTGCTCACCGATGCCGCCAACGACCCAAACATCGATTTTGTGTTTGCTCAGCTGCACCACCCGCACCACTCGGAACTTTGGATCGCAGGCAACACCAATTATACGGGAGAAGTGATCGAACGCCTTGAAAACTTTTCCACCGCTACAGGCAAACCCAGCATCCACTTTTTCGGACATACACACGGGTACTCGCGCGGACAATCGCGCGACCACAACCACCTCATGGTGAACGTGGCCACCGCCGGCGGCAACATCGATTCCTGGGGCGAATACGCACAGACAGATTATCCCGAATACAACATCAGTGAAGACACTTACGGCTGGGTTTACGTGCAGGTGGAAGCAGGTGAAAATCCGCGTTTTACCCTCAAACGTTACAGCATCGGCGACGGCTCGGTGATCCATCCCAACAAGCTGGAAGACCTGGTAACCATCAAAAAAAACAACAACCAACCCATCAAACCTATTGCCATTTTCCCAACGGTTTTGGACACGGTGAATCCCAACTGCCTGATCCTCAAGACGAACAATTTTATCGATCCCGACAACGACGGCTTCGGCGCTGCCCAATGGCAGGTTGCGCCCACCTGCGGCGATTTTTCCCAACCCATTGTGGACTCGTGGAAACAATATGAAAACTGGTATTTTGAAGTAGACTTGCAAGCCGGCGACGACCTTACCGACGAACGTGTAACCGACCTCACACCGGCGTCCAATTATTGCTGGCGCGTGCGTTTTCGGGATAAAAGTCTGGCATGGAGCGATTGGTCTACACCTTCGCCGTTTGTCACCGGTACAACCCAGGAAACCGCCAATTTGCTTGTGAATACCGGTGCGGAAGACAGCACAAGCAACTGGGTCGCCACGGCAGGTGTCATCGAATCGCTGACGGACGGTCAGTGCGCCGGAACAACGCCTTATGCCGGGGAATACTATTTTGCCGTAGGCGCCCTTTGTACGGAAAGTGCGTTTGGTTCGGCGCAACAAACGGTGGATGTAAGCGCATTTGGAACTGAAATTGACCAGGGCATTGCGGTGGCCAAATTCGGTGGCCAATTGCGCGATTACCTTGGGACGGACGTGCCTTCTTTTGCAGTTCGTTTCCTCGACAACCAATACGACCTGATTGCCGATTCGGATACCACGAGTTATGTCAACGGCGAGTGGACTTTGGTGCAGGACAACTGGGCCGTGCCTGCGGGTACACGGTATGTACAAATGATCATCATGGGTACACGTACCAACGGGCTCGACAACGACAGTTACTTCGATGATCTGTTTTTGAAACTCAATTTCAGCGCCGATTCCTGCAGCCAGTACACACCGGTATCGACTTCAGTTACGGACATGGAACGCGTTTACGAAGTTTTGCAGGTATATCCCAATCCGATGATCCACACCGCCATGGTGAATGTTCCAAACACCGAAGATAAACACCTGACTTCCAGGCTGGTTGATGCTGAGGGGAAAACAGTACGGACCATGGAACACATCCACGGTCCGTCGTTTACTTTTTCGCGCGATGGTTTGCCGGCCGGCGTTTATTTCCTGGTGGTTTACATGGATGGGAACGCCTTGGGTTACGCCAAAGTGCTGATGCAGCGCTGATTATTTCTCACTCAACAGCGAACGCAAATCCGTCATGGCTTTGTCGCTGGCTTTGGTCGTGATCAATCCGCTTTTGGGCCTGTCAAGATCTATGATGATGTAAATGACCAGGGATGTAAGGAAGGCATTCAGCGTCATGATGATCCAGCTTTTCAGGGTAAAAATGTCGGTTGTAAACCCGGCAAGAAAGCCGCCAAAACCGGTCAGGATAAAAAGCATCCACATGATTGGATCGGGTACCATGGATTGCGAATTGACGTCGCGAGTAACCGTGATGTCGAACATGGCATTAAGCGCCACAACCATTTGGTTGGAAGCGACCAGCATTTTTGGATCGTGTGATAGGTTGGTAACCCGAGCCCAAATTTTATTTCCGGCGGCTTTGGCAGCGGTGTTGGCGGCATCAATGTAGACCGGATCGGCGCCATGGCTGAAATAATCCAACCGCGCTTCAAGATAGTCCCTGAAATCCTGGCGCATGGCCGAACGGTCGGGTTCGTTGTACAAATCGCAACGCAGGATGGCCGTTCCGATACAGTTGGCCTCTTCGGCAATGATGGACCTGCTCTTTTCCAATCGGGCCGCCGACATGCTGAAGGTAAATCCCAGCAGAAATGCCAACAATCCGAACAACCCGGAGCTGATTATTCCCGAGTCCTTTTTGTCAATTTTGGATTTTTTTGATAAATAAATGCCGGCATAGTGCCCAAGCCAGGTCATCGCCATGGTGGCCAGGAAGACGCCCAAAACGATGTAGATAGCTTCTGTTTTGTAAAGAACCGTAAAATGCATGGGTTTTAAACTGCCTTTTTTAATTTCAATTTATTGCCTGGGTGTAACTGTCGTATTTTTTTCCGCAAAGCTCGAAGCAACGATTTTCCATTTGCCTTTCAGCTTTTTCATGCACCGGATTTCCTTGGAATCGGTTGTGCCCTGTACGCCGTCGAAACTCACGCTTTGATCAAAAGTAACAAAAGCAATTTTTTCGCATTGGCTGATGCGCATGTTTGTGCGGGTGATTTTGTGTTTAAACGGTCCGGGGTTTTTCGCCTTTTCCGTTTCAGCATCCTGTTGAAGGTTTTTCCAGCCTTCCACAAAATAAGGGCCGCTCTGCATGGCGCCAATGTAAATGGTGTTGTCGTCCTGCGCAAAACAGGTCGCCCAGGCGGTCAAATCGCGGTTGAGGTAACTCGAGGTTTCTTTTTCAATAACAGCTTTGATGGCGTCGTTTTCATTGGCGGGTTCAAACGCCCAAAAGCTGATCAGCAACAAGGCTGCAAATGGAAGCAACAGTAGTTTTTTCATCGGTATGTAAATTTCAGGTTAATGGTCAATGATGGATTGAAAGCGAATGTACAGCATTGTCTTATTTTTGCCGCAAATGAATGATCACCTGAACATAAAACCTGTAGAAGTGGAGGATCTTCCGCTGCTTCGAGATTTCGCCGAGCACACTTTCCGGGTAGCCTGGCAACACATGAACGAACCGGAACCGTTCGAAACCTATTGCCGTGAAAATTTTGATTTGGCAAAACTGCGAACGGAGTGGGAAGAGCAGGATAGCCGTTTTTTCCTCGTTTTTTATAAAAACCAACTGACTGCTTACCTGAAACTTAATTACAACAAACAACCCTACGAGCCACTCGACGGTCCGGCTTTGCAAATCGAACGTGTGTACGTCGGTCCTGAACACCAGAGTCTGGGCATCGGAGCTCAACTTTTGGATTTTTCCATCAAGGAAGCCATATCCTCCGGGTTTCGGTGGATATGGCTCAGTGTTTGGCAATTGTCGCCGCGAAGTGTGGCGTTTTACGAAAAAAACAGCTTCGAAATATTCGGCGTTGAAACGTTTTGGGTAGGCGACGATCCGCAGCCGGACTGGCTGATGAAGCGGCGTATTGGTTGAATGGATTTTAGCCTACTTCTTGGCAGGCATGTCGTCGTTGTACATTTCACGGATGACCATGTATTTTCCGTCGCGTTTTTCGTACAAAACCATGTATTTGCCGTTGCCGATAACGGCGCCTTTATCGTTCATGTACGTTGATTTGCCCACTTCGACCACCATGTTGCCTTCGGCAAACACGTCCAAAACATCGAATTTGTAGGTCCTTTTTTCTTTGGATTTGGCCCATTGTGCTTCCTGGCTTTTGCGTATGGCTTCTTTTCCAACAAGTATGGGTTCGTTGTTGGGCAGGCT
>JADLBE010000063.1 GCA_020847915.1 Saprospiraceae bacterium | reverse complement strand
CGTCGTAGCCGTTTTTGTGGAACACCGCGGCGGCCAGGATGAGGATGGCGGCGTTGGTGAACAAGGCCAGGTTGAGCGCAATGGCCGAGTCGATGGTGTTGAACCGGATGGCCCGTTTGATGCCTTCAAAGGTGGGCGCTATTTTTCTGGATTGCACGAGGGCCGAGTGCAAATACAAATTGTGGGGCATTACTGTGGCGCCGATGATGCCAATGGCAATAAACAACGCTTCGCTGTTGGGAATGCTGGGAATGAAACCGCCGGCCACTTCGGTCAATTCCGGTTTGGCCAGCACCATTTGCACCAAAAAAGCGCCACCGATGATGGCGATGAGGCCCAAAATGAACGCTTCAAGCTTGCGGATGCCCAGTTGCATAAGCATAAGCAAAAGGAAGGCGTCGAGCACGCTGATGCCAACGCCCCAGATGAGTGGCAGTCCGAACAGCAGTTGCAAACCGATGGCCATGCCGAGTACTTCGGCCAGGTCGGTGGCTGCGATGGCGATTTCGGCCAGTCCGTACAAAATGAGGTTTACCCAGCGCGGGTAGAGGTCGCGCGAGGCTTGTGCCAGGTCGCGGCGCGCCACCACGCCCAGGCGGGCGCTCATGCTTTGCAAAAGCAAGGCGATGAGGTTCGACATGAGCAGGACCCACAACAGGCTGTAGCCGAAACGGCTGCCGCCCGCGAGGTCGGTGGCCCAGTTGCCGGGGTCCATGTAGCCTACACTCACAAGGTAGGCCGGACCCATAAAAGCGAAAAGGCGTTTCCAGATGCTGCCTTTCACTTCGGTTTCCACCGAATTGTTTACTTCGGAGAGGGATACGTGGGTGTTTTTCATAGCTTAATCCATTTAAGTATTCAGGGTACGTACGTACAGGTTTTGGCATACCTTTTCACTCAGCACCAGTTCGCGGTCGCCGTGGGTGCGCACACGCAGGGAATGGTCGTAGGGGAACCGTTCGATCACTTCCAGGGAGGCGCCGAGGGCGAGTCCCTGCTGGTCGAGGTACTGTAAAAAAGCTGTGGTATGGTCTTCCACGCCGGTTACCACGCCGCGGTCGCCAGTCTGCAGGGTTGAGAGCAGGGCTTGCGGCCGGTGCGTCCAGCGCCCCTGGGCGTCGGGGATGGGGTCGCCGTGTGGGTCAAATTTGGGATTGCCGAGAAACTGGTCGAGACGGTTCACCAGGGCGTCGCCCTGCACGTGTTCGAGTTGTTCGGCGAACTCGTGCACTTCATCCCAGGTGAAACCGAGCTTATCCACCAGGAACACCTCCCAAAGCCTGTGCTTTCGAATAAGTGCCGTGGCGACTTTGTGGCCGCTTTCGCTGAGCGTAACGCCCCGGTATTTTTCGTAAGCAATAAGATTTTTCTCGGAGAGCCGGCGCAGCATATCGGTTACGGAAGCAGCCGTGGTTTGCATCATGGCGGCGATGGCGTTGGTACTGGCGGCTTTACCTTCTTTTTCAGAGATGCTGAAAATGGCTTTCAGGTAGTTTTCCTCGGCTTGCGAATGGGTCATAACGTAGGTGTAGCTTATTTTTCGACAAAGGTAAATATTATTTTTAGACAAGTCAAAAAAAATATTTCGATGATTTTTGAGGTGGGGCACTAAGTCTATAGACCTTCCAAGTCTTCAAACTTGGCAAGTCTTAAGACTTGGAAGGTGCCTTTTTAGGGCTGCCGCACAATTCCGCATTCCGCATTCCACATTCCGCATTCGAAAGTTACCTTTGCAAACTATGTCCCGTACAAACAAATACGTCTGCATCCACGGGCACTTCTACCAGCCTCCACGCGAAAACGCATGGCTGGAGATCGTGGAGCAACAGGAAAGTGCCCGTCCGTTCCACGACTGGAATGCCCGCATCACGTTTGAGTGCTATGCACCCAATGCCGCCGCGCGTATCCTCGATGCCGAACGCTGGATTGTCAAGATCAGGAACAATTACAACCGGATCTCCTTCAACTTCGGTCCGACCCTGCTTACCTGGCTCGAACAAAACGACCCTGAAGCTTATGCCTTGCTGCTGGCGGCCGACAAGCGCAGTGCGGAACGTTTCGGTGGCCACGGCAGTGCCATGGCCCAGGTGCACAGCCACCTTATTATGCCTTTGTGTAACTACCGCGACAAAGTGACGCAGGTAAGTTGGGGCGTACGCGACTTCGAACACAGGTTCGGTCGTTACCCCGAAGGCATCTGGCTGGCCGAAACTGCCGTGGATACCGAAACCCTTGAGGTGCTTGCCGCCCATGGCCTGAGCTATACCGTGCTTGCTCCCCGGCAGGCCAAAGCGGTGCGCAAAGACGCAGCCGGCGCCTGGCAACAAGTAACCGCCGAAACCATCGATACCCGTCAACCTTATTGGGTAAACCTGCCCAGTGGCCGCCGCATCGCCGTTTATTTTTACCACGGCGGCGTAGCACAGGAAGTAGCGTTCAGCGGACTGCTCAACAACGGTAAAAATTTTGCCAAGCGGATGTTGAGTTTGTTCGACAACGACAACACACCACAACTCGCACACATCGCTACCGACGGTGAAAGCTACGGCCACCACCACCGCTTCGGTGAAATGGCACTTGCCGATTGCCTCAATCACATCGAGGACAACCAATTTGCCAAACTTACCAACTACGGTCAGTACCTCGAACTTTTCCCGCCAGAATGGGAAGTGCAAATCCACGAAAATTCGTCGTGGAGCTGCGTTCACGGCGTGGAACGCTGGCGCAGCGATTGCGGTTGCAACACCGGCGGCAATCCGGGATGGCACCAGCGCTGGCGCAAACCCCTGCGCGAAACCCTCAACTGGCTGCGCGACAAACTGATTCCGATTTTTGAAAAAGAAGGCGGCCGGTTTTTTCGTGATCCCTGGGCTGCCCGAAACGAATACATCGACGTCATGCTGCAACGCTCGGAAAGTGCCATTGCAGCATTTTTGGAAAAACACGCCCGCCGTAAGCTCAGTCCGCTCGAAGAAGTTGTCGCCTTGCGTATGCTCGAAATGCAACGCCATGCGGTGCTTATGTTCACCTCCTGCGGCTGGTTTTTTGATGAAATTTCGGGCATAGAAACCAAACAAATCCTGCAATACGCCCTGCGTGCCATGGATTACGCATTGGATGTAGCAGGCGTCGACCTGAACCCCGAATTCACGCGCAGGCTCGCCGAAGCGCCAAGCAACGTGTTCGCCAGCGGAGCCGCAGCTTACCTGCAGGATGTGGTGCCTACCCGTGTAAACCTCGAACGCGTAGCCACCCACTTTGCCGTGGTTTCGCTTTTTGAAGAAAAAGCACATGGTCTCGACCTGTTCAACTACGATGGAAACGTTGAGTTTTTTGAACGCATCGAAGCAGGTACCATCATATTCGCTTCCGGGCGCATCAGCATACGATCGCAACTTACCCATGCCGAAAAAACGTTTTGCTTTACCGTACTTTACCTCGGGCAGCAACACATCATCGGCAACATCAGTGGTGAAATGACCAAGTCGGTGTTCGAAGAAATGCACCAACGTACGACCAAAGCCTTCAAATCCGCCAATCTTGGGGAAGTGATCGGTATCCTGCAGGAATATTACGGTCCGGAGAAATTTACCCTCGCAAGTCTGTTTACCGACGAGAAGGTGAAAATCATCCAGGACATTACGGCCACCAGCCTGCAACTTGCCGAGTCGCAGTTTCGCGACCTTTTCAACGACAACTACCAGCTCATGACCGCCCTGCTCGACAACGGGCTGCCGTTGCCCGAAGCCTGGCGCAACATCGCAGCTTATGTCCTGAATGCAGACCTCATGTATTTTTTCGAAAACGGACACATGCGGGATACCCCCACGCTCCGGCGCATTGCCGAAGACCTCAAACGTTGGAGTGTTACCCTCAACGACGCCGAGGCCGTAGGGCACGCCATCGGCGAAAGGATTCACCGCGAAATCATCAAAATTACCCTCGACGAATCCTCGCTGCCACGCATCAAATGGCTCTCCGAAGTGCTCAAAATTGTACAAACCATGCCGGTGAAACCCGTCATTTGGAAAAGCCAAAACATCTTTTACCTGCTCACCAAAGGTTACCGTAAAGAACAATGGGTGTTTTTAAACGAGGATTGGAAATCAACTTTTGAAGAACTTGCCGAACTGCTGAAGGTACGGCTGAAATAAATAATGGTCGGTTGGTCTGTTGGTCTGTTGGTCGGTTAGTCCGACAAACAGACCAACAGACTAACCGACTAACAGACCAACAGACTAACCGACTAACAGACTTATGGAAACAGAACACTCTGGCCAGGCGCCGAGAAAAATGAAAAAATGGAAAAAGCTGAGCGGCGAAAATG
>JADLBE010000062.1 GCA_020847915.1 Saprospiraceae bacterium | reverse complement strand
GGTTGAAAACCCGTCCGCCGCTCCAACGGTAACCGCCAAATCGCCGGTGAATACTCCGCCACCCACGGTTAAAAAAGTGACCCCGACAGCACCCGTATCAGCACCTCCACCAACCACCGCCAAACCCCTCGAAACAGTGGCGAGCAAACCCGCTGAAGAAACCAAGGCGCCTGTCGTGGTTGCGAAACCCACCGAAACGGTAGTTGCCAAACCAGTAATTACCGAACCTGCAGTTCAGGAAGTTTTCAGCGAACAAGCTGTTATTGCAGCCCCGGCCACCAAATCCGTTGTAACGCCCTCAACCACCACGGTTCCTGCGGTTGCCACACCCAAACCCGAAACGGTTCGTGAGCCCAGTTACATCCAGGAATACCTGGTCCGTGACGGCGATACCATCGATACCGTGTCTAAAAAATTCGGCATCACACCCAAAGAACTGTCCGACATCAACAACACAAAAAGCGATGAAGCTTTGGTGACGGGCACGCGACTTATGATTCCCAGGTATTGAAATTTGGGGTAAACATCAAAATGAAAAAAGTGGATGGCGCCGACGGCGCCATCCACTTTTTTCATTTTGATGTTTACCCCAAATTTCAATACCAAATTTGATTACAGTCTGAGCAAAACGGTGGCCATGATGTTTCTGCCGGCTTGGGGGAAGAGGCCGGTGAGGTTGTAGGTGTTGCCTTGTTCCAACCGGGCATAGGGGTCGTCAGTGCGCGGATCGTAGGACGGCGATTGGAAACGGTAGGTCCACCCGTTGTTGAAATAACCGGCATCAAGCAGGTTGTTGACGGACAGGATGAAACTCAGTTCGCCACCCCAGATGTTTTTGATGTCGTAATTGAACCTTATGTCCGTGGTGAAGTAATCGGGCAGGGTAGTTATCTCATTGCCTGTATTGTCGAGGTATTGTTTTCCCACGTATTTGCCACGCAGACTTGTTGTGAATCTGTGCCGGTTGTTTTCCACTGCCATCCACAAAATTTCGGCCTGGGCGATCCATGACGGTGAAAATGCAAGCGGCGTATTTTTGTGTTCCACCACTTGTTGTTCAAACGTATCCCAGTTGTCTATGTATTCGTCAAACGTCAGGGCGCGGTTTTGGCTCAGCGTCGCATTGCCCTGCATGCTCCATTGCTGGGCCATTTGCCAAACGCCTTCAAGTTCAAAACCTGCACGGTAACTTTCCGGCACGTTGGTGCGTGTAAATGCGCCCACGTCGTTCAGTTTACCGTCGAGCACCAACTGGTCGCGGTAATACATGCCAAACACATTCAATCCCAGGTTCCAGTTTTCACGGTTTGTTTTTACCCCCAATTCCAGGTTGTAAAGACGTTCGGGTTTGGGTCTGCTTTGCGGACTCGATTGGGTAAAATCTTCCCTGTTCGGTTCTCTGTTGGCGACGCCGAAAAATCCCATTGTAGTCCAGTGGGGTGTTAAACGCAACAAATAACCCGCTTTGGGATTGAAAAAGTGCAAATCAGCTTTCTGGTCCACATTTTCAAGGTCCTGGTTGTAACCGAGGAAGTTGTATTGCACGAAGCGGTACTGCATGTCCGCCATCAAACTAAGCTTATTGTTGACGGTCCAGTCGTATTTTAAAAACACATTGCCGTCGTTTTTGGCAGCGTTGTTGTCGTAATAAACATAATCCTTCGGTATGGCGTATTCCGCCCAGATGATTTCGCCGTAATGCCTGCCTTCGTAACGACTAAAGGCGCCTCCGAGCATCAAAACATTGCCTTCGGCAAATCCGCGGCGCAGGGCAAACGTGCCGCCGTAAAAATGGTTGTCGAGCCAGCGGCGGCGCACCAAATCGGTATTTTCCAGTGTGGAATCGCCCAAAACAGGGTAGTCCAGAGCATAATCGGCAAAATCCTGACTGCCTTTGTACTGTTCAAAATAACCGAAACCACGCGTGTAGTGGCCGTTGAGTTGCAAACTGAATCCACTGCCCAACAGACGTTTGTAGTGCAACAGGTAATGGCGTTGGGTGTAATCATCCACTTCGTTGTTGTACGGTTCACCTGGTTTTTCGGCGCCTGCACTGTTGTAGGTGCGCAGTGAATCCACGTCGGCATACTGCACGGGAAGTCCGTTCCAGGCCTGGTAAGTAATTTCTTTGCCCGAAAGCAAGTGGGCCGTGAACGATTGTTTGTCGTCGATGTAAGCGCCCGAAACGTGCAGTCCGTTCAGTTTTGCTGAAGCCCGGTCCACATAACCGTCGGAGCGCACCGTGGACAATCGCGCACTGAAAGCGAAGTGGTTGTTGAGCAATCCGCTACCCATGTACAGGCTGCTTTTGCTGGTGCGGAAGGATCCCAATGTTTGGCTTAACGTGGCAAACGGGGTAGGGGAAATGCGCGACAAATCGAGGTTCACCGTGGCGCCGAAACTGCCGGCGCCGTTGGTGCTGGAACCCACACCACGCTGCACCTGGATTTCGGAAGCGGAAGAAGCCAGGTCGGGCAGGTTGACCCAAAAAACGCCCTGACTTTCGGCATCGTTGAGCGGCACGCCGTTGATGGTTACGTTTACACGCGTGGGGTCGCTTCCTCGGATGCGCAAACCTGTGTATCCGATGCCCGTGCCTGCGTCGGAGTTTTCGACCACCGAGGGCATGGTACTGAGCAGGTAAGGCACGTCCTGGGCCTGGTGGTAACGCGCCAGCTTTTCAGCGCTGAGGTTGTTGTGCGGTACTGGCGACGAGGCGCCTGCCCGGGTAGCCTGAATAACCACCGTTTTTAACGAAATGGAATCCTCGGCCGTTTGGGCGACAAGTTGGGAGGAAAAAAGAAAAAGTGGAATGAGAAAACGTGCGTAACGATGCGCAGGTTGAAAAATGGACATGGTAAAAAACGAAAGTTGTGAAACATCCGCCTGCAAAGGGGCTTCGCAGGCGTAGTGAAGCTTCACTACCCCCCTCATTTCCTTTCCGGCATTACCCGGACAGGTTCGATGGGTGTAATCTCAGCGCGACGGACAAAAAGCCGCCGGCACCCCAATGATTGCGCAAAGGTATTCAAAATCCGTTTTAATCTGTGTTCGAAGATCTGTGTAATCTGTGTACCATAACGATGATCCT
>JADLBE010000061.1 GCA_020847915.1 Saprospiraceae bacterium | reverse complement strand
TTATTCTATTTTTAGCCGTTAGCCGTTAGCCGTTAGCCGTTAGCCGTTAGCCGTTAGCCGTTAGCCGTTAGCCGTTAGCCGTTAGCCGTTAGCCTTTAGCCGTTAGCAGTTAGCCGTTAGCCGTTAGCCGTTATCCGTTAGCCGTTAGCCGTTAGCCGTTAGCCGTTAGCCGTTAGCCGTTAGCCGTTAGCCGTTAGCCGTTAGCCGTTAGCCGAAAAAAAAAAGAGAACACTGGTTATGCAACCCTAGTGCTCTCTTTTTTTTTGCTAACGGCTAACGGCTAACGGCTAACGGCTAAAAAGCTATCTCAACAGCGTAAGGTTCCCTGCTTTGACCTTGTCTTCACCATCGCATTTGTAGCGCAGTCGGTAAAGAAAGACGCCAGGGTTAACGAATTTGCCGCCGAAGGTGCCATCCCAGGCATCAAAAGCGGTGGTAGCGTTGAACATGCGGCCACCCCAGCGGTCGAAGACTTCAAAAGAAACGAATTCATCGATGGCATAAGGGTTGCTTACGCGGAAAAGGTCGTTTCGGCCTGACGAACCGCCGGGCGTAAAGGCGTTGGGAATAAAAATGTTGTTGCAATCGAGCGTGTCGGGGTCAATCACGTTTACGCGCAGGGTATCAAAAGCAGCATTGCAGCCCGTGTGCAAGGTGGTGAGTCTGTAGGTGGTGGGCTCTGTGGGTGTAATGATGGGTGTCGGCGAAGTGGGGTCGGAAACGCCGGTGGTGGGCGACCAAAGGAAGTTTTGGGCGCATGATGGCGATGTTTGTACCTGAAAGGCATTGCCAAGGTATATCAGCGTATCGCTGGTGAGGATCATATCAGGACGCAGGTAACTTTCCATCACTTCCGTTGCAGACAGGGCTTTGCTGTAAATTTCAAATTCATCGAAATCGCCGTTGTAACCCCGGTCGAGCTGGCATACCGGATCGCCTACCTTAAGCACCGAGTTGGACGTGAGGTTGATGCGCACATTGGCGGAAGCTGAATCGCGCAGGATGCCGTTTATATACAGTGAATACCGGGTGTTGTTGCGTGTAAGGGTGATGTATTGCCAGCATTTGTCGGGGTCCAGACTGGCCTGAACCGTTGTGAGCACACTGTCGTTTTGGCTGATGGCCGATGCGATTTGGTTGGATTGTTGCGAATAACGCACCCAAAAAGCGCGGTTGTTGTTGCAGTTTTCCTGTTTGGCCATCACCACCTGCGAACCGCCCTGCATCGCTGCAAGGTGTGGTTTCATGTAAAAACTTACCGTGAAGTCGCTTGTCGTGAATACATCGCCGAGCGGGCCGACGAAAAACAGGGCATCGCCATCACCGTCGAGCGACATGGCCGAATCGCGCACGCCGCAAACGCAGGAAGTACCGCCGATGAGGGCTCCGCTCGAGCCGTTCCCGGTTTCATCGAAACCGTCGCAATCCTGAAAAGTAAACTTAGCCTCGAGTTTGTCGGGTCCGTTTTGGGCCATTAAGAGGTTCAAACCGAACGTTAGGAAGCAGAGAAGCAATAAACGCATGCGAGAATAATTTGAATTTGGAGCGTTGACTTTGGTCCACCGGAAATGGAGCGTAAACCTTGGTTCGCATTTCAGGATTTCCGGACTTCAGCCCGGCGCAACTAAAACGTCGTTTTACAAACTTTAGTCCGTAAAAAACGGACAGCAATGGCGCAACCCCCTTAAGGCTTGAGGAAATCCCCCAATCCGCCCATGGGCAGCATGTCTTTAAGCAGGTTGTTTGTTTCTACGGCAGCGCGGGCTTTGGCTGCCTCAAGTGCGCGGTTTACAGCTTCCAACAGCAAGTCTTCGAGTGCCTCGGGATCGGATGTGTCCAGTTTGGCAGGGTCGATTTTGATGTTGATGATGTGCATATCCGCGCCTGCGGTTACACGCACGGCGTCATCGCCGGCTTCGGCTTCCACGGTTATGGAGGCCAGTTTTTGTTGCATCGCGGCTTGTTTTTCTTGCAAGTCGCCGAGTAGGTTTCCAAACATGGTGGTGGGTCGGGCTGTTTTACATGCCCGAAAGGCAAAGTTCGTTCCTTTTTTTGAAACTTCAGGGTATGTCGAACCGCACCAGGTTTTCAAATTCCTGTGCGCGGCTGCGAATCATGGCAGGTGTGAGGCCCTTCAGGCGCTCGATGCCAAACGCTTCAACACAATACGAGCCCATGGTGGAACCGTAAATCAGGGCGCGTTTCATGTTTTCGAACGAATAATCGCCTGTTTTAGCCAACCATCCGGTGAAACCTCCGGCAAACGAATCTCCAGCACCGGTGGGATCAATCACTTCGGCAAGTGGCAAAGCGGGCGCAAAAAAGATGTCCCCACGGTGGAAAAGCAACGATCCGTGCTCGCCTTTTTTGATCACCAGGTATTTCGGCCCCATGGCATGGATCACTTTGGCAGCTTTTACCAACGAATGTTCACCCGAAAGTTGGCGTGCCTCCTCGTCATTGATGGTAAGTACATCAACCTGTTTGAGCACTTCGTGAAGGTCGGACAGGGCAATGTCCATCCAGAAATTCATGGTATCCAGCACCACGAGTTCCGGGCGTTTGGTAACCTGTTCCAAAACTCGCATTTGAATTTTTGGCGTTAGGTTGCCAAGCATAAGTACGTCGGGACGGCGGTAAGTCTCGGGCAAAATGGGGTCGAAATCGGCCAGCACGTTGAGTTGGGTATCCAACGTGTCGCGACTGGCAAAATTATCATGGTACCTGCCGGCCCAGTAAAACGACTTTTCCCCTTCTTTAATTTGCAACCCCTCGAGGTCGACGCCGCGTTTTTTCAGGTACTCCAGCGTTTCCTCCGGGAAGTCGTCGCCCACCACCGAAACGATGCGCACGGGCGTCAGAAAATAAGATGCTGCCAAAGCAATGTACGTGCAGGCTCCGCCGATCACCTTTTCGGCGTGACCATACGGGGTTTGAATATCGTCGAAAGCGACGGTGCCAACTGCTACCAGATTCATAAGTGGAAAGGTTATAACGTACCGGAACAAAACAAAACAGGGGCGACCGAACTGGCCACCCCTGTTTTTTGCGCCTCGTCAAGGACTTGAACCTTGGACCTACGGATTAACAGTCCGCCGCTCTAACCGACTGAGCTAACGAGGCTGCTTTTTCAAGCGGGGCAAAGATATAACGATGCGGGGTAAACGTCCAAGTGGTTTTGAAAAAAAAATTAAATTTGTGAAAAAAATGCCCGCTTTGCTTCACCTCTCTCCCGAAGTCGAATCCGCACTCCACGAAGGCCGTCCGGTGGTCGCCCTCGAAAGCACCATCATCGCCCATGGCATGCCTTACCCTCAAAACGTGGAAACAGCGCATCGGGTGGAACAGGCCGTGCGCGATGCCGGCGCCACGCCCGCCACCTGCGCCGTTTGGAAAGGCATGATGCGCGCCGGCCTCACCGCCGCCGAACTGGAAACGTTCGGGCGCCTCGGTCCGCAAATACCCAAAGCCAGTCGTCGCGACATGGCTTACCTCGTGAGTCGCGGTCTCACCGGCGCCACCACCGTAGCTTCCACCATGATCATCGCCCACGCTGCGGGTATCCGTGTTTTTGCCACCGGCGGCATCGGTGGCGTACACCGGGGCGCTGCACATACGTTTGACATTTCGGCCGACCTCCAGGAACTTGCCCAAACGCCCGTAACCGTGGTGTGTGCAGGCGCCAAAAGCATCCTCGACCTCGGACTCACCCTCGAATACCTCGAAACCCACGGTGTGCCCGTGGTTGGCTACGGCACTTCAGAGTTTCCGGCATTTTACACCCGAAAAAGCGGGTTCAACGTGGATTTTAGGCTGGATACACCCTCGGAAATCGCGGCACTGATCAAGGCTCAGGAGGCCCTCGGACTAAAAAACGGCATCGTGGTGACCAACCCCATCCCGGAAGTTTTTGAGCCCGATGCTTTGTTGATCGAAAAAGTGACGTTGGAAGCGTTGGCGGCTGCGGAACGTGAAGGCGTTAAAGGCAAAGCGATCACACCTTATTTGTTATCCTATATTGAAAAAACGACGGGCGGAATGAGTCTTGCGGCAAACATCGAACTGGTGTTGAACAATGCCAGGCTGGCGGCCGCAATCGCTGTTTCTATTTTACCACATTAGGCACATGAGATTACTAAGGCGCATTAGAAAAAAAACTCTAATGTGCCTTAGTAATCTCATGTGCCTAATGTGGTTACCCCCTCTACGTAAGCTGCGCCACGATTTTCTCCGCCATTCCGAAACTCGTGCTTTGCGACAAATGCACCCGTTTCATACCTCCCGGGCGTTCGCAGGCGGCAAAGGCGTGGAAATTGCCGCTTTTGTCGCGGATGCAATGCACCCCGAGGGGCAGTTGGCAGCCGCCGTCCATAAGTTGCAAAGCGCGGCGTTCCACATTGGTGCAGGCCGAAACGTTGCTGTGGTGGATGTTTTTCAAAACAGTTCTTGTTTCCACGTCGTCGCGGTTGGTTTGCCAGGCCAATACGCCTTGTGCCGGCGCCGGCACGAACTCGCGTGGATTGAGCTCGATGGCATGCAGTCCGGTGAGGTCGAGTGCCAAACGGCCCACCCCTGCCGCGGCGAGAAAAATGGCGTCGAAATCACCATTCCGAAGTTTGTCCAAACGGGTAGGCACGTTGCCGCGCACATCCAGCAAAACGGCGTCGGGCCTGAAATCGGCCATTTGTGCTTTGCGGCGTGCGGCCGAGGTACCCACCGTGGCGCCTTGTTTCAGTTTAAAAATTTGGGAAGCATCGAAAGCTTCCGGACGAATGATGAGCAGGTCGGCCGGATTGTCGCGGTACGACACGGCGCTGATCACCAGACCTTCCGGCGGCGTGGTGGGCAGGTCTTTCATGGAGTGCACGGCCACGTCGATTTCACCGCGCAACAAAGCGTCTTCAATTTCTTTGGTAAAAAACCCTTTGCCCTCCATTTTGTCGAAACTCAGGTGCTGGATGAGGTCGCCACGTGTTTTGATGATCACCAGTTCACTTGCCACCCCGATGCGGGCGAGTTCGTTCTGGGTATGGTGGGCCTGCCAAAGGGCCAGGTTGCTGCCGCGGGTGCCTATTCTGAGCATGTAGATTGTGTTTAAAGCGGGGCAAAGGTGGGGAGAATTTGAATGACGAGATACGAAATTTGATTTTTGAAATATGATCAGGATTTACAAGATTTTAGGATTTACAGGATTTTGGTTTCGAAAAGAGCAACAATAATTCCCATTTTCTGACCAAAATCCTGTAAATCCTATAATCCTGAGAATCCTGATTCAGACAAAATGGCGGAGTGGGGCCCCTTAAATTC
Source organism: Saprospiraceae bacterium (assembly GCA_020847915.1). GTDB lineage: Bacteria > Bacteroidota > Bacteroidia > Chitinophagales > Saprospiraceae > M3007. The sequence goes on along the minus strand of JADLBE010000061.1, from coordinate 4,788 downwards.
AAATTTCAAAAATCGTACGTCGTATCTCGTCAATCAAATTCCACTGTCATTCCACTTTCACAGCACTATTGGAAAGCACTTCCTCATAAAACCTTTCGTAATCCGGCAAAATATTGTCGATGTCGAAAACCTGTGCCTGGGCGAGGGCGTTTTTGCGGAATTGCGAAAGCATTTCCTCGTCGCTGAGCAGCTGGATGGCGTAACGTGCCATGCTGTCCACGTCGCCGGGATCGGTAAGGAAACCGGTGACGCCATGGATGTTCACTTCGGGAAGTCCGCCGGCGTTGGTGGAAATGACGGGCACTTCGCAGGCCATGGCTTCGAGGGCTGCCAGACCGAAACTTTCGCTTTCAGAAGGCATGATGAACAGGTCGCAGATGGCGAGCAGTTCTTCGATGGCGTCCTGTTTGCCGAGGAAACGCACGTCGTCGCAGGTACCCAGTTCGCGGCAGAGGCGTTCGGCGTGTTGCCGTTCCGGACCGTCGCCGATCATCAGTAGTTTGGAGGGCAATTTGTCGCGCACCTGTTTGAACACACGCACCACGTCTTCCACACGTTTTACACGGCGGAAGTTGGAAGTGTGCACCAGGATACGTTCGCCGTCGGGGGCGATGATTTTTTTGAAATGTTCCTTGTCTGTTTTGCGGAAACGTTCAAAATCGATGAAATTGTAAATCACGCGGATGTCGCGGTGGATGTTGAACAACTTAAGGGTATCGTCTTTGAGGCTTTGCGACACGGCGGTCACCCCGTCGCTTTTGTTGATGCTGAACTCGACCACAGGTGCGAAGGCGCCGTTGTTGCCTACAAGGGTAATGTCGGTACCGTGCAGGGTAGTTACCACGGGCAGGTAACGCCCTTCGGTGAGCAGTATTTTTTTGGCCATGTAGGCCACGGCGGCGTGCGGGATGGCGTAGTGTACGTGCAGGATGTCGAGGTTTTGGTATTTCACCACATCTACAATTTTGGACGCCAGGGCCGTATCGTACGGTGGATATTCGAAGAGGGGATAGTCGTCGCTGTCCACTTCGTGGTAAAAAACTTTTTCGTGGAAATGTGCGAGACGCACCGGACGGCGGTAGGTAATGAAATGTATTTCGTGTCCGCGGCGGGCGAGGCCCATGCCAAGTTCGGTGGCTACGACGCCCGAGCCGCCGTAGGTAGGGTAACAAACGATGCCTATTTTCATCGAAGGAGGATGTATTAAACCATCAGCGTTTGCTGATGCGGTTTTGAGTGATGTGCTTCTGGCGGCTGCATTTGAAACGCAAAACGTCGTCACTCCGCAAATTACGGTGTTTTGTGGCTCTTCCCTGCACTCGGGCCCGCCATTTTTGCCAGTTGCGCGGGTGCATCTCCAGTTTCATGAGTTCAATGACCTCAGCTTCACGGAGTTTGAACTGGGCGGTGATGGCTTCGAACGGTGTTCGGTCTTCCCACGCCATCTCCACGATGCGGTCGACATCGGCGAGGGTAAGTTGGTATTTTTCCAATATGCGGTGCATGGTAAACGCATAAACAAGCAATGTGTAGTTTGTGTTTTACGCGCACAACAACTTTATGATGACCCTTCGATTGATTCTTGGCGACCAGCTCAACCACCGGCATTCCTGGTTTGCGGAAGTACGCCCCGATGTGACCTATGTTTTGATGGAAATTTTACCCGAAACGGCCTATGTACGCCACCATGTACAAAAAGTGATCGGGTTTTTCCTGGCCATGCGGCACTTTGCGGCGCATTTGGAGAAGGAGGGACATACCGTGCGTTATTTCAAACTTGACGATCCGAAAAACCTCCAGTCGTTCGAAAAAAACGTCCGCGCCCTGATCAACGCATGTGGTGCAACGGATTTCCAGTACCAACTGCCCGACGAATGGCGTGTAGATGAAATTTTGAAAAAACTTGCCATAGATCTTGAAAAAGAAGGGATAAAAACCGCCGTTGCCGACACTGAACATTTTCTCAGCAGCCGTTACGATTTGAAAGCGCAGTTTGAAGGTAAAAAAACCTTCCTCATGGAGGCTTTTTACCGAAAAATGCGTGTACGCTACAACATTTTGATGGAGGACGACGGCAAAACACCCTTGTACGGCCGCTGGAATTTCGACGCTGAAAACCGCAAAAAAATGCCGGCGGGGCAGTCCGTACCGCCCGTGCCGGCCTTTAACCGCGATGTTCACGACGTACTTGTCATGCTGCAAGCATCCGGCGTAGAAACCATCGGTTCGGTGGAAACGCATCGGTTCGACTGGCCCGTCACACGCGAAGAAAGTCTCGAGTTGCTCGAAAATTTCGTACGTTTCCGCCTGGGTCGTTTCGGCGATTACCAGGACGCTCTCACCACCCGCCACTGGTTGCTTTTTCATTCGCGACTTTCCTTTTCCCTCAACATCAAACTGCTGCACCCGCTCGAAGTGGTGCAGGCTTGTGTGGCGGCCTGGTTGGAAAAACCGGAAGAAAAAACCTACGCTTCTTTGGAGGGATTTGTTCGGCAAATCCTGGGCTGGCGCGAATACATGCGCGGGGTGTACTGGGCAAAAATGCCGGAATACCGGACGTTGAATTATTTCAACCATACGGCGCCCCTACCCTCATTTTACTGGAACGGCGACACGCCCATGCGGTGCCTGAGTCACGCCGTAACCCAGAGTCTGGACCGCGCCTACGCCCACCACATCCAGCGCCTGATGGTGACGGGCAACTTCGCGCTGCTGCTCGGCGTGCACCCCGACGAGCTCGACGCCTGGTACCTCGGCATTTACATGGATGCCCTTGAATGGGTGGAAATCACCAACACCCGTGGCATGAGCCAGTTTGCCGACGGCGGCATTGTGGGCACCAAGCCGTACGTGAGCAGCGCCAATTACATCCACAAAATGGGTGATTATTGCACGAACTGCGCTTTCGACAAGGACAAAAAATACGGCGAAAACGCCTGTCCGTTCAACAGCCTGTACTGGGATTTTTACGACCGTCACCGCGACAAACTGGGCAACAATCCGCGCATCGGCATGATGTACAAGGTGTGGGATAAAATGGCGGCGGTGGAAAGGGAGAAGATTTTGGAGCAGGCGGCGGTTTACAAGGCAAGATTTTAGGGGCTTCAGCCCCACCCCTATTCCCACAGGCGCCTTGTCATCCCAGCGCAGCGTGGGGTCTGTTCCGTTACCCCGCCGTCAGCCTCCTTTCGCACAGGCCTAAAGATCAACCAGTAAAGGTGGTCCTAATGGATCCACAGGATGGGGACAGATCCCACGCTTCGCTGGGATGACAAGGCGCTGTGGGGACAAGGCGGGGCTGAAGCCCCGAGAACCAAAACCGCCGATTTAGTTTGTGTCTCAGTAAATTTGGATATTTTACCCCGTAAATCTCAAATTGAATTTTAAAATTGCAGGGTAAAATGGTCTTCCTATTTTCCCAACCGAACTCACCATGCGCATCGTTGCTGTTCAGTTTCGGGGCATCACCATTTGTAGGTTGAGGTTGTAAAAGCCTGGGGTTTTCCGGTTAATTTATCGACCACATTCCGCCAAACACGCTCCAACGGCCCTTGTTTGAAAAAACGCAACCACCAAAAACTCAGTGCCATCTGCAGTGCGAAAAGCAGTATACCCACCCCATACGTCTGCGCAAGGTTGAGCTTTCCGAAAAGATTCAAACCTGGCAAACAATGGAAAAACACGGCATGGTAAAACAGCGATTGCAAAACGTAATTGGAAAGCGCCAAACGCCCGACGGGCACAAAAAGGTTTAAAAAACCGCGGCAAATACGAATTTCAAACAGCCTGATGACAAGTGAAATGTAGGCCAGACTTTGCAGCAGCATGCCTGCGATGAGTACAAAAGGCAACCATGCGAGGTCGAGGGAAAGTTCCAGTTTGCCCGAAACGATGAGGGTATATACGTAACTGGCTGCCAGTCCGACCGTGAGGCCAAGTCCGACAAACCAATTTGCCATTTTGCGGTGCGCAACAGGGTTTTGAAAAAACTTCATTTTGCCCAGTAGAAATCCGATCAGCATGTTGCCAAAAGTAAAGGAAAGGGTTATGGGCATATCCTGCAGGAAATTGATCCAGGGATCTATGGTGAAATTGAAACGCAAGTATTCCAGATAGCTGGTGGTCATCGGCAGTTTTCCTGCAATCGCGACGTCGTAGGTGTAGGTCTGCCATTCCAGTGCGCTGTTGCCGATGTACACGATGCCCGTGACCAGAATGTTGAAAAGGAGGGCCAGGATAACCAGACTTTTTACAGAACGTTTGTACAAAAAAAGTAGCAACAACCCGCCGAAAGCATACGCCCGGATGATGTCGCCAAACCAAAGCAGATAAGCGTGCAGGCAAGCCAAAACGAACAAAACGACCATGCGAATGGCGAAATACCGCCTGAAATCCGAGCCGGACGTCTCCGCCTTTTCCATCAAAATGTAAAACCCGAAACCGAACAGCATGGAAAAAACGGTGATGAACTTGCGGTCAATGAACAGGTGGAAAAGTGTGTTCAAGGCCGGGTCGAGACCATCGGGCCGCACGACGGCATCGGGATACGGCAGGTTAGCAAGCAGGATGGCACCGAGGGCGAGTCCGCGAAGGGCATCGATGGAGGGAATGCGGGTTGAAGGCATGACGGAGGGTTTTCGGCGAAAGACAAACGACGGTTTAGAATATTGGCCGGGTCAACATACTTATTTAAAACAATCTTGCATAAAACCCGGCGTTTTCAAAAATTGCAAGTGCAAACTTGAACAAATAACACCAACATGCGCATCTCCGTCGTACCGTATCATT
>JADLBE010000060.1 GCA_020847915.1 Saprospiraceae bacterium | reverse complement strand
CTCCACCACGATGTAATAAACATACACACCCTGTCCCATAGGTTCATTGCGGAAGGTACCGTCCCAGCCCAGACTTGGGTCGTTTGGCGGGAAACGGCGGTTTTCAAACACAAGCTCACCCCAACGGTCGTACACCCGCATCAACCGAACTTCGATGATGTCGGTACCGGCATACACGGTGAACATACTGTTGTCCAAACTGCCCGGCTGGAAAACATTGGGCACATAGATGGCTTCCTTTCGCACATGCACCCGCACCGTGTCCGAGGCCACACAACCATTGCCGTCTTCCACTTCAATTTGAAACAAGGTGCTCTCTGTGGGCTGTACGGTTTGAATAAGCGAAACGGGTTGTGAAAACAAGGCAGCCGGTGACCACAAAATTTGGCCCAATACCGTGCCCAAAGGTTGGACCTGCGCCGTCAAAATTACCGCCTGACCCTGATCTATCCGCGTACGTGAAGCATTAAGATTTATGGTAAAAGAAGCCGGTTCAACCATCTGCAAGATGTCACTTTCCCATGTGCAACCGTTGGCATCCAGCACGAACAAGGTGTAGTTTCCTTCGGTCAAACCGGTAAAAACATCAGCCTGACCAAATGCCTGGTTGTTCAAAGCATACAAATAAGGCGCGGCGCCTCCCGTAATGGAAACCACCGAAATGCCACCATCCTCCAGGCCGAAACAGGAAATGGAATCCACGGCAACTTCCACATCTTCAATGGGTTGCGACAAGGTTACCTGCACGGTATCGAAATCGGAACAGCCATTTGACAAATCGGTAATTTGCAAAACGTAGGTTCCGGCAACGCCTGCTTGCGCCACGTACGCTACCGTATCCCAAACAACCTGTCCGTTGTTTTCCAGATGCCACAAAGCGGAAAAAGAAGCGCCTGTGGAAGATCCTGAGCCGTCCAGGTTTACGCTGGATGGGCCGCAAGGCAACACAAGTTCAGACTCTGAAGCCATGGCCATTGGCGCTATGGTATTCGACGCAACATCAACGGATGATGTGGCGGAACACCCCAGTTCATTAACTGCGGTCACAAGGTATTGTCCGGACAGGTTGAGGTTCTGTGTGGCCCCGGACAACAAGGTGCCGTTGGGTGTCTGCCATTCGAAGATCCAGTTCGTAGGCGCAGGAATGGGTGTGAGCTGCACCGTAGGCTCACTACATGTGATCGTATCACCCGCGACGAAAAATTGGGGCAAAACCTCCTCCACAAACACCTCCGCATTTTGCACGAAGGTGCAGCCGTTCGCATCGGTGATGGTGAGTAGCCAAACCCCTGCGGATATGTTCGTCAGGTCTTCGTTGCTTTGTCCATCCGACCATAAATAGGTGTAGGGTGCCGTACCTCCTTCCGGTTGCACCGAAATGGCGCCGGTGGTTTGGCCGCAAGTGTCGGCAACCGTGGTCAGTGCCGCAGTTACTACCTCCGGTGTTTCCACGGTAAAACTTGCGACGGTGGTACAATTGTTTGCATCGGTGATGGTAAGTTGATAAACTCCGGCCGACAAATTGTTCAGGGTGTCGGTGGCCGATCCGGTCGACCAGTTCCATTGGAAAGGTCCGATACCTGTGGTTTGTACACTGATTGATCCGTTGTTTTGACCAAAACAAGTAACGTGTGTCACCACGCTGTCTGCCAAAAAAGGAGCGCCACCAGCCAAAATGGTGTAAACATCTGAAGCCGTGCAACCGTTTGAATCTGTGATGGTTACATTGTAATCTCCAGGTGGCAATCCACCAATGGCAGGCATGGTTTGTCCGCCGTTCCAGAGGAAAGTGTACGGTGCGGTACCACCCTGTGGCGACACACTGATGTTGCCAGTACTGCTTGTGCAGGATGTGGAATCTACGGTAGCGGAAATGCTGAGCGCGGGTGGCTCCGTGACGGTAAATTGCACCGTTAGCAGGCATCCGTTGTTGTCGGTTGCAGTAAACGAATAATTGCCTGCCGGCAAATTGTCCACCAATGCGTCAACCGCACCGGTAGACCACATGTATTGGTAAGGCGGCAAACCGCCGTTTACATCCACCGTTATTTGTCCGTTGGTTTCACCTGTACAAGCCACAGGCGTTATTTCGCTGTTTGAAAGTACCGGTGCGCCTCCGGGTGCGAGGGTAAAAGACTCCTGCGTGGTGCAGCCGTTGGCATCGGCAATGGTCACGGTATAGGTTCCGGGATCGAGGTTGAAAAGTGCAGGCGTCACCTGTCCGCCATTCCAGACGTACCCGAAAGGTGCGATGCCACCCTGACCTGCCACCGAAATATTGCCTGTTGTGCTTGTGCAGGAAGTGGAATCAATTTGTGACTGCAGGGAAATGGCGCCCGGTTGTCCAACAAAAAATTGCGCCGTTGCGGAACAGCCGTTGGCGTCCGTTGCGGTGACGGCATAATTTCCGGCGGCAAGATTGGGGAGCGTGCTGGTGCCTGGACCGGTAGACCACAGGAATTGGTATGGCGGCAAACCCAAACTTGCGGTTACGGATATTTCACCGGTACTTTCTCCAAAACAACGCACGGGAAATACCAGGGAGTCGCTGATGACAGGTGATCCACCTGGTTGAATATCAAAGGTTTGTGTGACTGTACATAAATTGTTGTCCGTCACGGTCAGAAGATAGTTTCCCGGCGCCAGGCCATTCAAAGCCGGTGTGTTTTGTCCTCCGGCCCAGGCAAAAAGATAAGGCGACGTGCCACCCTGAGGCGCCACGGTTATGTTGCCGGTAACGATGGTACAGGACGTGGAATCTACCGTGGCCATCAACTGCAAAACCGGAGGTTCGGTAACCTGGTAGGTGGAAACAGCCGTACATCCAAGATTGTCATTTACCGTAAGCGAATAAGTGCCGGCTTGTAGCCCATTCAAAACATTGCTTCCTGCTCCGGTCGGCCAGTTGAATACATACGGCGGCGTACCGGAATTTAAACTTACTGAGATGCTCCCGGTTTGTTCACCAAAACACAAAACGTTGGTCACCACAGCCGGGTCTAAAATCACCGATGTACTGCCTGCCACCACATACGTTTCCGATTGGGAACAACCTGCATTGTTGGTGACCGTTACAGTGTAGGCAGCTGCCGGAAGTCCCGACAAATCGGGTGCCGTTTGCCCGTCCGACCACAAAATTTGGTAGGGTAAAGCGCTGTTGATCAGGATGTTGATCGAGCCATCGTTGTTGCCGCAATGGGTTTCTATGGCTTGTCCTGTGATTTGTGGAAGCGCCAAAACGGCGATGAAAACGGTGTCGCGCAGGGTGCAAATGCCGCTTTGGGCGGTCACTTCGATGGTTATATCCGTTGCCGGATCTAAGGTCAACGAAGGGCATGCGGCGCAAAGTGTGACGCCTGCGCTCGTCCAGTTTACGTTGTCAAAACCTGCCGTCGTCAGGGTTAGGGAAGCGCCAAAACAAAGCGACGTATCGGGATCTAATGAAAGCGGTGGGGTAGGGATGGCCAGCAAATGCAGGGTGTCGCTGAACAGGTTGCCACAAATGTCCCAGGCGTCCACCCAATACGTACCGGCGCCGTTGGCTGTAAACGTGGTGTTTTGCGAGCCATCCAACCAGCGGTAACGACTGAATCCCGGGCTTGCGGTCAGGGTCGTAACGGCGTCGCTGCAAACCGACTGGTCCGGACCCAGATTCAGGACGGGCGAATCATACATCACGCTGATGGAGAACAAGTTGTCCAGGTAATCACATTCCGGCAGGTTGGTGCTTGGAAAGTCTGTGGTCAGGTCTATTTGGCCTGCAACCGAGCCATCGTCGTTGATGATGCCGTAGAGGGTGCCGTTGGGAGGCAACGGCAGCGCAAGGTTCCAAAAGGCGCAGGAGTCTTTGGCGATGGCGGCAGGGAATTGGTAGGGCGGGCCAAAAGGAACCGCAACCGCAGTCGTCGGATTGCCCTGGTACCATTGCAGGTACAAACCGGCCGGCGAAGAAGCGCTGCCGTTGTTGCACACCCGCAGGCGCAGGCGCAAGGTATCCAGATCGCAATAAAAGGAATCGACGCTCGAGGTTAAGTCGGACAAAGGGATAAAAGGTGTTCCGCTGAGCGGACCACGTTGTGCAAGTGCCATGTTTAGGGGACGGTTGCCACTTCCGGCCGCCGGAAATTCCAACCATTGTTTTTGAGGCACCTGAGGAATGCCCAGATCATCGTCTACGTTGACAATGTTGTAATTGAATTGGTTCCAAAGCTTTCGGCAAGGCGCCCAGGGAGCACCACCCGATTCAAACACCCGCAATTCAATGGGGAAATCGCCCAGGTAACTGTCTGAGCCTCCCGCTATGGCGATTTCCGCCTGTCCGTCGTTGTCCAGATCGGCAATGACGGCATATTGGTACAAAGATGATTGGGATTGGGTGCTCATGGGCGATGTAGACCAGTTGCGGTTGGCATCTACCCCGGGTGGGAAAGGTAACGGTCCGCCGTACATGATCCGAAGGGTATTGTCGTCGGGAAAAACGATTTCTGAAATGCCGTCGCCGTTGAAATCAAAAGCTGTTGCGGAAGCCTCTGTAAACAGATTGGAATCAAGATTGACAAACCACCAGGCGCTTATATCCGGAAAATGCCATGCCTGAAGGTTTAAACAATACATGGTGTTGTAGGTGTGAAACACGATTTCCGGAAAATCCTTGGTAAATCCTCTTTTGGTATCGTCGAATACATTGGCGATCATGGGCAAGCAGTACAAAATGCCGTGGGTGGCATCCATTGTAGGAATCGGAATAAAACGCACGAGCCCGTTTTTGTTCCAAACATAAACGCCAAGTGTGGGAGATTCAAGGCCTACTTTTCCCCTTCCAATCACAACGATGTCCGGAATGCCGTCGAGGTTCATATCCGTAACCGCAGTAAATCCGTCGCCAAAAGCGTCGGGTGTTTCCATATCATTCAAATCGCGCTGGATTTTGATCTGAAATCCGTCGCCATCCATCGTATCCAGGTCGATGGAATAGATGACATTTCCGGCAACGAGTTCCAATCCGGTGCAATCAGGATCACCGTTGCATTCTGCCGGTTCAAGCAGGTCGGCCGCCGCAGGTGATTTGATGGATTGGGAGAAGGTAACCGGCAATGTATTAAACGCATGGCCTGAGGGATTGGCGCCACCGTCGATGACTTTGCGCATGGTGGGGCTGGCGGGGCCGGTGAAATCAAAAATCAAAATTTCGTTTCCTATGATAATTTCCGGCGTTCCGTCGCCGTCCATATCCGCAAGCATCAGTCCGCTATTTCCAATTTTTACTTTTTGCAGGGATGTCATCCAAAGCGACATGGCCGGATTGTTGCCTGGTGTAAAATGCCGGTACACCCGGAGAAAGGAACCATTTTCGTGTACAATGATTTCGGGTATACCATCGCCATCCACGTCGCCGATCACAGGAGGAGCGGAATTGGAATGCAAAAAAGGCATATACATGGTATCAGGTGCATGCTTGTTGGAACCATCGCCACGGTAAAAAAGGATGCCTTTTTTCTGCGGATCATCCCAGGTGCCGTCGAACAACACCAGCATTTCCGGCATGTCGTCCGTTTGCGGATTCAGGTTTCCAATGGTGGTTACACCCACCGGAGAGTAAGGAAGCGAATCTGATTTCCATGCTAAATTCATGGAAATGCCGGTATTCGGAGGAACGGGCATGGAACAATCAGGTGGGTCAAAACATTGACAATCAACGTCGTAACAGTCGATGTAGCCATCAGCGTCATCGTCCAGACCGTTGAAACAATCTTCCGGTGGAAGGTTTGTCTGCGCGAAAATTATTCCGGACAGCAGGAGCAAGGGTAGTAGTAAATAAATACGCACCATGAATACTTTACAGGACATTGTGCCTGGTGAAAAAACACATTATTTCACCAAATTTACACATTTATCGTTGAAGTCCCTGATGTTAACCTTGGAGTGAAAAAAAAAGCCCCGGCGGGACGGTTTTGCAAAAAATATTTTTTGCAAAACTGCCAGCCGGGGCTTTTACAGGTATACCTCAGGTTAGTTCGTTTCGTGCTCGGCCTCTTTTTTGCCGAAATGGTAGGTAAGACCGGCTGTCAGCATGGACAATTTGCTGTTTTCCTTGCCCAGGCCTTCGTACTCAAGCCTGACACCGAGCCTGCCGAGTTGTAAGCCGGCGCCCAAGCCCCACAAAAAGTTGGTGGTGTTATCATCGTCGTATTTATAATCGAGAACTTCGTTTTCGTATTTCGCGAAAAACGCGCCTGCCTTAGCAAAAGCGATGACGGGGCCAACGTGCACTTTACCCCGGGCAGCCAAATCAATACCGGTGACGTGCGTTTTCAATACGCCTGAGTTAAAATCTGATTTTGCTGTGCCCAAATCACGGTAACCGCCTTCAATGCCAAGGAACTTGACGCCGTAACCCAGAAAAACTTTGTAGCCCAGTGCGTTTCCATCCACCGTAAAGTCATCACCTTGCACATCTTCAAGGTCTTTGTTGATGAAAGAGTTGCCGACGCTGGCGCCGATGTAAATCTGCGCATTCAATCCAATGGAAGCGAAGAGAAATAGTGCGAGTGCAATAAATAGTTTGTTCATTTTGATAGGTTTTGTACTGTTTAAGGATAACGTGTATATAGGCTATATGGATTAAAGCACCAAAGTTACACAAAAAAACGGTTAGAACTACTATGATTTAACAAATATAACGTTTTGTAATGTGTAAAATTATTTGCATTTTAAAACTTTATTCGTTTTTGTTTATACTATTCAACTGCTTGTTATACAAACGATTTTAATTTTTTTCAGATTTGGTTTTGTAATCATCACCTTGTGATTTATTTCCCATCAAATAATATACATCACTGATGTTTTTGTAAAATTTGAATAAATCCTTGTGCCCTTCACCCAGTTGAATGGTTTTGTTTTTCAGAGCCTTTTCATAATATGAAAGGGAAGTATTGTAGTCCTTTTTTTCCTTGTACACATTACCAACATTGGTATAGGACTGAATAACTTCCACGCCGGTTTCTCCATACAACAACTCTCTGATTTTCATCGCTTTTAAATGTGCCTCCAGAGCATTGTTTACATCCTTGCTGCGCAGGTAAACATTGCCGATGTTTCCATAACAAGTTGCTACGTCGGCATGGTATTCGCCCAGCTTCAATAACCTGATGGACAGTGCTTTGTAGTGACAGGATAAGGATTGTTCGTAATTTTCCTGCGCTGCATAATTTACACCCAAACTGAGATAAGTCGTAGCAAGCACCAGGTTGTTTGAGTCGAGCGAAACCAGTGCTGTTGACAATGCTTTATCCAAATAAATTTTGGCTTTATCGTAGTTGTCCTGCCTTGTAAGGATGATGCCTATTTGAGTGTATGTATGTACGAATTTTTCAGCGTTGCCCATGGTTTGATACCCAACTGAAGCTTTTTCATAATAAAGGATAGCGCTGTCGGGTTGCAAGTTTTTTTTAAAGTCGTCTGCCAGTTGCAGGTATTTGTCTGCGTTGGGGCCGTTTTGTCCATCCATGCTGTTCGATGCCACCAATAGCAATAGTGTGGATGAAAAAAGGATTTTAAACGTTGTCATGCTTGAAAAATTAGAGTTGAAATCAATGGCTCCTGTCTAACCTTAAGGTTTATGACGGAAGATGGACCATTTGCAGGGGAAAGCGCCCTTTTTTCGATCTTCGTAGGTATTTCACCCTTTTATGTCGTGTTTTTTCACCTGAACCTGATTATTACGAGTTCTGGAAAATGATGGATACGCTGGAAAGCCACATTGCAAACGAAGGCGACCGGACGCAGGCTGTGTTTGCTTCCCTGAAAATTCAAAGTCTGACCAAACAAACCCTCCTCGAAACGGCAGGAAAATACCGCACCGTGATCGAACAGGATAGGGCGAACTTTGAGTCGGTCGTTCAGAAAAAATCGGAATCCCAAATCGCCGACCAAAACCTTTGGTCGAATAGGGATTCTGAACCCAAAACTCGATCAAGCCTTCATCGCTGCCAACAACGGCCAAAAGATGTGAATAATACAATCACTTTTAAATATTGTGTAACCTTAAAGGGAAGCATCTTGTGCAATTTTGACCTGCCGGAAGGCGCCATCCAGTTGGGTCGTTATGCAAAACCTGTTTATTTAATTTAAATAACCATAAAAAAAATGGAAAATATCAAAAATTTGAAAGCCGAAAACGGTGTCGAAAAATTAAAAGAACTGGTGAAGGCGATAAATATCTGCCTTTTTTGCACCAATCTCGACAGGAATTATGGGGCAACGTGCAGGCCAATGTCGGCACAGGAAGTGGATGACGAAGGGAACATCTGGTTTTTTAGCAACATTAATAGCGATAAAAATCTCGAAATACAACAAGACAGTGCTGTGCAGTTGATTTTTTCGCACCCCGGCAAAAACAGTTACATGATTGTGAACGGTGCGGCCGAAATTTTTAATGACCGAAAAAAAATAGCCGAACTGTGGTCGCCCATTGTAAAAATCTGGTTCGAAGAAGGCAAGGATGATCCAGACATCTCCCTCATAAAAGTGAGTACCCAAAATGCCTATTATTGGGACACGGATGGCAATAAAATGGTCAACTTTTTCAAATTCCTGGCATCTGTGGCTACAGGGTCAAATTTGGTGGCGGGTGTGGAAGGGAGCATAAAAATCTAAAAACGCGATTGAAAGAAAAAGGATTCGATTTGACCAAACATGCTCTTACAATGACCCAGCAAGTTTGGGTGTTTCATTCAATAAAATAAAGCATTATGCCGATACAAACAACCAATCCTGCCACAAACAAAGTTATTAAGTCTTTTGAAGAAATGACTGAAAAGGCAGTTGATACAGCTATTGGACAAGCCGCTAAAGCCTTTGAAACTTGGAAAAAAACCAGTTTTCAACAACGCAAAACCTTACTCCACAAGGTCGCTGATTTGCTGCGTTCAAAAAAAGAAGTATTGGCCACAATGATTACTTTGGAAATGGGTAAACTCATTGCTCAAGCCGAAGGTGAGATACTTTTGAGTGCTGATATTTTTGATTATTACGCCAATCATGGTGAAAAATTTCTTGCCGACACACCCCTCCATCCTGAATACGGAGAAGCATTTATTCAATACAAGCCAATAGGTGTGCTATTGGGTGTCGAACCCTGGAATTTTCCATTTTACCAAGTGGCGCGTTTTGCTGCGCCAAACATCATGGCAGGCAATACGATATTGGTCAAACATGCTTCAATCGTACCGCAATGTGGTATTGCTATCGATAATTTGTTCAAAGAAGCGGGCGCACCAATAGGCGTTTACACCAACCTGTTAGTTTCAGGCAAACGAGCATCTGCTTTGGTATCCGATGCAAGAATTAAGGGTGTTTCGCTCACAGGCAGTGAGGTTGCGGGCGCAAGTTTAGCCTCCGAAGCGGG
>JADLBE010000059.1 GCA_020847915.1 Saprospiraceae bacterium | reverse complement strand
TGTACGAGCACAGCGTCGCACCACCAGCTTTTGTTTGGACCAACATTGATAAGGAGCTTCGGAAACGGCGGCAACGCAAAGGCTTTTTCTGGCTGTTGTTCGCACTTGGACTTACCGCTTCCGGGCTGTGGGCGTTTAATCAGCGGTCAGCGGTCAGCAGTCAGCAGTCAGCAGGCAGCAGCCAGCAGGCAGTGGTCAGTGGTCAGCAGGCAGGAGAAACCGCAGACTTGTCATCCCAGCGAAGTTTGGGAACAGGCAGCGGTCAACAGGCAGTGGTCAGTGGTCAGCAGCCAGGAGAAACCGCAGACTTGTCGTCCCAGCAAAGTGTGGGAACGGAAACCAAAAACTTGTCGTCCCAGCAAAGTGTGGGAACGGAAACCAAAAACTTGTCATCCCAGCAAAGCGGGGGAACGGAATCCAAAAACTTGTCGTCCCAGCAAAGCGTGGGAACGGAAACCGCAGACTTGTCATCCCAGCCAAACGTGGGAACAGGAACCGCAGACTTGTCATCCCAGCAAAGCGTGGGAACCTTTTCAACTTTTGCAACACTTGCTCCCGGGGATGCCGGTTTGGATGCGTGGAAACGCCCATCGCCTGAGTATCCGAAGGTAAAACCCATTGTCCGGAGAAAACAGGAATCCAAAAACTGCTACGATTTTGATCACATGGGCACCGTATGGTGGCTCGATGCTTACGTGGGTCCATCGCTGACCCGCAGGCAGTTCAACGCAAAGGATTCGGAGCACGACAACTACCTGCAACAACGCCTCGAAACCGAAACGCCGGATCTGGCATTCAATACCGGCGTTCGTGCAAGTATGCTTTTTAGAGAAAACTTTGTGGTGCGTTCAGGACTGCATTACGACCAGTTTGTTGAAAAGTTTGAATGGGCCGATCCCAATTCCATTGAGGTCAACATCCGCACGTACACGCAACTCGTGAATGGCGTGTGGGAAACGGTGATTGATACGCTCAGCATCGAATACGGCGACAACTACATCAAAACCTACAACAGGTTCGGTATGGTCGATATTCCGCTGGAAATGGGCATAGAACTCCGACGTGGCCGCACAGGTGTAAGCATCAACGGCGGTGTTTCGCTGAATCTGCTGTTTTGGAAACGTGGCGCCATTTTGTCGCCCGACAACAACCAGCCGGCCTATTTCACACCCGAAGAAGGCACCATCGAGGTGTTCAAAACCAACGCCGGTCTCAGCATCGGGGGCAGCGTTCAATGGTTTTACCACATCAAACCAACCGTACGCCTTTTTGCTGAACCTTATTACCGGCAGATCCTCAAACCACTTACGGTGGATGGGCACCCTGTGGAGCAACAGTACGGCATCGGTGGACTTAAAATCGGCATGACCAAAATCTTACACGGAAAATAGTTAAAATTTTAGAGAGCAAAGCAGCGCCGTTCAAATACGGTGTATCTCCTTAGCAGTACACCCAACCTCATAAACCAAAACCAGACCATGGAGCACATCGCTAAACCATGAAACATCAACCGAACTTGAAAAATTTTAAGACATACCTTTTACTAAGCGTGCTTTCCCTGTCGGGTCTGTGGAGCTGTCGTCCGGACGTGGAGGAATTCCGCCCCTACGACGATTCGCTGGCCGACATCAGCCGGCTGCTGGCTCAGGTGACGCCCGTTTCAAATCCGCAATCCTTTGTTTTCGGCGGCGCCGTGGCGGATACCATTCTGAGCACAAGCAATGGTGTTCGCGTTTTCCTTAGCGATACGGAAAAGCTATTTGCGGACAGCAACGGCAACACCGTGACGTTCAGCACTTGTCCAAACCTCAGCATTGAGATCCGTTTCATCAACGACCGAAGCGATCTGATTTCCCTTGGACGTCATACCATGACCACAGAAGGAAAACTACTTGAAAGTCTTGGCATGGTCGACATCAGGGCAACCTGCGACGGCACCCCACTTCAATTATTGCCGGGCCGCAGCATCAAAGTGCAAATTCCGTCCAATCAGCCATTAAAAAGTGGCTTGAAACCATACATTGGAAATGTGGTCGAAAACACCCTCACTGGTTGGGAAAACAACGGTGGCGAAGTTTTTTGGGCCGACTGGCAGGCGGGTAACTCAAGCCTTCAACTCGGCTACGAATTTTTGGCCACCCAACTCGGTCTGCAAATGATCGCCATACCGTTTGAAGAACCTTTGACCAGTTTTTGTGTTACACTTCCGGAAAATTTCAACCGCGAAAACAGCGTGGTGTATGTTTTAACCCAAAACGTTTTGTCGCTGGCATCATTAACTGCGGAGCCAGGTTCCAATACTTTTTGCATTGAAAACGCACCTTTTGGCTATCCTGTGGAAGTTTTTACCATCAGTAAAATTGAAACCGATTTTCTGATGGGTTACAAACAAACCGAAATCGGCACCAACGCAACCGTTACGATCGAACCCGATGGCAGCAGCATGAACGAGGTGATCGAATTCATCAAATCCCTGTAAACAAGAAACCTCTCTTTTGAGGTTGTTTAAGAATATACCCGTGTTTAGTAATTCGTACCAGCCGAGTTGGGAAAAGTTCCGACTCGGCTTTTTTTGTCTTTAACCCGGATTTTATGGATTTTTGGGATTGGGATTCCAGTGGATTGATGGATTTGTGAGGATTGGATTGGATTATTTGGATGGATGGAATATTTTGGATTACAGGATGTTTTTAAGACTGGCTTAGGTAGATGAAATAAAAATAAGGTAAACAATAAGGCAGGTATTGCTATTTTTACATTTACAAACACAACATCCTATGGCAACCCGGACCACGAACGGCATTACCGTAAGCGTTGAGACGCAATACCTCGACGAACATTCCGATCCCCGTTTCAACAAATACATTTTCGGTTACCACATTACGATTGAAAATGCCAGTCCGCACACCGTGCAACTGATGCGAAGGCATTGGGTGATTCAGGACGGCAACGGCCAGGTGCGTGAAGTGGAAGGTGATGGCGTTGTGGGACAGCAACCGGTGCTTGAGCCCGGTGAAAACCATGCTTACACATCGTTTTGCAACCTAATTACCGAATTTGGTAAAATGTCGGGCACTTACCTCATGAGCAGAAGCGACGACGGAAGCCTTTTTGAAGTCGCCATTCCGGAATTCCAAATGGCAGCGCCTTTTAAATCAAATTAAGAGCTTGTTCGGATTTCGGCGTGTGGGAAAAAGCAGCAAACATATCTTCTTGTGTATCTTAGCGCAATATGAGAATGTTTCATCCCGCCAATCTGCGCCGATTTATGGAAAACCGATTTGCCTCCGTTCTGGCCGTTCTGATTTTTGCTTTAGTACCTTTCAAACTTGCCGCTCAAAATGATCTACTGACCATCGTCGGTCCTTCATTGGTGTGCGAAGGAGAGTGTTTCGACCTTACTGCCGTATACACAGGTCAGGGTGGCGGCAACCCTTCCGGCGTGATTTACACCTGGTCCACAGCCGACGGCTCCATCGTTACTACAAGCAATACGCCCACCATAACTGCCTGTGCACCCGGCACCTACACAGTAGTTGTTACGTCGGCCAATGGCATCGCGACAGCGACGGCCATGCAAACGGTGATTGCAATACCTTACCAAATCATTTCCATCGTTTCGTCCAATCCGAACACTTGTACGGACAGTCTTGATTTTTGTGAAAAAATTTGTCCAAATACGACCATAACGTATTCCATAACCAGCACAGGCAGCACACAACCTGCGGGCGCAGGGCAATGGTCGGTCAGCGGTCCGGGCATAGCAACCGTGGCGCCCGACGGCAGGTCGGTTACGGTGACCTGGACAGCTCCGGGCAATGGCACTGTTACGGTTATAACCTCAGGCTTCAACAACTGTCCCGGGGAAGCCTCCCTGTGCATCGACATTCTCCCTTTACCCATCGCGTCTTTTACCACAACAGGTACTGCCGCTGCCGACACCCTCGAAATTTGCCGTGGGCAAACACTTTGGTTTGAAAACACCAGCCAGTACGGCAGCTATTTCGAATGGTCGTTCAGCGACGACAACAGCCAGAGTTCCGCTTCCAATACCCAACATACCTTCAATACCAGTGGTTTGTTTGCCGTTGATTTGGTCGCGTTCAACAGTTGTTTTTGCGCCGACTCCACACGCACCTTCATCCGCGTCCTTGATGCCGAAGCACCTACCCTTGAGTGTATCGGCACTGTTTGTCCGGGCGCAACCGTAACGTACGCCACAAGTACGCCTTGCGCCGATTACGACTGGCAGGTTTCAACCAACGGGTCCGTTCTTGTCGGTGGCGGCGCCACAGAAGACAGCATCACCATACAATGGAACAGCGGACCGGCAGGACTCATTACCCTGGGCGCCACGTCGTGCACCGGCGGCGGCAATACCTGTCCGCTCGAAACAACCTTCCTCATTCCGGTCATCGACAACAGCGCCGAGATTCGTGGTCCGGAACAGGTTTGTCCCAACGAAACAAGCCTCTACAGCATCGATGCCTTTGGGGGCACGGGTTACACATGGACTTTAAACGGCGGTGGTACGATTCAATCCGGTCAGGGCACCAATGCAGTTCAGATCAGTTGGTCGGCATTTCCCAGCGCAACCAACATTTACTGGCTGGTGGTGGAATACGACAACTGTTACCTCGGCTGCGGCGGCCGCGACTCCATTCCGGTGCGCATCGTATGGCCTTTCGGCCTCAATGGCCCGGTTGAACAATGCGATGGTGGCAGCGCCTTTTTTACCTCAAAAATAACCTACAACGGACAAAACATCGATTGCAACTGGACGCTTGAAGCACCCAACGGCACGGTGGTGTGGACATCACCCGCGCCTACCGCCAACCCCAACGTGACATTTAACGCCGGGCCGGGATACTACCAGTTGCGCGCCGTACCCAATGACCCAACAATGACCTGTACATCGGAGGCAACCTGGGGCATACAGGTTCTTGCGGCGCCACCTTCGCCGGCAGGCATTACGGGCGCAGGCATCGTTTGTCCGGGCGTCCCATTCAGTTATGAAATTATGGGCGCGCCGACGGATGTCAACACGCACTGGCTTGTACAAAACGGCGCTGGCGCTGTGGTGGCTGATGAAGGAAATCCCATCAATGTGACCTGGGGCGCCGCGGGGCCATACAGTCTGCAGGCGTGGTTTGGTTCGGCCGATGCCCTGGGCTGCCGTTCCGATACCGTTCAGTTGGTGATACAGCCACTTGGCAGCGTACTTCCCGACGGCGATTTGATCGTTTGTGAGGACGGGTCGGGTACTTACCAAATTACCAACCTGCCTTCCGGGATACCGGTCAACTGGAGTGTGACACCTGCATCGGCTGGAACCGTTTTGTCGGGACAAGGCAGTGCGAGTGCAGAAATTTTTTGGTACGAAGCCGGAGGGCATGCCGTAAACGCCGACGTGTGTGGTCAGCCCGGTTTGATTGCCGTTACGGTGCTGGCGCCGCCCGACCCCATGGTACAATTTCCCGCAGGGTTGTGTGCCGGGCAAACGGCTACCGTACAAACCAGCGGCAGTTTCAGCAGTTATTCTTGGCTCGACGCGGCGGGTGCAGAACTTTCCACAGCAAACAGCTTGGTTTTGGGCGCGGGCACCTATTCCATTGCAGTGACCGATGCCAACGGATGTGTTGGTTCCGCAGATTTTACCATTGCTGATTACACGACACCGAACGTAAGCATCACCACACCCGACCCGACCGGATTTTGCAACAACGGATCGTTTGTAACCCTGCATGCCCTGGCCAACAGCGACGGTAACCTGACGTATGCCTGGTTTCAAAACGGCAATCCACTGGCGGCATCGGCTTCCACCTACACCACCAACCAATACGGCAACTACACGGTGGAAGTGACCAACAGTTTTGGTTGCACCGCAACGGGCGGACCCATCGTATTGTTCAATTATTGCGGCGGCGGTGGCGGCGGAAGCGGCTTCCCTGGCGGCGGCGGCGGATGCCCTCCTGGTTCAGCGGCCATTGTGCCTGCTGCGACGGCGCAATGTGATTCGTTTGTGTTTTCGGTTGCCGGCCCACTTTATGTTGCCGGGTCAGCGAGCTGGCAATTTGGCGTTTCCGGTGGTTTTTTATTGGGAACGGGCGCCGGCGACAACGTTGGTTTTGCGTTTCCCAACGCCGGTTATTACCTCGCCATCGCGCAGGTACAACTGAGCAATGGCTCCTCCTGCGAACTGATCGATTCGGTGACCGTGGATGCCGTTGCCCAATTTACCGGTGCGGGTGCCTGCGTCGGCACGGCAGTTGTTTTTCAGGATGAAAGCACGTTTCCGCCCGGTGGCGGCATCAGTGGTTGGTTGTGGGATTTTGACGATCCGGCCAGTGGCGGCGCCAACACCTCTACCGTGCGCAACGCCAGTCATACGTTTGCTGCTTCGGGCACTTTTGCCGTCAACCTCACCGTAACGGCCAACAGCGGTTGTACCTCCACGACCACAGAAAATATTTTCATCAGCGCAGCCGATACGGCGTTTTTCAACGATCCGCCGGCACGTTGTGAAGGCGAAGCGCTGCTTTTTACAAGTGTTCAAACGCCCGGTATGGTCAGCGTCGTTTGGGACTTTGGCGACCCCACAAGCGGCAGCGCCAACTCCAGTACCGGCGATTCCGTTTATCATACCTACACCGCTGCCGGCGTTTACACCGTAACCACCACGGCTACCCAGTCCAACGGCTGCACGGCATTGTACAGCAGGACGATCACCGTAGCCGGAAATGCGTTGAGCGGCGTCATCAGTCCGTCTGGCGTGCAGAGCCTTTGCGAGGGCCAGAGCATTACCCTGACGGCCCCTGCAGGCGGCGTTGCGTACCTTTGGTCCGACAGTACCACCACGACCACCACGTTCACCACCATGACGGAAGGGTCGTACACGGTGACTGTGGTGGACGCCGACGGGTGCCGGTTCACGCCGCCCGCCGTTGAGGTGAACCAGGTGCCCGGCCCTGATGCCATCATCAAAGCACTTATCAAAAACGAATACGGTCAGGTGATCGGGGTGGAATACCCGTCGTTGAGCGCGTGTGAAGGCGACGATGTGTTTTTGCTGGCCGAAACACCGGGAGGGTTGTACACCTATACATGGTCGAACGGCAGCGGCGGCAATACCCTCGAATTTTCTGAAATACGCTTCAACCAACTGACCACAGGCACCTATGTGTACAACGTAACCGTCACGGAATCGAGTACGGGTTGTACGGCTGTTCCGGTGCCGTTTACCGTGGTGATCAATCCGGTGCCTGACGGTTTTTCCATCGACGGCAGCGGATTTTGTGCCGGCAATTTGAACACCCTGACATACACCGGGCCCACACCGGGCAACTGGCAATACCTGTGGAGCAACGGCGTTTCGGGCACCACCATGGAAACCGATGAACCCGGAATTTATACCTTGCAGGTGGTGAATGAATTTGGATGTTCGGCCACGTCCAATGCCTTTACGGTGCTTCCCGGACCGTTCATCAGCGCCGTGCCTGCGGGTTGCCATACCCGTTGTTCGCCCGACACCCTTTGTTTGCCCACCATACCCGACATCACCTCGTGGCAATGGTTTTTCAACGGCATGCCCGTGCCCGGCGCCACTTCGCCCGATTTTATCGCCCAGCAAAGCGGCTCTTATTGGGCCGAACTCACCGATGTGTACGGCTGCACCCGCCAAACCGATCCGCTCGATTTGCAACTGCTTGCCGGTTTTGGAAATATTTTGGGACAGGTATGGATGGATGTGAATGACAACGGACTGATCGACGGTCCGGACACCCTCGTTTCAGGTATTGATGTTTTGTTGAAACAAGGTTTCACGACGGTTGGCGCCAACACTTCCAATGCCATGGGCGCTTATGCTTTTACAAACGTGCCTACCGCTACGTATGCCGTACAAATAGACGCTGCCAACTTGCCTTCGCAATGGGAGATCGTGATCGGACAAGCGTTGGCAAATGTGAGCGGTTGCGGTACAGAGTATAATACGGGCTTGTTGATCAAACCTTTCGATTGCCAGGACGTGAACGTGACCGTACAGCTCAGCACCTGTGCCGGCGATTCGGTGTTGTACAACGGCGTGTACATCCAGGCCGGCAGTTCCGAAGTGTTCCCACTGACCACGTACCTCGGATGCGACTCAACGGTTACCGTTTCGGTGGCGCCGCTGCCGCCTTCCGGTTCCGCGATTACCACCAGTATTTGCGACAACGAAACTTACCTCTACAACGGCAATGCTTTACTGCCCGGATCAACCAATTCCTTTGTTTTCCAAAATGCGCAAGGCTGCGACTCCACGGTTGCGGTAACGGTATTGAGTTTGAATACGTTCGAACTTTTCCTTGATTTATCGGCTTGTGAAGGCGAGACGGTGGTTTACGACGGCAACAACATCCTTGCCGGACAAAGCGTGGACCTTACCTACCAAACCATTGATGGTTGCGATTCGGTGATTCATGTTACGGTGCTGAGTTTGCCGCTGGGCCCCGATACACAGCTCGGTTTTTCGGTTTGTCCGGGCGAAACCTACGATTACCAGGGCAACCTTTTGCCGGCAGGTACCGTACAGGATTTTATTTATCCAAACATACTGGGCTGTGATTCGGTGGTAACCGTAACCGTAACCGCACTGCAAACATCGGCTACATTGCTGGAACCCGCGTTGTGTCCGGGCGAAACGTACACCCACGAAGGAAACGTGCTCCAACCCGGCCAATCGGCGCAATTTACCTACACCAACTTTGCGGGATGCGACTCGGTGCTTACGATCAACACCATTGCATTGCCGCAGCCTGCGACGTTGCTGGAGCCCGGCGTTTGTCCGGGGGAAACCTACACCTACGACGGTGTGGTACTCAACGCCGGCGACCAGCAGGATTTCACCTACACCAGCTGGCAGGGCTGTGATTCGATCGTGACGGTGACGGTCATCGGATTGGTGAGCACGGCTTCGACGTTACAGGCGGGTGCTTGTCCCGGTACGTCTTTCATTTACAACGGCGTAAACATACCGGCAGGCGCTACGCAAAACTTTACCCTAACCAACATTGCGGGTTGCGATTCGGTGGTAACGGTGGTGGTCAACACGCTGAATACCGCAGCGGAAACGTTGTCGGTGGAGGTTTGTCCGGACGAAAGTTTTACCATCAACGGTATTACCATCCCGGCGGGAAGCAGCCAGGTTTTGATGTTGCAAACGTGGCAGGGCTGCGATTCCGTGCTGACGGTGAATGTGGCGTCGTATCCTGCCGTACAATTTGATGTGGAAACGGAGTTGAGCTGTCCGAACACACCCAACGGCACCTTGCTGGTTACCGGCGCTTCGGGCGGATTGTTGCCGTACCGTTATTCCATTGATGGCAGCGTGTTTCAGGACGACAGTTTGTTCACCTCGCTTCAACCCGGCGAATACACAGTTTACCTCGAGGATTCGCACGCCTGCGTGTACGAAGTGCCTGCGGAAATTGATGCGAGGGCGCCGCTCAGCGTTTTCCTGGCCAACGGCATTTTGCCCTGCGACAGCAGCGGCGTGGTGATGGTGCCGGAAATCCAGGGCGACCCGACCGATTTGACGTACCTGTGGTTCGACGGCAGCACCGACCCGACGTACACCGCCGGAGAGGCCGGACAGGTGTATGTGGATGTGACCAACGTGTGTGAAACCCAAAGTGCGGTGGCGCAAGTGTTTTGGGCCGAACTGGAAAACAACGGCTCTTTGGTGTACGTACCCAACGTGTTTGCTCCTTTGTCCATTGACTACGACAACAGCCGTTTCAAATCTTATTTCGCCTCGGGCCTCACCATTTTTGACTACCAGTTTTCCATTTTCGACCGTTGGGGCAACCTGATGTTCCAAACCGAAGATGTGGAAGGCGCCTGGGACGGCGTTTTCCGCGGTGAGGACATGATGCCCGGCGTGTACGTCTACATCATCAAGGTCCGGCTCGGCATTTGTGGACGGATCATGGATATTACGAAGGAAGGAGACGTGACGATTGTGAAATAAGTCCGAAGTCGTAAGTCGACAGTCCGAAGTCTTTTGATTTACGGGATTTGTCATCCCAGTGAAGCGTGGGATCTAGATTTGATTTTAGAATTTAAAAGGGGCTCGCGCTCCGCCATTTGTCTGAATCAGGATTCTCAGGATTTTAGGATTTACATGATTTTGGCCTGGGAAAAGGAATCATAGTACCTTTTTTTAGAGCGCAAAATCATGTAAATCCTAAAATCCTGAGAATCCCGATTCAGACAAAGAGGCGGAGTGAGGGCCCCTTTAAATTCAAATTTCAAAAATCAAATTTCGTATCTAGTCCTTAAAACTGCCTTCTGCCTTCTGCCTGCTATTTCACCACCAGCCTTCCATTTCCACCAGCTTCTCCTCTTCCATTTTTCACCACCACAAGGTACGTTCCCGCAGAAAGTCCTTCCAAAATTACCTGCTGTCGGCCGGAAACGACATTGCGTTGCAAAACACGCCTTCCCGAAGCATCGTACATTTCCAAAAGATAGGTTCCCGCACCGCCGAGTTCGAGCCACACGTTGTGTTCGGCAGGATTGGGGTACATAGAAAACGCGATGGTTTCGCCGGGCGATGCCGTGCCGATGGTGAACGACACCTCGTAGGTGGACACAGCCGTGCAGCCGCGCGTATCGGTGATGGTGATGGTGTAGGTGCCGGGAGGTACGTTGTCAAGCACGGGACCGGTGCTGCCGTCGGACCACAAGTAGCCGTACGGACCGGTGCCGCCCAACACGGCGGTGACGGTTACGCTGCCGTCGGGCACAAGGGGACCTGTGGCGTCCTGCACCACAGCGGAAAATTGCAGGCTGTCGGGCGCGGTGAGGTAATAGGTGTAGGTCGTGAAGCAGCCGTTGGCGTCGGTGGCGGTGACGGACCAGGCGCCCGGACCGACGGGGCCGAAGATGGAGTCGGTAACGCCGCCTGTCCACAAAAACGTAAACGGCTCAGGGCCGCTAAACGGCGCTACGGCGAGCAAGGCATCGGCTTGTCCGTAGCAGGAGATGGGCATGCTGTCGGCGCGGATTTCGGGATCGGGCAGTTCGGGCACCGCCACCGTATCAAGGAAGGTGCGGCTGCCGGCGTCAGTGACGGTGAAAACATAGGTGCCAGGTGTGAGGCCTGTGGCAGACGTGCCGCCGCCGTTGCCGGGCTGCCAGAGGTAGGTGAAGGGCGGACAGCCTCCTTCGGTTTCAAAAGCGACCGAACCGTTGGTCGCATCGGTGCAGGCGCCTTGTACGGTGGGTGTGAGGGTGGCGGCGAAGTCGGGTATTTCGTAAGCGCCGATGTCTACCGT
>JADLBE010000058.1 GCA_020847915.1 Saprospiraceae bacterium | reverse complement strand
TACAACATCAAATCAAACCGCACCCAATCCACCGCCCCGATCAACTCCGACGGTTTGTTTTCGTTTCTCAAAACAAAAAACAGGTCGTGGAAATTCCCGTCGAACTTGCCGGCATCGAGGTTGATGTTTAATTCCTGCAAAACCATCGTTTCTTTCTGGTTGAACGCGGGTACCACGGCCTGGCCCACCATGGGACCGTCGGCACTGTCCAACCTGATCTCTACCCGGCCGCCGGCGTATTGGTAACGTTTGTCGCCCGAACCGATGCCCATCATCACGCTGTGGATACCGGTAAGATCAACATGCCGGAACACAAAAAAACTGCCGTGTTTCAGGTCTTTGAGCACCACGGTGTCGCCTTTGAACGGCCGGTAATGGGTGATGTTTTTCGACATGCTGTCGGCCATTTCCGCCTGCTGAAACGTGGGCCTTAAGGCGATGGTTTCACCGTTTTCGAGCGGCGTTTGGGTTTTGCTGCCTTTGTCTTTGTACGTCGCCTTAAACAGGTAGGTACCCGGCTGCGCTTTTTTGGTTTTCGAATCGGCAGGAACGCTGAGCACGTATTGCCCGGCCAACGCGATGGTTTGTTTCACTTTGGGCGCATCGGCCAGGGTTAAAATCCAGCGCACCATTTCACCGGCATCTTCCAGGCTGATTTGCGGGTGGGCGCTCATGACGGTTTGGCCCCAGTTGCCGGCGCCACCTTTGATGATTTTTTGGGACAACTCACGTACGGCAAATTCGTTGGTACGGTAACGCGCGGCGATGGACTGGTAGGCCGGACCGTTCACCAACCGGTCGGTGGCGTGACAGGTTTTGCAGTCGCTTTTGTCGATCAAACTTTTACCCTTGGCGTATTCGGTTTGTTGCATGGCCGTTTGGTGTCCCTGCGCAATGGCCGTAATGTCGAATCCGGTGGCCAGGTAATCGATGTTGGCGGCCACGGTTTGGGGAGCAATCTGGCCTTTCAGCAACGAACCGTCTTCCTGGTCAACCACCTCTACCTGGTAATACAACGTATCGCCCGGACGGTAAAAACTCCGGTTTCGGCCTTTAAAATCCCAAAAAACGGTTGGCGCCTCGTTGCCCACGTTGATTTTAACCTTGCTTTTGCCCACGGCGCCCCTGGGATCGGTGGCGGTAAGCACCACCTCGTACGTGCCCGGAAGTGTGTACGTATGCGCTATACTGTCGAGTTTGGAAAGCCTGGGCGCTTCGCCAATACCCGCCATGGCCACCTTGCGGCGATGCCTGTCGTGCAGTTTTACGGGTTTGGAGCCGTCGCCGAAATTGAGGGTGTACTCCAAGCGGTCGCCGTCGTAATCGCGCGATTTCCCAATGGAAAAAATAACCGAACAAGGCGCGGCGCCTGCCGTTTTATCCACCGCCACATGCGCCTGCGGCGGCCTGTTGCCCCGAACATAATCGATGCGGCTGAGGCGTGCATCGGGATTGGAGGCAAACCATTGGGTGCCGTATTCCAATATCCACACCGAACCGTTGCGGTCGACAATCATGTCCATAGGCCTCGAAAACTTCAGGGAATCAAACAACGGTTCCATGCGGCTGAAATCACCCATGGAGTCGATGGTGACGGCCATCATCCAGTTGCGCATCCAGTCGTACGTGATCAGTTTGCCGTTGTAATACTCCGGAAAACGGGTTTCTGCGGGGTACTTGTCGGTATAATACACAGGCCCTGCCATGGCATTCCGGCCGCCGTTGCCTGTGAGTGGAAATTCTTTGGAGTTGCCGTAGGGATACCAAATAAATGCAGGTTGGGCAGGTGGAAGCTCCTTTGCGCCGGTATTGAAAGGCGAGTTGTTGACGGGGTGTGCGGGATCGTGCGGCGGACCGCTTTTTTTCGTTGCAAAATTGTACTCCCGGTAAGGCTTGTTGTCGCCCACAAAATACGGCCAGCCAAAAAACCCGGCCTCTTTGGCGCGGTTCACCTCATCGTGACCCTGCGGACCAAGCTCGGGGTCAGGGTCGCCGGCATCGGGACCAACTTCTCCCCAAAAAAGCAGGTCGCGGCGGCTGTCGATGGAAATGCGGAACGGATTTCGGCAACCCATCACGTAAATTTCAGGCCTGCCTTTGCCGTTCAGTTCCGGCAATTTACCGGCTGCTACGCGCACCTCGGTATCGGTGAAAAGGTTGTTTTTAGGGCACACATACCCGCCTTCGGGCAGCGGAAAAATGCGCAGGATTTTGCCGCGCAGGTCCATGGTGTTGGCCGACGATTTTTGCGCATCCCAGGCGCTCCGGCGCGGGCGTTCGTCGCTCGGACTGTACCCCCGGGAATCGAACGGGTTGGTGTTGTCGCCCGTGGACAAATACAACACGCCCCTTTCGTCGAATTCGATGCTGCCACCGGTATGGCAACATTCATCGCGTTGCGTGGGCACTTTGAGTATGATTTGTTCGGAAGCGCGGTCGAGCGTGTCGGCCACGAATTTGAAACGGGACAACACGTTGACCGATTCTTTGCCGACAGGAGAATAATACAGGTAAATCCAGTGGTTTTGTTCCCAATTGGGATCAAGCGCCAAACCCATCAAACCGTCTTCATGTTCGATGTGCACCGGCAGTTTGTAGGCTACGGTGGTGAGTTCGGTGGCCGGGTCGTACAGTTTGATGGCGCCGCGCCGTTCGACAAAAATGACCTTGCCGTTGGGAAACATGTCGAGTTCCATGGGCTCGGTGAGTTCGGAGGCCAAAACGGTTTTGACAAAACGTGTTGGGTCCGGACGGCGATCGGTGCTGCACGCACCATAGTCGAGCCGGCGGTTGCTGCCGATGGCGTATTTTAAACCGCCGAGCAGGTGTTTCAAAAAGTCGGGTTCGTTGTAACTTTCTTTGGTATGTCCACCGGCGGTATAAAAAGCACGCCCGCCGTCGTACTCATGGTACCAGGCCGCGGGGTGTTTGTCGCCCATGGTACCGCCTTCGTAGGTGGTTTCATCGAGGTTGAGCAACACATTTACGTTGGGATTCACGTCGCGCAGGTTGTACCACTCGTCAAACCGTTGCCAGGTTTCGCCGAGGTGTTTGGTACTGGCGTGTTGGTGGTCGAGCACGTGCAGCGTTGCGTCCTGGTTGTGGGGATGGCCGTTGAAATAACCACCTACGAGGCCGCCGTACCACGACCAGCCGTATTCCGTATCGGTGGCCGAGTGGATGCCCACAAAACCGCCGCCGGCCTGGATGTAGCGTTCAAAATCGGTTTCCTGGATGGGATTGAGCACGTCGCCCGTGGTGTTCAGGAAAACCACGGCGGCGTAGCGCGACAGGTTTTTTTCCGTAAAATCGTCGGCATTTTCGGTGCTGTCCATCAGGATGCCGTTTTCTTTACAAAGCTTCCGCAAAGCATCAACGGCGGTGGGAATACAGTCGTGCCGGAATGCTTCCGTTTTGGAAAAAACGAGCAAGCGCGGCGGAATGTCGTTGCGTTTTGAACAGGAAAAATTGAAAAAAAAGAGGCTTAGGGGCAACAAGATCAATAAACGAGCCGTCATGGATGTGTGGTTGTTACACGAAGGTGGTAAAAATTTGCAAACCCTCGGGATATCAAATGCGTAAATGATACCTTTCAACTTTTAAAAACCAAAAACACCCATGTCAGACCGCATTTACAACTGGGGTATTGTAGGACTTGGCCGCATTGCCCGCAAATTTGCCGAAGACCTGCAACGCCTGCCCAATGCGCGCCTGCATGCCGTGGCGAGCACGTCGCACGAACGTGCCGCTGCGTTTGCCGCCGATTTTGGGGCGACGCATGCTTTCGGCAGTTACGAAGGCATCGTGTCGTGCCCCGACCTCGATGTGGTGTACATTGCCACGCCGCATGTTTTACATTTCGAAAATGCCATGATGTGTCTGGAGAATGGTTTGTCGGTGTTGTGTGAAAAACCGTTTGCCATGAGCGCATTCCAGGCGCACCGCATGGTGGAAACCGCGCACCGAAACCGTGTTTTTTTGATGGAAGCGCTGTGGACACGGTTCATTCCGGCCGTCGATTACGCCATTGCCCTTGTAGATCAGGGAGAAATCGGGCCCATCCACACCGTCAAATCCGATTTTGGTTTCAAAATGCCTTTTGATCCGCAGAGCCGTCTTTTTAACAAGGCGCTGGGCGGAGGCGCCCTGCTCGACATCGGCATCTACCCTGCCCTGCTGGCATTGCTTGTTTTGGGCAAACCTGAATCCGAGGACATCCAGGCAACGGCATCCTTTGGACCTTCCGATGTGGATGAAACCACTGCGTTTACATTCAATTATCCGGGACGGGCTATGGCTTTAGGCCATGCCACCCTGGCCGCCACCACGCCTGTGGAAGCCTGGCTGCACGGCACTTTGGGCACCATTTACCTGCATCCGCGCTGGCACCATACCCAAAAAATCCGGGTGTCGTTGTACGAGGGTCGCAACATGACTGAGCGGGAAGTCGACTTGCCTTACGAGGGCTGGGGCTACCATTTTGAAGCGGCGCACGTGATGCAATGCCTTGAAGAAGGCTGGCTGGAAAGTGATAAATTGCCCCTTGAATTTTCTGTCGAGCTGGCTGAAACGCTGGATGCTGTGCGGGAAAAAATCGGATTGTCGTACGAATAAACAACCTTGTTCAACCAAGCGCATGTCAAAACCAACTTTATTATTTCTGTTTCTGGCCTTGTTTGCCTGCAAAAATGAACCTGCGGCACCTGTGGCGACGCCGCAACCCGAAGCGCCCAAGGTCGCCAAAGTGCCTGTTGGCAGCAAGGTTTATGCACACGCAGTGAACGGACTTGTGTTGCGCCAAACGCCGTCGGCCGATGGCGCCAAACTTGGCAATGTTCCCTTCAACGGTTCGCCGCTTGAAGTCCTGGTGTCTCCCGATCCCGCGAATGTTTATGTTGCCGAAACCATCGGACCCTACGAAGTAAAAGGAGGTTGGGTAAAAGTCCGGACGTCCGAAAACAAAGAGGGTTATCTTTTCGAAGGATACTTGTCCCGCTACGCGCCTTTGGTCAAAGAGCCTGAAGGTACACTTTCCAGCATAGAGGCTTTTTACCAAACCGTATCGGCGTTAAAGGGCAAACCAGAACCCGTACCGGCCAAAAATGGCGCCATGGAAGGCAGTATGCAACGGTATGCCGATGGCGCCCGTTACGAACTCGAATTTTACGAAGGCGGCGTGACGCACAACCTGGTGCTGCCCCCGGGCGTCTTCACGTTGCCGGAAGCGTTGGTGGTTTTCCGCTCACTTTGGTTCGGCAAACACAATACAACCACTACCTACAACGAACCTACCAAAACCGTGATGGTTTTGGATGCGGACGGTTACCAGGCCCTTGAACTGAAAATGGAAAAAGACAGTGTTATGCTGAAATTTCAATCGGCAGATTAAGAGCGTGTTTACTTACCAACTTTTTCTACCAAAATCAGGCTGCCTGTTTCTCCGCAAAAAATTTCCAGGCGGTCGCCTTTGATGTCGAAGTTTTCCGCTTTTTGAAGCATGTCGAAAAAAGTTTTTTCCAGATCAGTTGTTTCATTGCAATACATCTGGGTGGAGAAAACATCTTTCATGGAGAGTTTTTTCAAATTTCGCGAATAACTGCCGCCGTAGGAATTACACCCCCCAAACCCGGAAAGTTTGTCGTATTCGAACTTAATGGTAACCGGTTTTTTCAAGGTTTCGGGCATGGCGATGGGTTGTGGTTTCACAACGATGGTCACCAGTTGCCATTGCGTACCTTCCAAAGAAGCTCCTGCTTGTTTGCCATCTTCACAGGCGCCTTTTGTGTATTTTTTAATGCCTACACATTCGGCGGCGCAGGCATTGCTGTAGGTTTTGCCGTTGCATCCGCATACCGGATCGTAGTTCATCGGGCAGGAGCAGGCGGCATTGGATGTTTCAACACAATTTTTTACCGGTTTGCAGGCAAAAAAAGTCAGCAGTGTAAATATTGAAAGAAGCAGTGTTTTCATGTGTTGTTTGTTAAATAAAAATCAAATTTAATCACTTGTTAATCAAAATATTATCCAAATACTATTTCAACAACATCATCAAGTTTAAGATTGAGAAGCGTGGCTGCCCGACCCATGTTGATGGAAATTTCGAGGTAACCGGCGCTGTTGAACAGGCAAAGGGCTTCGCCGGGCGCAACGTCGCAGTAATCGTTGCTAAGGCGTGATAAAGGATCGTTTCTGCGAAAAAACAGGGAAAAAGACCTGCCGTTTTGTTGTTTTTCAAAAACTTCACGGCGGATGTTTACCACCGCATTGTCAAAATGATCGATGTGGATTACCGTACCGCGGATACGGGTTTGGGTAATGACCGGCTGAATGCTGATGCGTTGCGTGAGCAATGCAGCGTATTCCCCCAGATCTTCAAATGGTGCCCCTGAAACCAGATGTGCCACAGCTTGTGCGAAAACATTTTTTACGGCAAAGTGCTCGTTTTTCGGGAGCACATTCCGCATGTCTGTCGGCACAAGATCGTCGAACATCAAACTTAACATGCCATTATCGGGCGCAATGAAAAAATGTCCGTCGCGCCGGGCCACCACAAAACGATACCCTTCACTGTAAACGCAGTTTACCCCGATGCAGTGTATGGTACCCTCCGGAAACTCACGCCAGGCATTTTCGAGCACAAAAGCGGCCTGAACGATGTCGTACGGACGAATGTGGTGCGTCATGTCTACCAATTGTACCGACGGCGAAAGTCGAAGCACGGCCCCTTTGAGTGCAGGTGCGTAAAAATCGTTGTTGCCGAAATCGGTGGTCAGGGTAACGATGGTCATGGCTGGGGAACCAACAGGTCGTTTTTAGTGTTGTTTTTGAAGCGCTGTTGCGTTAGATTTGTGGGTACAATATCCCGCTTTTTATCCGTTTTATCCGGCATGGCTTGCTTTTGAAAACAAAACGTTGAGAAACAGTTTTTTAAACATTTGCGAAGCCCGCTGCTAAAAATCATGAGGACATAAACTTTTGAGCGAAATCATTCTTACCGTAGACGGCATCGAACCCGTCATCCTTTTCGGCGAAAACAACGCAAAGTTAAATCTTTTGCGCAAAGCCTTCCCCGATGTGGTCATCACCGCCAGAGGCAACAGCCTTAAAATGACCGGCGAAAAAAAAGACACCCAGGCTGCCAAGAACAAATTTGAACTCATGGCCCGTTACCTGCGTGAACACAACGAACTGCCCATGCAAACCGTCGTCGACCTGCTCGGCGGCGAAAACCCATTTGAGGTTCGTATTCCTGTAAACGGCGGCGGTACCGACAGCGTAATTCTGTACGGCCGCGATAGCCGCCCCATCCGCGCCAAAACGCGCAACCAAAAACGTATGATCGAGGTGTGCGAAACGAACGACATCGTTTTCGCCGTCGGTCCGGCCGGTACAGGCAAAACCTACACCGCCGTGGCCATCGCCGTACGCGCCCTGAAAAACAAACTGGTCAAAAAAATCGTGCTGACCCGTCCGGCCGTCGAAGCCGGCGAAAACCTCGGCTTCCTGCCCGGCGACCTGAAGGAAAAGGTGGACCCGTACCTGCGCCCGCTTTACGATGCGCTCGACGACATGCTGCCCATGGACAAGCTCAACTTCTTCATGGAAAACCGCATCATCGAAATCGCACCGCTGGCATTTATGCGCGGCCGTACGCTCGACAACGCCTTCATCATCCTCGACGAAGCCCAGAACGCCACGCCCCTGCAGATCAAAATGTTTCTTACCCGTTTGGGACCATCGGCCAAATGCATCATCACCGGCGACCTGAGCCAGATTGACCTGCCCCACCACCAACGTTCGGGACTGCGCCAGGCCATGG
Source organism: Saprospiraceae bacterium (assembly GCA_020847915.1). Taxonomy (GTDB): domain Bacteria; phylum Bacteroidota; class Bacteroidia; order Chitinophagales; family Saprospiraceae; genus M3007. The sequence goes on along the minus strand of JADLBE010000058.1, from coordinate 15,386 downwards.
ACATCCTCACCGGCGTGGAAGGCATCGAAACCATCGCACTCACCACCGAAGACGTGGTGCGCCACCGCCTGGTGAAAGAAATCATCAAAGCCTACGACAAAATTGAAGGTGAAGAACGCGCCCGCAAGGAACGCAAACGCCTGGCCCTGAGCGAAGCGTCCGAAGAACTGGAAGCGGCGGAAGCGGCGAAACGTCCTCCTCAAACCGAGTTGTAAAACAACGTATGACATGCCGAAAATAACCATTCGCAATTTGGGGCCCATTTCCAGCATAGAAAACCTGGAAATTAAGGACGTTATGGTGCTCATCGGGCCCCAGGCGAGTGGAAAAAGTACAGTGGCAAAGGCGGTGTATTTTTTTGAGTCGTTGCCCAATGAGGTATTGCGGTTTTTCATTGAACATTCATTTGAAGTTGAGTCGACGGCAGATACCATTCAAGTGCTAAAGAAGCATCTGTTGGATATTTTTTCCCTTCATGGACATGCAATCAAGCCTAACACGTACATTCATTTTGATTTTGGCAACGGCATTGAAGTTACACTGGCCTCAGGCAATGGACAAAAAGCGCTTTTAGAACTTGTTTTCAGTTCCAATCTTCAAGAGGCATTTAACGAAATCAACAGCGCCCACAACGCTGCTAACAAATCAGAAAAAAGTGAATTTACGGATGTAACAGGTCAAATTGGTGTTGTTAAAAACATCATCATCGGTGCTACATCCAAAATCCTGCTACAGCATTTTGATGCTATTGGCCCCATCGTTTACGTTCCTGCAGGACGAAGTGTTTACGCTTTTTTATCAGACAATGTTTTTAAAATAGCCAATACATCGCCACAAACTGGCGAGTTTTTCATTTATCGATTTTTTGAGTTTCTGGAAAACGTCAGAAAATTTCTGGGGTCCAATGACATTCGTTGGGTCGTTGAAGAACTTTCCGTTAAATACGGGTTCGACATCGTCAAAATTCCACCACAATCCGTTCTGGAAAAAATCGATGCCATTCTCAAAGGTTCTTACCGACGCGAAAACGGTGAAGACCGAATTTATTTGCCGGGTTCAGAAACTAATTACGTTCCCCTTCGCAACGCTTCCTCCGGTCAGCAGGAATCTTTATGGATATTAATGTCTTTGTATTACGGTATTTCAGAATTGTTGGTGCATAATTTTATTCTAGAAGAGCCGGAAGCCCACCTATTCCCCGATGCTCAAAAAGAATTGGTGGAATTGATGGCCATGTTTGCAAATGCTACAACATTCAATCGGTTGCTAATAACCACACACAGCCCATACATCTTGACCTCGCTTAACAACCTGCTCTATGCTTACCAGGTAGGTCAAAACGATGAAAAAGGTGTATCAGAAATTGTAGAGCGTGAGTCGTGGCTAGATCCCAAAAGAGTGGCCGCATATTTTGTGGATAATGGAACTTTAGAATCCATTATGGATGAAAATTTAATTCAGGCCGAACGTATTGACGTGATTTCCAACCAGATTTTTACAAATTTTGATAAATTATTCGAATTCGAGAAATGAATCCTTGTCACCCATTTGATCAGAAATGCGAAGTTTATCAAGACTACCAACGTTCCACCATTAAACTTAAAGACCCAAAAGGAGCTAGTAAAAGTACTTATACAGCAACAAACAAGTCAAAAACAGTCATTGTTAGTTTGTGCGTGGATGGCTGTTTGATGAAAGGAAATCATTTGAAAAAATGCGACTTTCTCGTTCTGAATTGCACAGAAAAAACGGCGCATTTTATTGAGCTGAAAGGACGTGATGTGAATGAAGCATGTGCACAGTTAATCAGTAGTATTAAAGAGCTTTATCCGAAAATTAAACCCTTTGGATATAATTCAGTTTACGCAAAATTAGCCCTAAGTCGAGCCCCGCAAGTTCCTACGAAAGCCTATTTGGACTTAAAGAATCATATGAAATCACTTAACGGTGATGCTGCATTTCAACAAAAAAAATTCACTGAGTTCTTTTAGCATCAATTATCGATGACTTCAAAAATTGTTTACCTCGGCGACCTCCGAACCGAAGCCACCCACCTGCAATCGGGCATCAAAATCATCACCGATGCACCGCTCGACAACCAGGGTAAAGGCGAAGCTTTTTCACCCACCGACCTCACCGCCACCTCGCTGGCCACCTGCATGCTCACGCTTATGGGCATCAGCGCCCGAAACCACGGCGTCGACATGGCGGGCGCCCACGCCGAAGTGACCAAAATTATGGCCGCCGACCCGCGACGCATCGCCAAAGTGGTCGTACACGTAACCATGCCCGACCATACCTACAGCGATAAAGAAAAAAAGATCCTGGAAACCGCCGCCCGCACCTGCCCCGTGTCATACAGTTTGGCCGAAGGGATCGAACAGGAGATGAGCTTTAAATGGAAAGATTGACTAGATGCGATTTTTGATGTTTGAATTTTTTTTGGGCTGTGGTGGGCTTGAGATCACGCGCTGCTTGTTTGTCTGAATCAGGATTTCCAGGATTATAAGATTTTCAGGATTTTAAATTGCAGGATGTTGGCCCGGGTAAAGCATGAATGTCCCCATTTCAAACGAATTAATTTCCTGTAATTTAAAATCCTGAAAATCTTACAATCCTGGAAATCCTGATTCAGACAAATAGGCGAAGCGCAAAACCCAGGCCCACCACAGCCCAAAAAATTCAAATTTCAAATCTCGTATTTCGTATATCGTCAATCAACGGCCCATATCTCGTCATTCAATTTTTCAAATCCATAACGCTCCTCGGCCTTCTCCCTTTCTCCCAAAAAAACCCTTCCACCTTGGTGTGTTTGGCTTGTTTCATGGGTATAAACTTACCGGCCGGTTCTCCGTAAAATTTGATGCCTTCCACCTTGTTGTTCCCGAAATAGATCCGCATTTCCGAGCTCTGCGACTCGTTCACACCCACATAGGCATTTTTATCGTCGAGCGCGTAATAAATGGCCCGGGCATTGCCTTCCACAAACATCTCGCGCACCTCATCCTCCCGGAAAAAGGCCGTGGTGTTTTTTCCCTGTATTTGGTTGAAAAACTGCTCGTCGGAGGAATTGATCACCAAACTGTTTTGCACCAGCCACAACTTGTCGAGTTTGTTGCCGCGCAGGGCAAGGCGTATGGTATCTCCTGAAAACTGGGAGGTATCCGACCAAATCAGCGGCTGCCGGTCTATTTTGTAAAACCAAAAAATACTGTCCACCGAATTGAACGTGAGCGAATCGCACGACGCCTGCAAGTCGCTTTTAAAAATACGAACGTCGCGGTGGGCCAGCAAAAGTCGCGCGTCGGTGGCCGAATCGGGCTTAAACGACGTGAGGGTATCTGCACTGAGATACAAGGTATCGTTGTCCACCAGCGAAACCATCATGGGCCTGGTCGCGCCTCCAAAACCACCATAAGCATTGATGAATTCGGTTTTTTTGTTGTAATCCAGCCGCCGGGCCCTGATGCCGTAATCAGCCACCGTGTCGTTCCAGATGACATCTCCTTCTGCGAATCCGTTGCCGAGTTCATCGTTGAAGTCGAGCACATCGGCTTCGATGATGTTGGTTTTGTCCACCACTTTGCCCCGACCGGAAAGCTGGTAGGTTTTGTTCCTGCTGTCGTACCTTATTTCCGCACCTGTAACTTCCTGGGTGCTGTCTTTGTAATACGCATTGCCCACCAGCACGGCCATTTCGGTATCGGTGTTGTAGCGGATCACATCGGCCCGCACGTCTTTGTTTGGTTCGGTTATGGTGGCGTCGCCTTCGAGCACATATTCCTTGGTAAGACCGTCGTACCGCATTTTGCGCGCCCTGCCGAGTTGGCCTTCGCGTTCGTACTGCGGATTTTTATCAAATTCAGCGAAGTTGTTTTCCACATCGTAAAAGCCGCCTTCGGTGTAAATTTTACTGCCACGCTGACTGATGAGTGTGGGCGCCAGGAAATGCACGAGCTGGGTTTCGGTATCGTACGACATGGTATCCGATCGCAGGGTAAAATCGGGGTCGGTCACCACAACGTCGCCTTTAAAAAACACCTGCTTTTCATTCACGTAATAGTATCCGTGCCTGCTTTTGAGCTGACTTTTACCGTTGGACATGGTGGCGCCGTTGTGGTAGGTGGCCACCTTTTGTCCCAGGTCGTAGTGCATGCGGTCGGTGTACAATTCCTGCTTGCCGTTTACGAGGACCACGTCGCCCCACAGGTCGCTTTGTTTCGTCAGTCCGTAGTAGTGGGCCGAGTCGCCGAAAATGCGCAGGGAATCGCCTTGTTCGATGACGACAGAGCCTTTCAGAATGGCATTGTTTTCATCGAGGATGGCCGTGTCGCAAAAAACAAGGGTATTTTCCTGTCTTAAACGCACTTTACCGCTGAGTTTTTGCAAGGTCCGGTCACCGCGCTGGAAATTTTCAATCACTTCCGCCGCTTCGATTTCCAGGCGTTTGGACGTATCGGCTTTGGCTGCAGCCGGACGCGTTTGAGCCCCGGCGTTCGCTGCGGAACACATGATCAGAAACAACATCGGCCAGAAAAACAGCCGTTGTTTGGGCGCAGCCCAAAAAGTAATTTTTTTCAAAAAGTGGATATTTGAGGACACAAAGGTAAGACTGCTGGCTGCCCTTTAAACTTCAAACTTCAAACTTTAAACTTCAAACTTTAAACTACCGGGCTTCCGGCACATCCGGCTCGTCATCGTCGCCGGGCATGTGTGGCGCCGGCGCCGGGGGTTCGCCTTCGGTGTTTTCGTCGTTGCGGCGGCCGAGCCCTGTAATTTTGAAAATCCATTCGTAAAAATTGGCAAGCCAGGTTTTGTCTACCAGAAACGTCAGAACCGTACTTAGAAGTGTGGTGCTGAGGATAATGGAAAAAACGATCGACTGGATGATTTCGCCGCCTTCAACGCCTTGTTGGGCCGGCAAGGAAGCCAACACTGCTGCGCCCAGACCTTTGGGTATCATCGTAGCCATAAATGCCGCGTCGCGCAGGGGCGTGTCGCGGGGCACCGAAATACGTACAATGGGAATGCGTGCCAGGAACAAAGCGCCGGTGATGATGACCCCCAGGACCATCATCCACCAGTCTTCCAAATGAACCGAAATGCCGATGTACACAAAAAAGAAGGTGCGCAGCAAAAAAACCGCTTCGGAAAAAAACGCCCTTTCATTGTCGTTGAGCGCAATGGGTCTGCGCGACAAAAGGTTGCGCATGATGGGCGGGCCCAAAACATCGATGTTGCCGAGCGTGATGCCAAAAGTAAGCGCGGCGATGGGACCCGAATAATTGAGCAACTCAACAATGCCGTAAATGATAAAAACAAATGCAGGCGTGGTAAAAACCGTGTTTTGCAGGGTCCGCATACGTTTGAGCAGGATGCTCCACAAAAAAGCGCCTGCAATACCGAGCATGGCTGCCAGAATGAACGCCGCGATCATTTGTCCCGTCACATACGCCACATCGAAACGCCCGATTTTGTAGGCAGACAGCAGCGTAAGCGGTATGGCAAGGGTATAAACATCGGAAAAAGCGGATTCAAGCACCAGAATTGTTCTGGTTCTTTCGGTCATGGGGAAAGCCTTGCTCAACGTGGTAATGACAGCCGAAGAGGTACCGCCCACGATGCTGCCGAGCATAAGCGACCGCAAAACACCCAAATCCGTGTAGAAATACACGATGCCTCCTGCAACCAAACAGGTGCCGATGAAGTTGTATGTAGTAATTTTTGCCGTACCGCTCAGGGCTTTGATAAGCACCTCCAGCCTTTGCTCAATGCCGCTTTCAAAAAGTATAAAAACAAGGGTAATGGTGGTAAAAACCGGACCAACGGCGCCGAAGGTTTCCGGACGCACGATGCCGAAAATTGGTCCGAGCAACAAACCGATGGTGAAAAGCCAAAGCACGTCGGGTATCTTCGTGCGTCGGAACAACGCGGCGAAGTAGTGCGACAAAAAAATGGTAATGCCGACAAAAACGATGGATATGGCGGTAGGCATGGTTGTTCTGCTGCCAAAATAGCATTTCTAACGTGAACGACACACAACAACATCCTATTTTACTTTTCGACGGCGTTTGCAACCTCTGCAGCGGCTCCGTACAGTGGGTTTTGAAACACGATAGCAAAGGTATTTTCCGCTTCGCCCCGCTGCAAAGTGTTCTAGCACAAAACCTCCTGAGTACCCACGCATACAGCGATACCGAATTGGGTACCGTGGTGTTGGTAGCCGACGGAAAATTGTTCACACGTTCCGATGCCGTGCTCGAATTGCTTCGGCGCATCGGCGGCTTTTGGTCGTTGGCCTATGGCTTTAAAATCGTTCCGCGTTTCCTGCGCGATGCTGCCTACAAAGCGGTGGCAGGCAACCGCTACCGATGGTTTGGCAAAAGTGAGGCTTGCTGGCTGCCACGTCCGGAATGGTCGGCACGGTTTCTCGACAAGGCGTAAAAAACGTTTGTTGTAGAAAAAAACCGGGCTTCGGCCAGGGTACTGTTTCGCGGTTACGCACAAAAGGGCTTACTTTTACGCAAAATTCCCACTGATGAAAACAGTAAGCCCATGAACATTACCAAACTCGTGCTCATCAGCCTCACGCTCAGCTTGTTTGCCGCCTGCGGAGGCGACGACAAAAGCGGCGGTGAAAAAGGCAAACTCAACATACGGATGGAATCATCCGTAACCACCCTCAACCCCTACCAAAAATCCACCGGGTACTCTCGCTTTGTAGCCAGACAGATTTTCCAGGAACTCGGTGTGGTGAATCCGCAAACCCTTCTGCTCGAACCTCTGATTATCAAAGAACTGCCCGAAATGCGGCAGGTCACCGACGGTCCGCGCAAAGGTCAGTACACGTTCGACATCGAAATTTTGCCCGAAGTCGCCTGGCCCGACGGAAGCCCACTCACCGGCAACGACTACGTTTTTACCCTGAAAATTTTATTCCACCCGGGACTGAATGCCCAGATTTTCAGAAGTTATTTCCCCGATCTGAATGACGTGGTGGTGGATCCCGCCAATCCTAAAAAATTCACGGTTTATTTCAATAAGTTTTTTATGCTGGGCGTGGATGCCATTTGCCAGATCCCTGTTTTGCCGGCCTACCATTACGACCCGGGAAAATGGATGATCGATGTGCCGCTTGCCGACCTCATCGACGAGGCCAAAGCCACAACCCTCATGGAGTCCAACCCCAAAATGGCCGCTTTTGCCGACAACTACAACAATCCGAAATACGACAACGACCCGGCTTCGGTGGTGGGCAGCGGACCATACCAGATGGTGCAGTTCAACGCCGACCAAAATGTTGTTTTGGTGAAAAAAACAAACTGGTGGGGCGATGCGGTCACCAAAACCCGTCCGCTGCTGGCCGCTTATCCCGATACCATCGAATACCGCTTCATCAAAGACGAAACGGCGCTTGAAAACTACCTGCGTTCGGGCGAAATCGACGTGGCAGGCAACCTCACCGCAGCCAAATTCCAGGCGTGGAAACAGGACAGCCAACTCACCAAATCGTACGACTTCCTTACCAAACCTGCCCTGCAGTACATGCGCTGGATGTTCAACACGAGCAATCCCAAACTGGCCGATAAAAAGGTGCGCCACGCCCTGTCGATGCTCGTCGATTACAACTACATCACCCAAACCATCCAGATGGGTATGGCCCGCCAAATCGCGAGTCCGGTGTTTCACGTTCAGAAATATTACGACACCAGCATACCCATGGCTTCCTATAAAATAGACGAGGCCAAAGCACTGCTGGCCGAAGCCGGCTGGAAAGATACCAACGGCAACGGCACCGTAGACAAGGTAATCAACGGAAGAAGCACCGAGCTTACCCTGGAAATGCTGGCCACCACCTCGGCCAAATCGAACGAGATGCTTGCTGCCAGCATCACCGAAACCTGCCGTCTGGCCGGCGTCGGCATCAACCTGAAACCCGTCGACCTTACCACGCTCACCCCAACAACCCAGGCCGGCGAATACGAAACTGCACTCGTGGCGGTGGCCCTTCTTCCCGGTTTTTACGATTTTTACCAGCAGTTCCACTCCGCAAGTTTGGCACCCGCCGGCGACAACCGCAGCCGTTTGGCCAATCCGGAAGCCGATAAGGTTTTTGAAGCCCTGCGCAACGCCTCCAACGAAACCGATCGCAAAAAATATTATTTCGAAGCCCAACGCATCTATCAGGACGAAATGCCCGAAGTGCCGCTGTATGTTTCGGAAATGCGTTTCATCGTTTCGAAAAAATACGATCACGTGATCAGCTCCAACCGACCAGGTTATTACGAACATTTATTCAAACTGAAATAAGCAGCACAGCATCATGGCATTTGAAGTTATTGGCACCCTGCACCGCCTTTTCCCAACCGAACAAAAAAGCGCAAGCTTTCAGGCCCGCGAATTTGTTCTCGAAATCCCCGACGGCAACTACCCGCAACTCGTGAAGTTCCAGGCCGTCCAGGACCGCTGCGCCATGCTCGACGCATTCAGCGAAGGCGAACAACTCAAAGTTTCTTTCGACCTGCGTGGCCGCGAGTGGAACGGCAAGTACCTCACCAACCTGAACGCCTGGCGCATCGAAAAATCCACAGGTGAAGCCGTGGCCGGCGGCACCACAAGTGCCCCGAGCAGACAAAACAGCGGCGGCGGTGACGAAAATTTCCCGTCCAACCCCTTCCCCGAATCGAAAGAACCGCCGGCTTCTGGCAATTTCGACGACCTGCCGTTTTAAAAAGTCGTAAGTCGTAAGTCGTAAGTTTCCTGAGGTCACCCGGTGTGTAGTATCGCACCGGGTGACTTGTCTTGTGTGGGGATAAAACACACACGCGCTTTTCCCGTTTAACAAACATGAAAACCTTTCACACCGCACTCCTTTTTATCCTGCTTGCCTTTGCCACCCCGGGAAAGGCCCAGCAATTCAGCACCATAAGCACACGCTGGAGTGATTCGTTTGTGGAATGGGACCTCTATGCCCTCACAGGAGATACCACCGACGAAGGTTTCCCCGACGAAGCCATTGCCGGCGAATTGCGCCTGCGGTGGCTGGGTGTGAAAGATGATTTTTCGGAATGGGAATACCGGGTGGGCGACGAATCGGGCAACATCCGGGCAAAATTTAAGGACGATCCTACGTATTGGGAATTGCGCAGCTTCAGTGGCTCGATCATCAGCATGCGCACGGCCTGGAGCAACGATTTCACCGAATGGCGCGTAACCGACAACGCCACCACCCTGATCCTGCGCAGCCGCTGGAAAAACCAGCTCGACGAATGGCTCGTGGACGACCGCAACTACGGAAAATACCACATCTACACCCTCCGCCAGCAGGACCCGCGCGACTGGGGCATCGACGACAACCTCGATCCCGGCGTGTCGCAACCCATGAAAATTGCGTTTATTTTTTTGACGGTGTTTCACAGCAGTCCACGCATGTGAGATCAGGATTTTAAGTTTTGTTCCACGCCTTATTGATGTTTCTTATTAAAACGGCATTACCAGAATTCTAAGGCGTTTTATACTGCCCAACGCTGTGCGTCTTTTTTTCGAGCCCAAAATCCTATAAATCAAGTAATCCTTTAATCCTGATCCAGTTTCACCGATATTTTACCCTCAGTAAAACGCAAAGTATCGGGAAGTGAGGGATCGAATTTGGTACGTGAAGGGTCCGTCACAAGGAATACCTGAAAACTGGCTTTCAGCTCCCGTGTAGTGGTATCGTAGGATTCCACAACCAAATAATTTTCGGAGTTTTGGGCAGGTGACCAATAGTAATCTCCTCTTGCGTCACCATCTACAGTAGTAGAAAAAAATGCACGAAGTTTGGCATCCGGTGAATTATACAACATGGTATCAATAGGATAAATACCAGGCTTTAGAATGATATTTTTAAAAGATAGTGCCTCACTAATGCTGGCATTGTCAGGATTGGCTCTGAGCAATGAAATGCCTCTTAAAGTATCGGGATAATCGATAAGGCTAATATTTATTACGTTGCCATTCCAGGAATGACCATTGCAGGAAAGTGAATATGATCCAATGTATAAGGCACTTTTACCTTCGTCATCTTTGGTACAAGAAATTGCAAAAGTAAGTATAAAGAGCATTAAAAAATTCTTCATATTGATCCGATTTTAAATGTAATAGCTGGTTATTGAATATCAATAACCAGCTATTACTGTGAAAAAGCTACCTAAGTATTGTGATCAATGATTGTTTTACCGATTTATTTTCAGTCATTCGGCAAAAGTATCCACCAGGTTGAAAAGCAGAAACATCAATTATAACCTTATTCCAACCCTTAACTATATTACTTAAATTATGTTGGAAAATGACTTGTCCTGAAACCGATGTAATCTCGATTAAAATTTGATTAACTTCTTCAATATAAACCTCAATTGCGATCTGATTAGTAGCAGGATTAGGCGATATTTTGAATGCATTCACCAAATCTTCTGTTTCTTTACGCAAATGAATGCATGGTTGTCCATCTTCTGGGTCGTTAACCGCTCTAACCACTGCAAATGAATAATATACATTACTGTTAGGATCAGTTACTTGTAACCTTACCCTTATGTAGTCACCAAGAGTACATGGTGCTTCAATTTGAAAACCGGTCCCAGTTCCTTGTACGCTACCGTAAGTTAGTCCACCATCAGTGCTTATGGTCCACTCATAAGCATAAATCCCTGGAACACCTCCATATATGACACCATTTAAGATGGCTAAGTCACAAGGACAAATCCATTTATAACCTTCTATGCCAATTGATACTGGATTTTCCTCTCCACTAACAAAGTCTGCAACAGTACAGGCTGTATTTCTAAATTGCTGAGCATTGTTTTCTTGCTCTTCAGTGCCGGTGTAAGTCCCTCTGTATTTAACATCAGGATTTGAAAAATGCAATGTTCTAGGTGGAGGAGGATTATTATTAATACGGCTAACCCACAATACAGTACTTCTTGATTTTACATTTGGCCATCTTCCAATATTGAAAGAATACGCATGCATAATCCCTTCGAACGAATCATCTGATATATCATGTCGACAGCCGAATAAATGAGCAACTTCATGAGCAAAAGTAAATTGTGCAGATGCTGCCGGACCAGCTTCTACAAGCGCATATGCATCTTCTGCCACCAAATCTAGAGTCTGTGCATAGCCCAGAATATCAATCTCTCCGTTACCGGACCTGCCATCATAATCATCTCCTGTTAGGAATACAACTAAATCAGCCCCTCTGTCATCTCGCATTTCAGTTACAAACTGCAATAATTTTAGGTTGTCAATTTCGTCTTCAGCTATTGGTTCTGTCTGCACATGATTTGGGATTTGCTCAACTCCTGCCAAAACAATTCTTACATCATTTTCAGAAACCATGCTGTTGCTTAATGCGGTTCTTGTCTGAAACAAACTCATAAATGCCCTGTCCTCTACTGCCTCTACACTTCCTTCCAAATCTATGGTGGACTGGTTGTACAACACCAGTACACGTACTTCACATTGTTCTTCAGTACGGTTTTCAGCAGTGATGAGGTTTGAAGTATCATTTGAAAACACACCGCATTCATTGCCTGAAAAGCCTTGAAAGGAGATTTTTGAAAAGGCATGTTTGCCGGAAGCTACTTCTTGAATTTCATAGAATTCACCATCCAAAGCCAAATGGCCGAATCTTCGACCATTGCGTGCTACCAATGTCAAGTAGCCGTCTATGCATCCTACGGTATCTGTCGTTTCGACAACGCCTTCCCACCGATAGTTGTTGGCATTTTCGTATTCCGCAAACACCGTTTTGAAAATAACGTCACCACAGGTACACAGTGGGAATTGAACCTGAACCAGACCATCCTCGCTGCTTTGAAGCAAATCTCTCAATGTTATCAATACCGTAGTATCGGTAAACGGATACTGGCTGATCTGCTGAAACCTGGCAGATTCAGCAAATCCCAGGTTGTCTGGAAGTAACGTACTCGGCTCAATCAATTTTTGGGAAAAAGTTTGGGCGGAAAGCGAATGCCCAAAGAAAAGTAATCCAATTAAAATTGCAATGGGATAAGGGAATAAGGCTAGCCGTTTTCTGGAAGTCATAACAGAAAATATTTGAAGATGATAAAATCTTGACTTAGGCTAAATTTCGTTAGACAAAGTTAAACCTTTTTTCAAAGTATCAAAATATTTATTCTGTTAATTAATCAAGATTCAAAAGATTTTAGTGTGTAAAGGATTTTAGGCTTGAAAAAAGAAACGTCACAACCCTCCTTTAAGGCCAAAATCATGTACATCACGCAACCCTATAACCCTAATCCTACCTCGGCACCTCAATCTTCTTCACTATCTCATCCAAAACCTCCCGCGTCGTTACGCCTTCCATGTCGCGTTCGGGCGTGAGGATAACGCGGTGGTTGAGTACCGGGAACACCACGTAGCGGATGTCGTCGGGCGTTACGAAATTCCGGCCCTGGATGGCCGCGAGGGCTTTGGCACTTTTCATGAGGGCGAGCGAGGCGCGTGGACTGGCGCCGAGGAACAGATCCGCGTTTTGGCGGGTGTTGTGCACTATGGCGGCGATGTAGTCGAGCAGTTCCTCGCGGATGTACACCTGCTCGATGCGGCGCTGGCTGTCTGCGATGTCTTCGGGCGTCACCACGGGCATCACGGTTTCGCGCAGGGCGCCATGAAAGTCGTTGCGGAAACGGCGCAGGATGATTTTTTCCTCTTCCAGGCTCGGGTAATCCAATATGATTTTGAACAAAAAGCGGTCGAGCTGGGCTTCCGGCAGTTTGTACGTGCCTTCCTGTTCGATGGGGTTTTGGGTAGCCATGACGAAGAAGGGACGGTCCATGCGGTAGGTCACGCTGTCCACCGTCACCTGAAATTCTTCCATCACCTCAAACAACGCCGCCTGCGTTTTGGCCGGGGCGCGGTTGATCTCGTCGATGAGTACGATGTTGGAAAAAATGGGTCCCTGTTTGAAGTCGAATTCCGACGTTTTCATGTTGTACACCGGCGTACCCACCACGTCGGCCGGCATGAGGTCGGGCGTAAACTGGATGCGGCTGAACGCTGCGGAAATGCTGCGCGCGAGCAGTTTGGCCGACAAGGTTTTGGCGATGCCGGGCACGCCTTCGAGCAACACGTGGCCGCCGGTGAAGAGGGCCACAAGCATCATGTCGAGCATGGCGTCCTGCCCCACGATGACCTGACTGATTTCCTTGCGCACACGTTCGGCGCGTTCCATCACGGGCAAAACATCCACGTGTTCGGGTTCAGGTTCGGGCTCCGGCACAACTTCGGGCTGTGGAACTTCTATGGGTTCGTGCTGTTCGGGGAATTCGTTTTCCGACATGCTTTCCATCATTTAGCTTGTTTCCAAAAAGCATCCATGGCCATGTAGAGGTCGGACATCATGCTTTCCGTGGGTTCGTATTGCAATACGTTGGCGTATTGGGTAAAGATAGTTTGAATTTGTTTTTCGGGCACCTCCGAAACCTGTGCCAGGCGGCTGAAAAAGACCTGATCGATTTTGGGTTTGTTGTTTTCAGGGTTCATCAACACCACCAGTCCGTAACGTTCGCGCAGCTGCGCCAGGAACAGTTTCATGCCCTGGATGCTGAAGTTCTGGTAGTTTTTTTCCTTAAAATGCAAATGCGCAATGGTACTTATGAACTCGTACGACGAATTCTCATTTTTCGGCAAAATTGGAATGATGCGTTGCCTGCGTTTGGCCCGGAAAAGCAGGTACAAAAATGCCAGGCCGATGATCGTGTACCACGCCCACGCCAGGGATAGGTGCCGCAGCAAATAGCTGAGCGGATGTTCGTCGGGCAATTCACGAGCAAAGGAATTCATGTTGCGGTTGCGCCTGCGGGCCACCGCTTCGGAAATTTGGCTGGCGGCGTCCCAATACACCGTACCTTCCGGCAAATACGCCAAAACAGCCTCGGCATACGCGCGCCCTTCGGGCCGCAACAGATGGAAATTGGTAAAAGCCAGCGGTGTGGTGTGCAAAAACACAAAACCTTCGCCGTAAGGAATGCGGGCAAAATTCACCAACGAATCGTTCAGTCGGCCCAGCGGTTGCATGGCTTTGTGTGCGCAGAAATGCCTGTTTTCGATGAAACTCCAGTAGTACCCGCCTGTTTTGTTCTGGTAAGAATAAAAGAAAGGAAATTTCCTGCCGCCCCCCGTTTCGGTCATGGTGAGTTGCGCGAGGGTATCGTACACAAAGCCGTAATCGCTCCAAACCTGTTCGTAATCGCCGGGACAAGGAACCGTATCAAATTTGGAAATCAGCTCGATGGGCAGGCTTTTGCTGCTGAGCAGGGCTGTGTTGCCCCTTTTTACGAACTCGAGCAGTCGGTTGAGGGCGAGGCTGTCGTAAAACATGGCTTCACCCACAAAAACATAGGACGCCGGGCCGGTTGAACTGTACACCGGCAGTTCCTCGTCCACTTTTTTGCGCAGCACCTGCACTTCTTTTCCGGGGAAATACCCTTCCAGCAGGTTGAAAAAAACCTGGGTTCCGTAGGGTTGGTCGTTGGTGTTGCGGTACGCTTTGTTGGCGCGGTTTTCACGCCAGTCGAAACGCCCCTTACCGTCCTGCCGGTAGTACACCAACAGGGCGAGCAGGATGATCAGGGCGGGAATGCCGATGAGCAGCGGCAGGCGTTTCGACATGGCGGGGCGGGTGCTTATTTGATGACGAGCACCTTCATTTTAACATCTTTTACAGGGCGGTCGCCCGAGCCGATTTGAACGGCTGCGATTTTATCGATCACATCGAGGCCTTTGATGACGCGGCCGAACACCGTGTAGTCGCGGTCGAGGTGGGGTGTGCCGCCGAGGGTTCCGTATTCAGCGATTTGTTCGGGCGTGTAGTGGAAGTTTTTCATGGCTTCGATCTGGTGCAGCACCTCTTCTTTCACGGGAGCACCGTGCACGATGTAGAACTGCGAACCGCTCGATTTTTTCTCCGGATTGTTGGTGCGGGCGGCGCAGATGGCGCCTTTGACGTGCACCAGCGAATCGACGAATTCGGCGGGCA
This sequence comes from Saprospiraceae bacterium, assembly GCA_020847915.1. Lineage (GTDB taxonomy): Bacteria > Bacteroidota > Bacteroidia > Chitinophagales > Saprospiraceae > M3007. The sequence goes on along the minus strand of JADLBE010000058.1, from coordinate 346 downwards.
CCTGGTAGCTTGGACCGCCGAAGCCGAGCGACTGGCCGGGCTTGGCGTCGCGCGAGTTGGGGTCGCCGCCCTGGATCATAAATCCGTTGATGACGCGGTGGAAAAGCAGGTCGTTGTAGTAACCTTCTTCGGCGAGTTTTACGAAGTTGTCGCGGTGTTGCGGCGTGGCGTTGTAGAGCTCGGCCGTCATGGTGCCGTATTCGGTTTCGAATTCAACGAGGCAGCGCTCGGGGGCAGTAACCTGGATCATTTGTTTGGAAATGGTGGATTTGGCGCCTTTCGTGGCGGTTAGGGTGACGGTATAGTTGCCGGAATGCGTGTACCGGTGTTTGGGGTTCACTTCAGT
>JADLBE010000057.1 GCA_020847915.1 Saprospiraceae bacterium | reverse complement strand
GCTGACAACCCAAAGCGAAAAAAAACAAAAAGACAATTGGGAAAAAAGTTTGGAGGTGTTTCATGCAGTCTTTTTAGAGAATGGTAGTTCTGTGTAGTCAATGACTCAATATCATTGCTCTTTACAATTGCAAAAAAAGGAAAATTTTACCTTTAGTTAAACAATTTTACTGCGTGCGATGATTGTTGGCAAAAGTGCTTGGATTTTCCCCTGTGGCGAACCGTCTGGATGTTGTTGGTGGCAAGAGGGCTCTAAGCCACCTAATTATGCTTCAAAGGGGATTATTTTTTAGGAAAAACAGGTATAACGGCGGCACGTAAGCCGTAGGCCGGACGAACGTCGGGGGCAAAGTGAAACCGTGGACTAATGCCGAAACTCATCAATTGTTTGCCAAATTTGGTTATTCCGCTGAAGGTTGGAAAGTTGAGTACCAACACGTCTACGTCGTTTTCCCAATCGTGGGTGTATTCAAGGTTGAAGGTGATGCCCGCGCCACTTTTCCAGTTGTAGGCCACGAATGGATTTATAAAAGTGGCGTTCACCTCGCCGCGGTTTTCATCGCCGGCCACCGAAATGAGGTGGTTGGCAAGGCCGCCGATGGTCCAACCGTTGGTTTGTTTCAAGGCCACTACCGATGGTCCGACACCGAATTTTTCCGTACCCAAAAATTGATCCGTGGCAGTAGGCACCAGGAATGCAGGACCCACGCCCCAGGTGAGGTCACTTTTGGAAGGACTGAAAAAGCCGGTGAGTACAGCGTCACCCAATCCGGCCTGGCTTGTGTTTTCACCCGTCACATCGTATTGCGAAACGATGGGCACGATCCAGCGGGTAATGAGGTTCAGGTTTTCCGTAAGGGTAAACGGTATGACGGGTTGTACGTTCAACACCATTTTGGAGCCATTGTGGGCGCCGATACCTACGTCCCAGTTGCTTTGAAATGGCACACTGATGAGGCTGGCGATGGGGTTGGCAAGTTTTTTAGCGAGTTCGGCAGCATTTCCTCCGTCGGTATCCTGAGCCCGGATGTTGAGGGTAAAAAGCAACATGCCAACCAGTAAGAAAATGGACTTTAACATATAAAATGTTTGTTTAATGATTTTCAGTTGATGTAATTTGAATTACAGACAGAGATGCAGTAAAAATAAGAACAAAAGTGCTCAATCCTACTTGCATTTTGTCTAGTATTAATAATACAAAACACCGTTAAATGTTAGCTGTTTTTAAAGAAGCCATTTGAAAAATTTCTCTTGAAACACAAGTCAGGGCATAAAAAAGAGGGTCGCTTCGGTAAACCGAAGCGACCCTTCAATGCTATTTAGTTGGTACTTTAGCCAGGGAGTTGGGCTTAGCGGCGTCCTCCGCCACCTCCGCCACGACGGTCATCGCCGCCGCCTCTGCGGTCGTCGCGACCACCACGGCCACCGTCTCTGCCACCATCGCGGCTACCGCGATCACCACCGCCGCTGCCGCGTTGTGCACGGGCTGCGTTTTCTTCATCGGTAGGCATGGTGCCGTCTGCTTTGGGCAGGATGGCGCGCATGGACAGTTTCATCTTGCCCGATTTGGGATCGATGTCGAGCAGTTTGAACTTGACGGTTTCACCTACTTTCAAAACATCACCTACGTTTTCAACGCGGGTATGGCTGATTTCAGAAACGTGCATCAGGCCCGTTTTGCCTTTAAATTTGATGAAAGCGCCGTATTCGGCCAGTTCTTCCACCACACCTTCAAACACATCGCCCACCGTTGGGGTAAACACGATGTCCTGAATACGGGCATAAGCTGCATCGAGTGCCGTTTTGTCCGGTCCAAAAATGGATACGATACCACCTTGTTCGTCTTCGGTGATCGAGATCGTGGTGCCGGTAGAACGTTGCATTTCCTGAATGATCTTACCGCCTGGTCCGATCACGCCGCCGATGTACTCGCGGCTGATGCGGAACTCAATCACACGTGGTGCGTGTGGTTTGAGGTCTGGACGTGGTTCGCTGAGGGCGTCGGCCATTTTGGAAAGGATGTGGATTCGTCCTTCGCGGGCTTGCAGGAGGGCTTTTTCAAGCATCTCATACGGCATGCCGTCAATTTTGATGTCCATCTGCGTACCGCAAATACCTTTGTCGGTACCGGTTACTTTGAAGTCCATATCGCCGAGTGCATCTTCGTCGCCGAGGATGTCGGAAAGGATGGCGATGCGGCCTTTGTCATCGGCGATGGCGCCCATGGCAATACCTGCAATGGGAGCTTTGAGGGGCACACCGCCGTCCATCAAGGCCAGGGAACCTGCACAAACGGTTGCCATGGAAGACGATCCGTTGGACTCAAGGATGTCCGACACGATACGCACCGTGTAGGCATAATCCTTGGGCATAAGTTTGCGAATGGAGCGACCGGCGAGGTTGGCGTGACCAACTTCGCGGCGGCCGGGACCGCGCATGGGTTTTACTTCACCCGTGGAATAGGGCGGGAAGTTGTAGTGCAGGATAAAATCGTCGTCGTGGTGATCGAGGGCGTTGTCGATCATTTGCTGATCCTGTTTGGTACCAAGGGTCATGGAGGTCAGCGACTGGGTTTCACCGCGGTTGAAGATGGCCGAACCGTGGGTGGAAGGCAGGTAATCCACCTCGCACCAGATCGGGCGTACTTCGTTGCTTTTGCGGCCGTCCAGACGTTTGCCGTCGGTGAGCACCACATCGCGGATGATGGTTTTTTTGATTTTGTCGTAGTAGCGCTCGATGAGTGGTTTCCATTCGCTTATAAAATCCTCGCCGAATTCGGTCAAAAGACTTTCCATGAGGTCATCCTTGGTTTTGTCAAGGAGCTCCTTACGCGTGTTTTTGTCGGAAGCGCTGCGGGCCATGGCGTAGATGGCGTCGGAACAACGGCTTTCCACCATTTTTTTCAGGTCTTCGTTTTCCAGAACTTCCGGAATCGGGCGTTTCACCAGTGCGCTTGGGCCCACCAGTTCGGCGAGGCGTTCCTGAGCGGCGATTTGCACCTTGATGACTTCATGGGCCAGTTTCATGGCTTCAATCAGTTCATGTTCCTGGCATTCGTCGGCTTCACCTTCCACCATCGTGATGTCGTGTTTGGTGGCGGCTACGATGAAGTCCATGTCGGCATTTTCGAGGGCTTTACGACCTGGATTGATCACGAACTTTCCGTCGATGCGCGCAACACGTACTTCGGAAAAAAGCGCTTCCACCGGGATGTCGCTCACGGCAACAGCGGCCGAGCAAACCAAACCGGCGAGGGCGTCGGGCATTACGTCTTTGTCGGCCGAAATCAGGTTGATGATCACCTGGGTATCGTTCATGTACCCATCGGGGAACAACGGACGCAGGGCGCGGTCGACAAGGCGGCAAATGAGGATTTCGTAGTCCGAAATGCGCGCTTCACGGCGAAAAAAATTGCCGGGGATACGACCTGCGGCAGCGAATTTCTCCTGGTAATCTACCGAAAGTGGAAAAAAGGGCTGGCCTTCTTTGGCTTTTCGTGCGCTTACGATGGTACAAAGCAACATGGTGTCACCCATGCGCAACAATACGCTGCCGTCGGCTTGCGTAGCGAGTTTGCCGGTTTCAAGCACAATTTCCCGTCCATCCGGCAGGTTGAACGAGGTGCGTAGTGGGATTTGCTTTCCCATAAGTTAAAAATGTTTTTACACCAACCGCAGTGGCAAGCACGGACAGGAGAATCGGGCGGTTGGATGGAAGCAGGTGGGCAAAAACCGATAAATCACACAAAGGTGTTGCCTAAACAGCGGACCAAAAACAAGGCCCGGCAACGTCTTTGTGTGGGGGAAATAAACGAGTTCCCCGTTTTTGCGTTTGCCTGCAGATCCGGTAGCCGGATGCCTGGTCCGGAAAATGCCGGAAACGGGCGATGCGGGTTAACTGAGTTTTCCGACGAACGTTGTACCGAAGTAGCAGCGCAGGACGGATATGGTAATCGTTGTTTTTATACCTGGATGCAGGTGACGTAAAGGATTAAACAAAAAAAAGCCCGGCAATCCCCTGGAAGGGCAATGCCGGGCTTTTTGGATTTACTTACGCAGACCGAGTTTTTCGATCAGTTCGCGGTATTTGAAGATGTCTTTCTTCGCGTAGTACTTGAGCAGGCGTTTGCGCTGACCAACCATGGTCAAAAGGGCGCGGCGCGTGGAGTGGTCTTTTTTGTTGATGCGCAGGTGGGCCGAAAGGCTTTCGATGCGGTATGTCAACAAAGCAACCTGAACTTCAACGTTGCCTGTGTCTTTGTCGTTGTTACCGTACTTGGCAACAATTTCGACAACTTTGTCTTGGTGATAATACTCTGCCATGTTACATGTTGTTGTAAAAAGTGAAAGAACAACCAATCCTGAATTTCTGCAGAGCCAACGGCAGGTTGGCCTATCCATTCGGGTTTAGCGGGGGCAAAGGTAAACATTACCTTCGAAGCATCAAAGCGTTGGAGTTCAAAAGTTTTGTACTCTGCTTCAATGACGGTCTTCCACCAAATTTTATTTTTAAGCGCTTGTTTTGGTCAATTGGATTTGCACAGGTTTAAGAATTAAATTTCTGCTGCCAAGTTAGCAACCTAACAACCAACTCCCTGATTTTTACAAATTTTTAATACGTTTGGCTTCATTCCAAAGTACATCCATTTCTTCCAGCGACATATCGTTCAATGGCCGGGGCGCATTGTTTTCAATGTATTCAAAACGCGATTTGAATTTTTTGTTGGAACGTTCCAGCGCAGTTTCGGGATCTACACCGATGAAACGCGCGTAATTGACGAGGGCAAAAAGCACGTCGCCAAACTCATCCTCCAAATCGGCATGTGGCGCCTGGTTCTGAATATTGTGTTGCAATTCACCGAGTTCTTCCTGCACTTTTGCCCAAACCTGGCTGGTGTTGTCCCATTCAAACCCCACTTGAGCTGTTTTCTCCTGCATGCGGTAAGCTTTGACAATGGCAGGCAGGCCGTTGGGCACACCGGCGAGCATCGATTTTTTACCTTCTTTTAATTTGAGTTGTTCCCAGTTGCGTTTCACATCTTCCTCACTGTTTACCACCACATCACCATAAATGTGCGGATGACGGGCGATGAGTTTGTCGCACACACCATTGAGCGCATCGGCAATATCAAACGCTCCCTGTTCGCTGGCTATTTTGGCATAAAAAACCATGTGCAGCATGATGTCCCCAATTTCCTCACGCACATCCTGAAGGTTATTTTCCAGAATGGCGTCGGCGAGTTCATACATTTCTTCGATGGTAAGAATGCGCAGCGAAGCGATGGTTTGTTTGCGGTCCCAAGGGCACTTTTCCCGAAGCTCGTCCATGATGGTCAGCAATCGGGCGAAGGCATCAAGCTGAGGTTGTTGAGGTGTAGTCGGCATTTTAAAATTTCTTTTAAGGACGCAAAGGTAGCCAAAAAAGAACCCCGAAAAGCGTTTGCACACTTTTCGGGGCACCCAGCATCTTGGAAAATGCAAAAAGGGAACGGACCTCGCAATTGGGTAATTTTCCTATCTATTTTGATAGGTGTTGTTTGCTTTGTTGGCTTTTGGGACAGGACAAAAAGGCTTTGGGCCTTTAAGTTTACTGTGTGGATGTTAATTTACATCGACATCCGGCATGCTGTTTTCATGTGGTTTGGCGCTTGGCCCGTTCCTAACAATATTTTTCAAAGTGTTTGTTTTGGCACTCATTCTGGGGCATGCTTCACTTGGTGGGATTAAAGGGTTACACAGTGTATTTTTATCAAGGGCGGTTTTGGCCTGCAATGCCTTTTTTTAAGGCATAACTGATCGCTTCACCCTTAGAGTGCACATGCAATTTTTTATAAATGCCCTGAATATGGTTTTTAACCGTATCTGCACTGATAAAAAAACGCGCTGCTATCATTTTGTAGGAAAGTCCATCAACCAAACCTTCCAATATCTCTTGTTCCCGCGGCGTCAGCGTATTTTCCGGATTGGACGTCGTGTTGGGGACTTCCACTCTGTTGGCTGCACCAGGCGGTGTATTCAGATGAAAAAATTGCAAGACCTGACGGGCGATGGCCGGACTCATGGGTGAACCTCCCTGAAATACGGATTGAACACTTTCAATAAGTTCGTCTGGACTGGCTTTTTTCAACAAATAGCCTGTTGCGCCGTTGCGCAAGGCCTGAAATATTCGATCTTTCTCTTCGCTTACGGTCAACATGACCACCTGCGTAGACGGCGATACTTCTTTAACTATCGCTGTCGCATCGATGCCGTTCATGCCGGGCATGTCGATATCCATAAGGATAACATCCGGCTTAAGTTCAGCAATCGCGGTTCGGACAAGGGAACAGTCCGGAAAAACACCTACCAAAGCCACATTTGGTGTAAAGTGAAACAGCTGACGAAGACTTTCCCTGAAATCACGGTTATCGTCAAAGATGGCCAGTCGTAACGGCAGCATGGTTTGTGTTTTCTGGGTCAAAGGTAAGTCGCGTGTATGGTGAACGAAGATAGTAGAAATGTACTAATTGAAAACAAAGGCCCCCCTGAAAAATCAAGGGAGCCTTTTATCATGACAAAGTTCAAAAACCGAATTATTTAACCAACGTTACGTCGCCTTTGTACAGCAGCAAACGACCGTCAATAAGTTCAATTTCAGCTACATAAACAAACACAGCCGGATTGAGCAGATCGCCCCGGAAGTGACCATCCCAGCCGTGTGCCGGATCATTGGGTTGGAAATTGAAGTCCTCAAAAACCCTTTCACCCCAACGGTCGAAGATGCTGAACGACTTGATTTGACGCACCTGCGTATCCTTGGCAAAAATGTACACGATGTCATTGTCGCCATTCTGATCGCCGGGCGAGAACACGTTGGGAATGTAAATATTGGGCTCGTTGTCAACACGCACCAGAATCCGATCCTGTGCATTACAGCCGTCTACACTGTAAACGGTCACGGTATACTGGGTAGGTTTAACAGCGGCCACGGTCGGGTTGAGCAGACCGTTGATGGTGTAGTTGTCGAAGATCAGTCCTTCGATGGGCGCCCAAACGATGGTATCAACCAACGAAAGCGGGTAACCTGCGGGAAGTTGCGCCAGGATTTCCATCGTGCTGCCGAATTCGAGCTGGATTTGCGGATCCAACGCTATGCCGGGATCGGGCGCCATGGGTACCGTAAGCGGCAGATTGAATTCGCAGCCGTTGGCGTCCTGTATCCACAGATCGTACGTCCCTGGTCTGATGCTGGCAAACTCTGAAGAAGGAAGGTAAGTACTTCCTCCGTTGATTGAATAGGTGTAAGGTTCAATACCTCCGATGACATCATCAAAAACCAGTACGCCATCGTTGTCCTTACAACCCGGAGGCGTAAGGGTAAACAGGAAATCGGTAGGCACATTGGGTTCCAGGAATACTTCGGTATTGTCGGTTTGAGTACAACCGGTAGTCTGGTTGGTAACAAGCAGGATGTACACGCCATCGGCATTCACCACCGGCGTCGGACTGGTGGCGCCGGAAACGATTTGTCCGCCGTTGGTCGTCCAGCTGTACAGGAAGTTCGGCCCCGAAGATCCGCTGCCCTGAAGAATGATCTGGTCGACTGTACAGGTAAGTGTAAAGGGCGAACCTGCTTCTGCGACAGGCAAAATGATGTTTTCCGTTACGGTTGCCGTCGCCGTCGAAGTACAGCCGTTGGTGCTGTTCAGCACCGTAAGGATGTAATTGCCCGACTGGTTGGCTACTGCCTGCAAGGCGCTGGTACCACCTACAATGTTGCCACCGACAGTTGCCCATGCATAACTGATGTTGGCGCCTGTTTGTGATCCCGATCCACTGAGGGTTACCTCCGTTTCGGTGCACGTGAGGATATCGGGCGTTACAATAGCAGCCACGGGCGCTTGTGTATTCACATTAACCGTAACCTGATCGACGGAAGTACATCCGTTGCTGGTATTCGTCACTACAAGGGTGTACGTGCCACCCGAGGAAACGGTTGGTGCCAGTGTTGTAATGCCGGTGAGCAATGTACCGTCCACGGTTGTCCAGATGTACACATAATTGCTGCCCTGCGAAGCATTGCCGTTGAGCATCTGTGTTGTGGTGGCACAGGTGATAAGACCTGCGGTTCCTGCTTCAGCGGCAGGCGCCACAACATCGTTGCTTACCTGAACGGTAGCGGTTGCAGTACAACCGTTTAACGGATTGGTTACAAGCAACTGGTATACACCGGCTTCATCAACAACCACCAGAAGAGGGTTGGTTTGATCAACAATGTTGCCGTTGGCCGTTGTCCAGGTATAATCCACATTACCGGTGGTTGAGCCGGTAGCATTGAGTGACAAAGTATTGATGGAACACGTGAGCAATCCTGGTTGCTGAATGGTCGCCACAGGATTGTTCTGGTCGGCCAAAACTGCCACCAAGTCGCTGTTGGAACACCCATTGTTGGTATTGGTCACAATGAACTCGTACGTTCCAATGGCATTGACCACAGCGGTTAGTGTATTGGCGCCGCTAACAATGTTGCCGCTTAAGGCCTGCCAATTGTACAGGAAGTTGCCGCTGCTTCCCACCGAACCGACAAGGGTAGTGGTTGGATCAGTGCAGGTAAGCGTGGGAGGATTGCCTGCGTCTACAACGGGCAGGTTGATGTCCTGCGTAACCAGCACACTGGAATATGAGGTGCAGTTGTTGGTTGTATCCGTAACTGCAAGGGTGTAATTACCTGGCTCGTTCACCATGGCAATAAGGCTGGTGATGCCGCTTACAACATTGCCGATTGGATCAGGATACCATTCGTAAATGTAATTGGCGCCAACACTTGAATTGGTGCCGTTCAGGGTCGCAAGGGTATCGGCACACGTGAGCAATTGTGCCAGGCCTGCAACAGCGATGGGCACGTCGGCCGACTGTGTGATCTGCACGTTTGAAGTGGCCGTACATCCGTTGGTCGAGTTGGTGACCGTAAGGAAGTAGAAACCTGCGCCGTTCACGATCGGATTAAGTATGGTGGTAGGCGACAGGAAGCTACCTGTATTGGTGGTCCAACCGTACTCAAAGTTTACGCCTGTACTACCAGTGGCTTGCATCGTGTACTGGTTATCAACGCAGGTAAGCTCAAAAGTTGGTCCGGCGTTGGCTTGTGGAGCAATAAAATCGGTGGTTACAAGAACCTGGTCGGTCGACGTACAACCGTTGCTGCTGTTGGTAACAACGAGTATATAAGTGCCGCCCTGGTCGACAACCGCATTGGGCAAATTATTGGCGCCAACGATTCCGGCTCCTGTCCAGACAAACGTAAAAATGGAACCTGTAGGATTGCCCGGCCCGCCTATTTGTTGGGTAGGTTCGTAACAATCGAGCAGCAAATTGGGACCTGCATCAACCGGCGGCGCCTGAACGTCTTCGGTTACCACCACGCTTTTATCGGTGGTACAACCGTTGTCGGTGTTGGTAATAAGCAGGTTGTAGGTGCCGGGGCCGTCGACAACGATGCTGAGCGTACCTGCACCAGATACAATGGATGGGCCAGACCAAACATACACCATGTTGTTGCCTGTGCTCGAGCCGGCTCCGTTGATTGTTTGCTGTGTTACGATACAATTCAATTGTACGGGAGGTACAATCTCCACGATGGGGTCGTTGGCATCCTGAAGAACATTCACATTGTCGGATGAAGTACAACCATTAATGGTATTGGTCACTATAAGCTGGTAGCTGCCCTGGGCGCTTACCGACGGGTTCATGATGTTGCTGGGGGGCAGTATGGTGCCGCCGTCGAGGGGTACCCACTGGTAGGTAAAGTTGGGCCCCTGGCTCGAGTTGGATCCGTTGAGTGCAACGGTGGGAATGGTACAATCCAGGGTCGGACTGTTGCCTGCGTCGGCAATTGGTACAGCCAGATCATCTGCAACATCGACGGCAAAGGTGGCCGAACAGTTGTTGGTTGTGTTGTTTACGATAAGGGTATACGTGCCTGACGAGCTCACGGTAAGTTGCTGTGTGCCCTGGCCCGAAACGATTTGTCCGTTGGCCGTTGCCCATTGGTAAGTAATGGTCGGGCCTGTGGTTGAACCGTTTGCATTAAGTATTACATTGGTTTCCACGCAGGTGATGATGCCCGAAGGTTGTGCAACCGCGACAGGCAGGTTTGCATTGGAGGTCACCGTTGCGGAAGCTGTAGACGTACAGCCCGTGGATGTATTGGTTACCAGCAAAGTGTAGGTACCCGCTCCGGTAACGGTTGGTGTCAATGTAGTTCCGCCGGCTCCGATGCCGCCCCCGGTGGAAGAGGTCCAGTCGTAGGTAAAGTTCGCGCCCGTGCTTGATCCGTTGCCATTGAGCTGGAGGGACGGTGCTGAACAAGTAAGCTGACCTCCCGGAGCAACCACTGCGGTTGGCAGTGTGTTGTTTTGGGGAATCGTGATGCTTTCCGTGCTGGAACAGTTGTTTAAAGAATTGGTAACCACCAGGGTGTAGATGCCCGGTTGATTTACAGTGGGTGTCGGTGTATTGGCGCCGGAAGTAATGTTACCACCACCGGTGGCTGTCCAGGCATACGATAAGTTTGGTGCGATGGTCGCCATCGAATCGCCCAGCGAAATGCTTGTGAGCGTACAGGTGAGTGTTTGAATCGAACCTGCATCCACATCCGGCAGGAGGTCGTCCTGCGTTATCAACACCGAAGCCGAACTGGAGCAGTTGGAAACCGAATTGGATGCCGTGAGGGTATAAATACCAGGCTGGTTGATCACCGGGTTTAGTGTAGTACCTCCGGAAACAATACCTCCCCCTGTTGAAGAAGACCATGAATAAACGTTGTTGGACGTTACGGGTGTGGCTCCTCCCTGAAGTGTAATTTGTGTAACAGCACAGGTCAGCGGACCAGCCGGCGCCACCGATGCAAGGGGCTCGGTAAAGTCCTGGGTAACCGTAACCGATTCCGTATCGGTGCAACCGTTGATGGTATTCGTTACGGTAAGGGTGTATTGTCCAATGGCATTGACCACAGGGTTTTGTGAGCTTTGTCCGGACAAAATAAATCCATTGGCCGTAAACCAGGAAAAGCCCAGTGACCCTGAAGGCGTGGAAGCACTACCGTCGAGGGTAATGTTGGCCTGTGTGCAGGT
>JADLBE010000056.1 GCA_020847915.1 Saprospiraceae bacterium | reverse complement strand
GGGAAGCTTTGCCCGGCTTGTTAAACACCCAAACCGGCGCCGACGGCCGCATCCTGGAATGGGCCAAACCTTATGCCGAACCCGAGCCGGGGCACCGCCACATGTCGCACCTTTACGGATTGCATCCCGGAAACGAATTCAGCTACAGCCCTGGTTTGCTAGCGGCCGCTCAAAAATCATTGGAATACCGGCTTTCCCACGGCGGCGGCCAGACAGGTTGGAGCGCCGCCTGGATCTGCAACATGCGGGCCCGGCTACATCAGGGCGACGAGGCGTTGGCAGCCATTCAGGACATCCTGGCCACCAAAAGCGCACCCAACCTGTTCAACCTGCACCCACCTTTCCAAATCGATGGCAACTTTGGCGCCACTGCCGGCATCGCCGAAATGTTGCTGCAGAGCCATGCCGGGAAAATCCAACTGCTGCTTCAGGGATATCAGGGATATCCTGCGTACATCGAGCTGCTTCCGGCACTGCCTTCGGCATGGAAGTCGGGATCCGTCAAAGGTCTCAAAGCCCGCGGTGGGTTTGAGGTTGACATGACATGGGAAAACGGAAAACTGGTTGAAGCGGCCGTGGTTTCCCAAACAGAAACGACTTGTTTGTTGCGGTACGGAGCGGAAGGAAAAAGTGTGAAGTTGACACCGGGAAAACGGGTGGTGGTGGAGTTTTAGGGCCCAAATCCTGATTTGACACGTCCCAAATCCTGATTTGAAGCATGCAGACTTCCGGGCCGGGTGACCTTTGGACCATCAATTCACCAAAAAGGGTTCACCCATGAAAAAAATCTTCCAGTCGCTCATTTTTGCTCCCCCAATTACATCCAACCGTTTTTTCGAACTCGCCTACGCACTTTTTCGTTTTTATTGCGGCATTTCCATCGCCATTGGTGCAGGCTTGCCGAAAGTTTTCCACAAAATTGACGAAAAAGGCGGCACCGAGTGGGACAACCTGGCGTTTGGTGCTTCCGGTTGGTTTCTCGAACAAGTCGGCAACATCGGGTTCACTTTTCCTTCACCAACATTTTGGGCATACCTCGCTATTTACGGCGAGTTCATCGGTGGGTTGCTGATCGCAGTCGGTTTGTTTACACGCCTTTCCGCCTTGCAAATGGCGTTTCAGTTTTTTGTTGTTTCGTTCATGTGGTACGAATCACCTGTGCCGTTTGCCATGTACTACCAGCAACTTATTTTCTGGACATTTGTACTTATTTCCGCAGCAGGTGGCGGTAAATTTTCCCTTGATTATCTGATTCAGCAAAAACAGCTCTTGCCTTTGAGGAAAACCACCGTTGTCGTCACAAGCCTGCTTTTGCTTCCCATCTTTGGTTTCGCCCAATCCCAAACGCCTGAACATATCAGCTTTACCATTTCCAACCCTACGCTGCGCAAAAAATCGGTCGACATCCGTTCGTTCAGCCGGGTGGATGGCAAGTTCCGCGGATACGGTTACGACCTCAATGCACTTTCTTCACACGCCGTCAACATGCCCGTCGGTACACGGGTTTATGAAAAACAAAACGATGTCTGGATTTTGAAATTGGTGGTAACCGCCGATGACAACGGCCGAAAATTTGACATGAGCAGTACTTACAACATTGGTTCTGAACAACAACAACAGGTTGCCGCAGATGAACAAGACGAATCAAAAATACGTTTGGATCAAGCCGCCGAAACAACAAATACTTTCGGCGATGCAGCATTGGTAACCTTCAAAATAGCAGGCAAAACAGTGCTGCCCAAACAAGTGCACATTCGCGTTCAATTGCCGGATACAAATCAAAAAACCAGCATTGGTTTCAGTCGGAAACTGGACAGGAGCTCCAAAGTGGAAGTCAGCTACCCTGTAGGTTCCAAAGTTTACCTTTGCGAAGGACCTTATTGGAAGGGCGACTTTGAAGAAACCCTTGTGCTAACGCTTGATGCTGAAAAACAAAACTACCTGATTCGACTTTAAAGGCTTTCCCTGCTCATGCACTTTGATTTTAACCCTTACTCCACCCCCTTGCTGTTCGGATTTGCGCAGGGCTGGATCTACGCCGTGTTGTTCTGGATACGTGGATGGCGGCACGAACGCTTGTCGGACACCTTGTTTGGACTGCTTTTGGTGGCTTGCACTTTTGACTTGTGGGAATACATGCTCGGCTTTGGTGGTGTGGAGATTTTGTGGAAGGAACTCGAATTTTTTCCGCGCAACTTCAGTCTGCTGCTTCCACCCCTCGTATGGTTTTATTTAAAAAGTCAATTCAATTCAGATTTTCGGTTCCAGCGATCCGATCTCATACATGCCCTGCCTTTTGTGGTTTTCGCCTTGTACCACATCCTTGTTTTTGCGCAAGGACCTGCATTTGTAACGTATTGGAAAGATACCATCCACTACCCCTACGGTATTGTACACCTTGAAGCGTTGGTGATATTTTTCGTGCAGGTTCTTTATTTTTACAAAACCTACCGTTTGTACAAAAAGTACCGCTATTGGACTCCCTTACAGTTTTCCGACACCGAATCGGTGAGTTTCAGGTGGTTCCGCAATTTCATCCTGGCCTTTCTCGCGTCGGGCATCCTTGGCTGGAGTATGACGTTGATTGACATGTGGCTCGATCTCGACTTTTGGCACGACTGGTGGGACGAGCTTTTCAACGCTGGTTTGATTTATTACCTCAGTATTGCCGGTTACGCCCAACCACAGCCCAGAAAACTGCATTTTGTTTCGGAAATGGTTGTTGAACCACAATCGGAAAACCGTCAGGAAAAAATCAGTGAAGCTGAAATGGAATCGTGGGACTACCTATTAAAACAACTGATGCATGCAGAAAAACCCTACCTCGAGCCGGAATTAACCATTGCCGATCTTGCCCGCAGGCTGCAAACCAACGCCTCCGTTTTGTCGACCGTCATCAACAAGGTTTATGGAAAAAATTTCAATGATTTTGTAAACGCTTACCGTGTAGAGTCGGTAAAAACCATGATGAAAAATCCTGAAGCCGCGCACTTGTCCCTTCTGGGCATCGGCCTCGAATGTGGGTTCAATTCCAAATCGACGTTTAACCGGGCGTTTAAAAAAGCGACGGGGATGTCACCAAGTGAATTTGTTTAAAAAATCACTCCCCTCTTTCCCGAAACCGTTTTATAGCACTTTTACACTGTTCCTTACCAAAAGCTACCAGCGCGCTCGATCGGTGAAAATCAAAAATATCACAGGTGTTTCTGGGTATCTCAACAAGGATATCGGGAGGATACATCTGCAACATCATGCTGGTAAGACGGTCTTGTGTCATGTCGTAAGATGAAAGCATAATCTGCTCCAAGGTGATGCTCGACATGTCTAGTTCAGTCGATTTTTTGGTGTCTTTTTTTTTCACAAAGTTTTTTAGCCATTCAAGCAAACCTACCTCAGTTGCTTCATCTGGCTCCAAGGACTTCAAAGGAGGGGATTTGGTTGAGGCGCTATTAAGGTCCACGGCAACCATCAACTCGCCTTCTTTTTTATGTACAAGATTGACGGGCAAAGGATTCAAAACCCCGCCGTCGATCAGGAACTGTTTGTTTTCAAAAACTGGTGTAAAAACGCCTGGAATACCCGTGGAAGCCCGCAGTGATTTGTACAAATCACCTTTGTCGAAATGAACCTCACGGTTGCGCACCAAATCGGTAGCAACGGCTTTGAACGGGATGTCGAAATCTTCGATGTTGTGTTTGCCCGCAAATTCCTCGATGATGCTAAAAACCTTTTCTCCTTTCAGGAAACCGTGTTTGGTTAACGTAAAATCCATGATGGTAAACAGCTTGAGTTTGGTAAGCTCCAGCAACCATTTTTTGTATTCTTTTTGAAAACCGGCAGCATAAATACCGCCCACAACGGCGCCCATAGAACAACCTACCACACTTGCGATTTCAAAACCTTCCTCCTCCAAAGTTTCGATGGCGCCAATGTGGGCTATTCCTCGCGCGCCACCGCTACCCAATACCAGATGAACTTTTTGTCCCATGATTTTTGGTTAAACATACCTGCCAATCAAATTTTCCAACCACTCCTGCCGCCCGCTAACCGGCTGCGGCTCTTTTTGGCCGGATGCCAATTGGTGCAGATCTTCAAGTGTTAATTTGCCATTTTCAAAAGCCTTGCCGTCGCCGGAATCGAATGAAGCGTACCGCTCCCGCCTCCAGGTGCGGTACGGCGATTCGGTGAGGATACGATCGGCGGCGATCAGGGCCCGTGCAAACGTGTCCATACCACCGATGTGAGCGTAAAAAAGGTCTTCCAAATCGGTGGACGTGCGCCTGATTTTGGCGTCGAAGTTGATGCCGCCGGTTTGAAAACCGCCTGCTTCGAGGATGATGAGCATGGCCTCGGTAAGCTCGTTCACGTTGTTCGGGAACTGGTCGGTATCCCAGCCGTTCTGGTAATCGCCGCGGTTGGCATCGATGGATCCCAGCATGCCGGCGTCGGCCGCCACCTGCAACTCGTGCTGGAAGGTGTGCAGGGCCAGCGTGGCGTGGTTGACCTCCACGTTGAGTTTAAAATCCTTGTCCAGCCCATGGCGCTGCAAAAAACCAATCACCGTGGCCGCATCGAAGTCGTACTGGTGTTTGCTGGGTTCCATGGGTTTGGGTTCGATGTAAAACGTGCCCTGGAAACCCTGTTTGCGCGCATAATCGCGGGCCATGTGCAGGAAACGCGCGAGG
>JADLBE010000055.1 GCA_020847915.1 Saprospiraceae bacterium | reverse complement strand
CGCCGCGGTCAGCGATAAAGTCAGCGTTACCTTTGATGAAGCCCGGTGGCAATAAATCCGAAAAATGTGGCAATCGGCGGCGGTATTTGCAAAGCAATCTCACGGATCAACATATCTGAAATCACTCCCGGACCGCTGGGCATGGCACCCACCAGTCCCAGGGCTGATGCGCCGTAATTCATGGCCAAAAAAGCTTCTTCCACAGAAGAAATGCAACAAATTTTCACACGTGGCTTGTGCATGACAACTTTGTTTTTTCTGCGGCAAAAATGTGCATTATCCTTGAATGTTGCGACGTTGATGGTTATGTTTGCTTTTCCAACCATACCAAACACAAAAAAACATGTCTGCCTCCTCCGTTTTGAAATACCAGCTTCGTTCGCTGGAAAACCTACCGGTTAAAATTTGGGATGATTCCCGCGAAGCCAGCAAACACATTGCCCGTTCGATCGCACTTGCCATTCGGCAAAAACAACAGGATGGCGAAAAAATTGTGTTGGGACTGGCAACAGGTTCGTCACCCATCAAAGTGTACGAAGAACTCGTGCGCATGCACCGCGAAGAAGGACTCAGTTTTAAAAACGTCGTCACTTTCAACCTCGACGAGTACTACCCCATGATGCCTGAAGCACGGCAGAGTTATGTGCGTTTTATGCACGAATACCTGTTTGACCACATCGATATTCCATCTGAAAACATAAACATCCCCGACGGCACTTTGCCCATTGGTATGGTGGAGGCGTATTGTGAACAGTATGAAAAAAAACTGGAACAATACGGCAGGCTCGACATCCAATTGCTAGGCATCGGGCGTACCGGTCACATCGGTTTCAACGAGCCGGGCTCCTGGGAAAGTTCGCAAACACGCCTGGTCCGGCTGGACAGCCTGACAAGGCGCGATGCCATCAAAGATTTCAACCGCGAGGAGGATGTGCCTTACAGAGCACTCACCATGGGCATAGGTACCATCATGAAAGCGCGTACCATTTACCTGATGGCCTGGGGCAGTCACAAAGCAGGCATCGTTCGCGATGCTGTGGAAGGCCCCGTCAGTTCAGGTGTTCCGGCTACTTACCTTCAAAAGCACCACAACGTTCGGGTAATTACAGACAGCTCCGCTGCGGCAGAACTTACCCGTTTCAAAGCGCCCTGGCTGGTGGGTATGTGCAACTGGACGGAGGATTTGGTGTGCAAAGCCGTGGTTTGGCTTTCGCAAAAAACCGGAAAACCCATCCTCAAACTCACCAATGAAGACTACAGCGAAAACCACCTGAGTGAGCTCACCATGGAGTACGACAACGCGTACAACATCAACATCAAAATATTCAACCGTCTGCAACATACCATCACCGGTTGGCCCGGCGGCAAACCCAACGCAGACGACACCCACCGGCCGGAAAGAGCCCTGCCGGATCAGAAGAGGGTAATCATTTTTAGTCCGCACCCCGACGACGACGTAATCTCCATGGGCGGCACCTTCCTGCGACTTGTAGAACAGGGGCACGATGTACACGTCGCGTACCAAACTTCCGGAAACATAGCTGTGCACGACCACGATGCCCGGCGTTTCCTGGAATTTCTGGTCGAATTCCAGGAACACAGCGGCATGGACGAAACTGTTCTCAAAAAACACCGCGACGTTATCGCTGGTCTGGACTCCAAATTGCCGGAAGCCTCCGACGTTGATGAACTACGGCACATCAAAGGTTTTATACGTCGGGGCGAGGCCCGGGCAGGTGCGCGTTTTTGCGGACTAGACGATGCGCACATCCATTTCCTGGACATGCCTTTTTACGAAACCGGGCGAACACGAAAAAAACCTCTCGGTGAAGATGACATTCAAATCATCGTCAATCTTCTGAAGGAAATTAAACCCCACCAGGTGTACGCTGCCGGCGATTTGGCCGACCCGCACGGCACCCACCGTGTTTGCCTGGACGCCATTTTTGAAGCCTTTCGACGGTTGTACGATGAGGACTGGATGAAAGACTGCTGGCTGTGGCTTTACCGGGGCGCCTGGCATGAATGGGCCGTAGATGAAATTGAAATGGCCGTACCGTTGAGTCCGATGGAACTGGACAAAAAAAGAAGAGCTATCTTTATGCACCAGAGTCAAAAAGACCAGCCACCGTTTCCGGGAGAAGACAAACGTGAGTTTTGGCAACGTGCTGAAGATCGAAACAGGGAAACAGCCAGGCTGTACAGCCAATTAGGCCTCGCCGAATACGAAGCCATGGAGGCGTTCAGGAAATGGGTGGTGAAGTGAATGCAGGCAGCAGGCAGCAGGCAGCAGGCAGCAGGCAGCAGGCAGCAGGCAGCAGGCAGCAGGCAGCAGGCAGCAGGCAGCAGGCAGCAAAAATAAAGGCCTATTAGTCTTTTACCGTATTTTATTGCTATATTATTAAAAAAACTAAATTGCAAAACAACGCAAAGAACCAGGGATTAACGCAATCCGAAGTGGAGAGCAGCAGGGCCAAACACGGTCGCAACATGTTGTATGTGAGGACTAAAAGCTCCTTTTTTCACATGTTGAAAGAAGTGGTTATTGAACCGATGTTTCTTTTGCTTGGGGTAACATGCATTTTGTATTTTATCCTGGGCGACCAGGCCGAAGCGTGGATGATGGTTGGTTCGGTGGTGTTTGTGATTGCCATTGAATTGATTCAGGAATTCCGCAGTGAAAAAGCGCTGAATGCACTTCGGGCTTTTTCCCAGCCCAATGCGCAAGTTTTCAGGGATGGCAAAAAAGTGACCATCCCAACCGATGAAGTGGTGGTTGGCGATCTTTTGTTGTTTGCAGAAGGTGAACGTGTGGCTGCCGACGGTTTGGTACTCGAACAGCATGATCTTAGCATAGACGAAGCGGTTTTAACAGGTGAATCGATGCCTGTGGTGAAAAAACCAGGTGAGGAAAAAGTATTTCAGGGGACCACCGTAGTGGGCGGACAAGGCATGGCCAGGGTTGAATTTGTGGGTAACGGCACGGAATTCGGCAAACTCGGCAAATCCATTGAGTCGATTGAAGCGGAAAAAACACCCTTACAAATACAGATCAACCGGTTTGTTCGCCAGATGGTACTGGCAGGTCTTGCTGCTTTTGTGGTTGTATTTTTCATCAATCTGAAATACACAGGCGCCTGGATTCCTGCGCTGATTTATTCCCTGGCGTTTGGCATGGCCCTGATTCCGGAAGAAATCCCCGTCGCCTTCAGCACCTTCATGGCGCTTGGCGCCTACCGCATGACCAAAAAAAAGGTGCTTGTTAAACAACCCCGTACCGTGGAAAGCCTTGGTTCGGCCACCGTTATATGTTTGGACAAAACCGGCACCATTACCCAAAACCTCATGCAGGTAGCTGAAGTGTTGGATTTTTCCAAACCAGGTGATTGTTTGTTTTATGCCGCACTTGCCTGCGAAGCCGAACCTTTTGATTCGATGGAAAAGGCGATTTTGGAAGCTTACAAAGCTGATCGGGTTATCCCAAACTGGACATTTACGCACGAATATCCACTGGGAGGTGTACCACCCATGATGACCCATTTGTACAAAAATGACCTCGGAGAAATCGTGGTGGCGGGAAAAGGCGCTGTTGAACGTATCCTGCTGATTTGCAGTCACCTTACCGATTCGGACCGAACGAAAATATTGAAAAAAACACATGAAATGGCTTCGAAAGGTTACCGGGTTTTGGGAGTTTCCAGTGCAACGTGGAACCCGGGTGAAGCCTATCCACAAAATCAGGATGCTTTTGCCTGGAATTTTGAAGGATTGCTTGCCTTGTACGATCCGCCGAAGCCCAACATGAAAGGCGTTTTTAAACAGTTTTACGATGCCGGAATCAAAGTAAAAATGATCACGGGTGACTACCCTGAAACGGCGCTCAACATTGCCCGGGAAAGTGGTATGAACATCGGGTCAGGTACCGTTTGTACGGGTGAAGCATTGATGGCCATGAACGAAGACGAAAGGCAACTGGCCGTGCGCGACCATGTGGTTTTTGCCCGAATGTTTCCCGACGCCAAACTCAAAATTGTGGAAGCGTTGAAAAAAAACGGTGAAGTTGTGGCCATGACCGGGGACGGGGTTAACGACGGTCCGGCCTTAAAATCAGCACAAATTGGTGTCGCTATGGGCCAAAAAGGCACAGAAATTGCCAAAAGTGCTGCATCCATGGTGTTGCTCGACGACGATCTCAAACACATGGTGACGGCAGTGCGCATGGGCAGGAAAATTTATGCAAACCTCCATAAGGCCATAAGGTACATCATCAGCATACACCTCCCCATCATCCTTGTGGTGTTGGTACCCCTGGTATTTGGATGGCCGTACCTGCACATGCTAACCCCCATACATGTGATTTTCCTGGAACTTATCATGGATCCAACCTGCGCCGTAGCATTTGAAAACGAGCCTGAGGAAAAAGGGCAGATGCAAAGAGCTCCCCGACCTCAAAACCAACCTTTATTTACCTGGAAGCAGCTGTCCATGAGTTTAATTCAAGGCATTGCCATTACTGCGGGGGTTTTTACCATGTACCACCTGGCCATTTACCAGGGTAAGGATGAAAACGAAACCCGCAGCTTTGTGTTTGCCACGCTGATGGCCAGCAATATCATGCTCACGCTGGTGAACAGATCGGAAGAACACACCCTAAGAAAAACGTTGTTTTACAAAAACAACATCATGTACATCATCCTTGCCGTGGCCACAAGCCTCATGTTGGTTATCCTGTTTTTCCCGCCGGCACGGTCAATGTTTAAGATGGGTGTGATCACCCTGCAGGAGTCCCTGATCTGCATTGCAACGGCCTTTGTTTCTGTAGCCTGGTATGAGTTATGGAAGATTCTGTCATTTCGTCGAAAAAACAATGTTATGCAATAATAAGAGGCCAATTAGCAATAATTTGCTTTCTTTTTCCGCGCTGTGTCGGATTCTATGCGATCAACCAACAGAACATGAAGGCTATCTACTACCTTATTGCCATATTTTGGCTTTTGTCCATCATTACTTTACGTGCCCAATGTCCGCCTCCTGGTTTTCCCGACCCGGGCAATACCTGTCAGCAAGCACCCATACTATGTGAAAACTTAGACGGCTATTGTTCTACCATCAACAACAACAATACTTCACAGAACTTTCCCGGGTGTCCTGGCTGGACGTTGAACAACGACGAATGGTTTGCTTTTTATGCAGGTTCGACAACCATTACCATCGAAGTTACACCCTCCAACTGCAACACGACCCCACAGGGCAATACGGGTCTGCAAGGCGGCATCTACAACGGATGTGGTGGTCCGGCCATGGACTTGCAATGCTCCTGTACCGATGACCCTTTCATCCTTACCTCCAACAACTTTGTTGTTGGCCAGATCTACTGGATGGTTATGGATGGCTGCGGCGGCTCTGTTTGCGACTATACAATCGATGTTTTGGTTGGTTCCACGGTGGGGCAACCTCCCGCCAATCCAGGCACGGTCACAGGGCCGGTTACGGTTTGCCAGGGCGTCAACAGCGGCTACAGCCTGCCGGCTGTGGTAGGTGCAACCACGTACACCTGGACACAAACGCCACCATTGGGAACGTTTACCGACCCTAACGGTAACACGGTCGCCCTTACCTGGAATACCCCCGGTACAACCCAACTTTGCGTTACCACCTCAAACGCCTGTTATTCCAATCCTACCCCTTCCTGTATCGACATTGAAGTTGTACCCACACCCACTGCCACACTTTCCGGAAGCGGCATTTTGTGCGCATGAGGCGGGAGCCCTGTACCCCTTACCGTAACCTTTACTGGCACTGGTCCCTGGACCTTTGTGTACAGAATAAACGGTGTTGCACAACCCCCCATTACCACAAGCGATAACCCATACACCATCAATGCCACACAGCCCGGCACCTATGTCCTTCAAAGCGTTAATACGGTTACAGGCAACTGTCCGGGCACTGTTTCCGGCACGTCAACCATAACAGAAACCAACCTGAACCCCACAGCTACCGTTGTAAACGCGCAATGCGGACTTTCCAACGGCTCCATCAACCTTACGCCTGCTGCCGGCAATCCGCCGTACACGTTTGTTTGGTCGAACGGAGAAACAACCGAAGACCTCAGCAACATCCCTGCGGGAACTTACATGGTGACCGTTACCGATGAGGACGGCTGTACCGAAGCGCTGTCTGTTACGGTCAACGACAACCCCATCACCTTTACCGTGAGTGGAACCACCATGCCCAACACCACCTGCCTGCCTCCTTCGGGCAACGGCAGCATCAACGTTTCGGTAGCACCCGCCGGCACGTATACCTACATTTGGTCGGGTGGTGAAACCACCGAAGACCTGAGCAACCTTCCACCCGGCACCTACACGGTTACGGTGAGCGCAGGCGGCACCTGTACCAGCACATCATCGTTTACCATTGCCGACGACCCCAACGAACCCAACGTCAGTGGAACACCAACGCCCAGTACCTGTGACCTAAGCAATGGATCCATAAATCTCAGCGCGAGTGGAGGTGTTCCTCCCTACACCTTTGTGTGGTCGGGCGGTGAAACAAGCGAAGATCTGAGCAATGTACCTGCAGGTACCTACACCGTTACCGTTACCGGGGCAAACGGGTGTACCAACACCACCAGCGTAACCATAACGAACAACAACCCTCCCATCAACCTCACCGCAACAACCCAACCCAATACGACCTGTCTGCCTCCCACAGGTAATGGAAGTATCGACCTGACGGCAAGTCCCAACGGCCCTGCCTATACCTACGAATGGTCCAATGGCCCAACAACCCAGGACCAAACCAACCTGCCGCCCGGAACCTACACCGTAACCGTAAGCGCAGGTGGTTCATGTACCAACACCCTGGATGTAACCATCAACGACCAACCCAACAATCCGGTTATTACCCCCACCCTAACGCCAAGCACCTGTGATCTTAACAACGGCTCCATCAGCATCAGCGTATCTGGCAGTACCACTCCATATACTTACCTCTGGTCCGACGGTTCTTCCAATTCAAGTCTTACCGGTATACCCGCCGGGTCTTACAGCGTTACGGTAACCGGGGCCAACGGCTGCAGCACCAATGCCGATTTGAACCTTTCCAACAACAACCCTCCCATCAACCTTACCGCGACCACCCAGCCCAGCACGTCTTGTCTTCCACCTGCCGGAAACGGAAGCATTGATCTGACGGCCGCCCCGGCAGGCAACTATACCTACGAATGGTCCAATGGCCCCACCACGCAGGATCAAACCAACCTGCCACCCGGCACCTACACAGTAACGGTAAGCGCAGGTGGCTCGTGCACCAATACCCTTGAAGTAACCATCAATGACCAACCCAACAATCCGGTCATCAATCCAACCATAACGCCCAGCACCTGCGACCTCAGCAATGGTTCAATTAGCGTGAGCGTAACCGGCAGTGTAGCACCGTATACGTATGTCTGGTCCACAGGCGGCACCACCAATTCCATCACCAACCAACTTGCCGGATCCTACAGTGTTACGGTTACAGGCACCAACGGATGCAGCTCGGTAGCCGACTTAAACCTGCCGAACAACAACCCACCCATCAACCTCAGCGTCAACATCCAGCCCAACACCACTTGTATCGGCGGAAACGGCAGCATAAACCTCACGGTAACGCCTGCTGGCAATTACACCTACCTGTGGTCCACCGGATTCACTGGTCAGGACCCTGGCAGCCTCCCTTCAGGCACTTATTCGGTGACGGTGAGTGCAGGGGGGTCGTGTACGGCGACAGGCGATTTTTTTGTACCCAATGAGCCCAATACGCCTGACCTCAGTTTTACAGTTCTTTCCTCCACTTGTGGGCAAAGCAACGGCAGCGTGAACCTTACGGTAGGTCCGGGCGTGCCACCTTACACCTACCTGTGGTCCAACGGCGCCATTACACAGGACATCAACGGACTGCCTGCGGACATTTATGTTGTGACCGTTACAGGTTCCAACGGTTGCAGCAGCCAGGAAGGTGTGATCGTTGACGACCAGGACGTGCCCATCGGCATCAATGACAACATTGTACCTCAAACCTCCTGCCTCATCAACAACGGCTCCATCAGCATCAACATCTCGCCTGCCGGCACCTCGCTGGTGTGGTCAACCGGTCAAACAACTCCCTTGATTACCGGACTTCCTCCAGGCGATTATACGGTAACCGTTACCCTCGGAAACAATTGTGTTACTACGGAAACCTTTACCGTGGAGGACAACATCGAATATCCAAGTGTCATTTCCGACATCACACCTGCCACCTGCGGTTCTGCCAACGGTTCCATCAACAACGACATCGTAGGCGGAATTTCACCTTATTCCTACATTTGGTCTACAGGACAAACAACCCAGGATTTGAACAACCTTTTGGGTGGCGACTACCTGCTCACCGTTACCTCTGCGGTGGGTTGCACCTCCGAACTTTTTATGTCTGTACCCGACAACGCCATTCCCATCGACATCCTTGGGTACATTGGCGACAACAACTCCTGCAGCAATCCCAACGGATTCCTCTATGTTGAAGTTATACCCGACGGGCCAACCTACACGTACCTTTGGAATACGGGAAGCACTTCGCCAAGCCTCAACAACATTGCCGGAGGCGACTATACCGTAACCGTAAGTACAGGTCTTACCTGTAGCGCTACAAACACTTTTACGGTATTGAGCTTAACAACCCTGCCCTCCCTTTCCGCCGCTGGTGTACCCGCTACCTGCGGTCAAAATACTGGAGCCGTAGATCTTACCGTAAACAGTGGCCTCCCTCCGTATACCTATCTTTGGTCCAATGGTTTAAACACCCAGGACATCAACAACCAACCTCCGGGAACCTACATCGTAACGGTTACAGGCAGCAACTCCTGCACTGCTACCACCAGCGCTACAGTGGTAAACAACAATGTGGTTATTGGAGTAACGGGCACAGCTACGGCCAACAACAGTTGTCAAAATCCCAACGGCAGCATAGACATCAGTGTTTCACCCGCAGGCAACTACAACTACCAGTGGTCGAACATGGCCACGACACAAGACCTCACAGGTTTGCCACCCGGCACCTACACGGTTACCGTCAGTTTGGGTACTTCATGCTCGACTACTGCCATTTTCAACATTGGCGACAATACGGCAAGTCCGGACATAACACCCACCATTACACCGGCCATTTGCAGTGTCAACAACGGCGCCATCGATCTGACCATCAGCGGAGGTGTAGGTCCTTACACGTTTATCTGGTCGAATATGGCCTCCACAGAAGACCTTACCGCCATCTTCCCGGGCAACTACAGTGTCACGGTTACAGGTTCAAACGGTTGTTCCGCCGACACGCTACTCAATGTCGCAAACAACGCCTCAACCTTTTCCCTGAGCGCACTGGCAACTCCGCTTACCAACTGCACACAAAACAACGGCGCCGTTAACCTGACCGTCACCCCCGCCGGAACCTACACCATTGTATGGTCTGGTGGACAAACAACGGAGGACATCAGCAACCTGCCCGCAGGCAACTACACGGTTTCCGTGACAGAAACCGGCGATTGCACGGCCACGGCAACTTACACCGTTGACGACCAGCTTGACTATCCCCAGGCAACAGCAACCGTTACGGCCGAATGGTGCGCTTTGTCCAACGGCGCCATTGATCTGACTCCTCAGGGCGGAACCACACCGTATACCTTCCAATGGACTGGAAACGTCTCAACGGAAGATCTCCCCAATGCGGCAGCCGGCGACTACACGGTTACCGTGAGCGATGCCAACAACTGTACAACCACAGTAAGTGCCACAGTGCCTGGCAATACCGTTGGTATATCCTTGTCGGGTGTAACCACTGGAAACAGTTCCTGCCTGCTCAACAACGGCATGATCGATCTGACGGTTAATCCTGCAGATCCGGGCAATGGTTTGCAATACACTTACACCTGGACTGGTGGAGACAACAGCCAGGATCTTGTAGGGCTCAATGCAGGAGATTACACCGTCACTGTGAGCGCAGGTGGAAGCTGTACCAACACAGCGACTTTTAACGTGGCCGACATCGCCGGAGGACCACAGGTTTCAGCGAGTACCACGGCAGCTTTTTGTGCTCAAAATACCGGAGCGCTCAACATTTCCGTAACCGGCGGAGAAGCTCCTTTCACCTTCGTTTGGTCAAATGCCGCACTTACCGAAGACCTTAACAACATACCCGCAGGCACCTACACCGTTACGGTAAGCGGCAACAACGGCTGTACGGTCGTTGATGATTTTACCGTGCCCGACAACACCATTATTCCTGTTTTGAGTGGACAAAGCACTGGAAACACCCTTTGTGGCGCTTCCAACGGCAGCATCAACCTGAGTGTTACGCCCAATACCCTGACCTATACTTTCATGTGGTCGGGTGGACAAACCACGGAAGATCTTGCAGGCCTTGCTCCGGGAACTTACACCGTTACCGTCAACGGTGGCGGTAATTGTACTTCTACGGCAACCTATACGGTAAATAACCTTGCCCAAACCGTCAACCTCAGCGGTTCTGTAACAAACATCAATTGTTTCGGTGGCAACGAAGGTGCAATCAACCTTCAGGTGAGCGGCGGCGCTACCCCATACACCTACCTTTGGTCGCCTGCCATCGCAGGCAACCCGCCATCTCCTGCCGGATTGTCAGCAGGAACAT
>JADLBE010000054.1 GCA_020847915.1 Saprospiraceae bacterium | reverse complement strand
ATTATTTCCCTTGCTTATCGCAATCCAACTCCGGATTTTCGGCGCCCGGATGCACACTCGAATTGCTGTCGTCGCAGTCTTCAAAACTGAAATATCCGTCCCGGTCCCTGTCTTTGTAAAAATAGTTTTTCGCGAGTCCAAAAGCTTCGATGCCGATTTTGGCGCCTGCCATCCGACCGGGTATGTCGTCGAAAGGCGGGTGGATGCCACCCCAGATGCGCGACAAACTGCATTGGTCAGAGGCATCGCGGTAAGTAGCCCATTGAAGGGTAACATCCACGGAAGGACCTTTTTCCACACGCAAAAAATTGCTGTTGGCTTTAACGTGGAATTCACCCACGCCGCCTGGAAAATAAGCGTCACCGGTAATCAGTGTAAGGGCTTCAGCGCCTGCCCGTGAATAGGTGGAGTGCCCCGATATGTAACCTGCAAATGGCGGCGTCACAAAAGTTTTAAGCTGGTATGGCCACCAGTGGTCGGCAAGTATCCAACCCACCCCTGCAACTTGTGTCGCCGTGTCTTTCACCGTGAGTGGTCCGCGCCAGGTGTACAGTTTGATTTTGTTGATGTTTTCACCTTTGGGGCCGGCAAGCGGATCGCCTTTTTTTACCATCTCTATTTTTCCCGGTACCAGGGGGATGCCTGCCGGATGGTAACGGGGCAACTTTTTGTTGCTGCTTTGTCCGAGATCGCTCATGTAACGCACGGCCGTAATGGGCCGCACGCCATCGTACCAACCTTTGATGCCCCAGGCGGTGATGGCGGCATCGTGCAAGGCGCCTCCCAGCGCAAAATAAGCTTTGACGTCCCATTCCAGATCATCCAGCACTTCCCCTTTGCCATTGAATTTTTTTACAAGTTCGGGCTTGTCGTTCACGTAGTTCAGGATGGCGTACCAGTGTCCCGGCGGGGTTTCCGATTTGGGGCCGTCGGCCCAAAACTGTGTTAAAACGCGGGTGTAATCGCCACGGGGAACGATTTGTGGTTCGTAGGGTTTGCCGGTATGCGGATTCACGGTGTGTCCAAGCCCCGGATCTTTGCCGGAGTCAAAATTGTAAAATGTACGCAGCTCGTCGAGGGTGGCCGGGTATTGCTGCACGTTGCCGATGCTGGCAGGCGAAATGTCCCACATCACGCTGTCAGACGGATCGAGGTGCGCGCCCCAGGCGGGTACAAGCATGAAATTCCATTTGTAATGGTCGGAAGAGCCTCCGCCGGTCAAGGTATCGAGCAGGGGCATGGGACCCGGATCGAGGTACACGTTGTATTTGCGACCATCGCGGGTGTAGGTTTTCATGTACGACGCTTTCAACGCAAAGGGGTGTACAAGGCCCCATTCCGGACTTTGAAATTTTTGGGTTCCCGGGATGGGGTGTCCGTTCTGGTCAAAAGCTTCGGGCAGTTTCAGCGGTTGCCAGCGGTTGGGATCCACCAGGGCGGAATCGCCAGGTTTAACGATTGGCAAAGGTGGATTTACCGGTTCGTAGTATTGGATCATGTAGTTTTTCTGCTCGTTGGAGCCGTCCTGAAACCCAAGTCCGATGATGCATTCGCCGATGTAATTGCCCAGTGCTGCCGGCGAACCGTTTTCATAATCAATGTTTCTGTTGGTAGGGTCGTAGCCCAGCGCCTTCATTTTGTTGCGGAAACGCATGTGCGCGCCAACCGCTTTGGGAGAAGCCGAAAAACGGGCCGTCAGCATGCGGTACATCGCATAACTGATGGTTTCCTTGCGCGCGGCTTCGATGTCTTTGGGTTTGGGTATGCCTTTGAACGGACAGGAGAATTGTCCTACCGTTTTACCCAGCAGGTAAGTCTCTGCTTCATCGTCGTACACCGCCCAGGCGTCGTACATGGCCACAGAGGTATGAAACAGGTTTCTGGCCTGGACGGGTGGCCGTGCGAAATCTTCCCGGATGGTTTGAAGCATGATTTCGTTCCACTGACGGGCAATGGAATGTTCATCCTGCTCTACATGCTGGGCTTGAAGGAGGTGAAATACGAGGATAAGGGGTAAAAAAAGCAGTTTAGGTGCGCGCATGATGATCGGATCTTAGAATCGGCCAAAGTTATCAGCTTTGCGCGCAAATGTGATTAAATTCGGATTAGAGGCGGCATGCAGGAAATATGAAATACGAGATTTGAAATTTGAAATTTGAATTTTACACATCAACTGGTTCATCATTCGTATTTCATAAATCCTTTTTTTTACTCCACGATGATCAATTTACCGCTCCAGATCTTTTTGCCATCGGTGGCACGCAAAATGTACTGACCGATGGGTAAAACCGGCAGGGCGACGGGCGAACCGTCGTTTAGGTAGTTGAAGCCCGACAGGTTCCTTCCGGTGAGGTCGGAAATATTGATCTGAAACTCGCCGGCGGGCAAACCGCGCAGGTATACGGCGCCAAACGTAGGTACGGGATACAATCCGGCATCCAGAACCTCAGGCGCCGTGGTACGGGTTAAAGCATTCCCGCCGTGCAGGTAAAATGCCGAAAATCCATCAATGCTGAAGGTGTAGGCCAGGTCGGTATCGTTCAGGAATTGAACGTTGTCATTCCAAATCCATGCACCACCACCGGGATAATCACCACAACCTGCGGCGCTTATTTTCGTCAAATTGATGTCCGATGGCTGGTTCGGGCCTCCGGGTGCGGCCAACAAGCGTTGGTATTCGGCCGTGGTAACAAACATCCGGATCAATACCGGCGAGACGGGTTGGTTTTCCACGTTGATGGTCCAGTTTCGGTCGAGGTAGGGATTGCCGGCTGCGTCGGTGCGTACGTCCGGACCGCCGTGGATCATGTATTCCGCAGATACTTGTCCCAGTACGTTGCCCTGGTCGTTGACGGCGACAACTACTGCGCCGTTTGTGTCGCGAAGGTATTGCCAGGTGCCGTTTCCGGATGAAGCAACAGAGATCACCTGATTTTCGCCGCAAGTAAGCGCATTTGCGCCCGTTCCGGAAATCAGGCAGGCAACTTGCGGGTCGGAAAGCTGGATGGAGAACTGGCCTTGTGCACCGCTGTGACCATCAACCTGTACCCAGTAGGTTTTTCCGGCTTCCAGGCAAGTCAGGGTAAGTTTGGACCGCCCGTCCGTTGTACCGGGTGCATCGTCGTTGGCGTCCACCAAAACCCAACCTACGGTGGGTATATCCTCCCAGACAGCTATTTGTGTGTTTATTCCTCCGGTCTCCAAAACCACGCTTCCACTTAACGGAGCAACAAATTTGAACCAAACGGTGTGTTCAGCACCGAGGCTGTCGCACCATACGCCTGCTTCATTACAATTGCCGGATGAAGGCTGGATTTCGCCGTTTTCAATGCCTGCGCCCATGTTCGACCAGTATACCACGCAGCCGTCGTTGGTGGTCAATGCAACGGCATCGGGTTGGTTGTCGTTGGTGATTCCGGAAGCATCGGCACAAACACTGTTGTTTTGGATGCTTACAAACGTAGAAACGAAGTTTTTCCGTCCGCAGGCATCGGTAACCCAAAGTTCGATGGGTTGAACGCCGAGGTCGTTGCAAGTGTACGTACGCGAAACATCGTTGGTATCCTGGGAAAAGGAAAAATGCAAAGGGGCGCACAACGTGTCGGCGGGCAAACTTCCGGCATCCATGGAAGCGGCGTAAAGCACGGCGTTGCCACCGTAATCCACAGACATGGCTGCACCGGACGTGGCGCGCGGGTGGGGCGCCAGGGTATCGGCTCCGGTGACGCATGCGTTGAGGTTGTCCTGAAGGTTGTAGTAAACTTCAGCAAAGTTCTGGATGCCGTTGCTGCCTGTGGCCCAAATTTGCACCAGGTTGATGCCTGGCGTTTGGCAATCGACGTACAGGGAAGTGTTGGTGGTATCGGCGCTGAAAGAAAGTTTGATGCCCGGATCGTTGTTGCACACCACCGTGCTCAAATCGAAATCAGACGGCTGCAAGAAGGTATAACCCGTCCCGTTAACAGCAACGGCCAAACCGTTTCTGCACAAAATGATGGGCATGTCGTATCCGGGAAATTGCGGACAAATGTCCATGTTGTCCTGAACAAGCGCGTAAGTCTCTGTTTCAACATTGCGCAGGGAGCCCGGCGCCGACGTCCACACACTGATGGGATTGGTTCCCAATTCCGAGCAGTTGAAATAACGGATGATGGTTTGAGGGTTGTTGTTTTGGTGCGAATAAAAAGCGCATAACCCCGGCGCCTGATCAACCACCATAAATGGAATAAAGATGGGTTTTTGTGCATAGGCCGACAAAGCCACCACCACACCGTTGTGCACAAGTGGATTTACGGTTGTTTGTGCCTTTAGTTGGGAAAAAACGATCAGGCCTACAAATGCCGGAAGGAGGAAAATGTTTCGCATATCAAAAGGTTGGGTTTACATTGTATAAGTAGAGCCGCCAACAGTTGAAAGCGCTGTCTAAACATATCTTTTTTTACATCCACAACAGCACTGCAGCCAATGCTAAAATCGCCGGAACTGCCTGAATGTAAAAAATGGATTTGGCAGCAGTCGCGGCGCCGTAGATGCCTGCAACCACCACACAGCCAAGGAAAAAACATGCCACATTTTTGCTCCACAAGGGATCGGATATGAACAAAGACCAAAATAGGCCTGCGGCCAAAAAACCATTGTACAACCCCTGGTTCGCAGCCAGTACTTTGGTTTTTTCAAACAGGTCCGGCGGAATGGAGCGAAAAGTTTTACGTCCCCGGGTAGTCCATGCAAACATTTCCAACCAAAGAATGTACACATGTTCGAGGGCTACAAAAGCAATAAGAATTTTGGCAATCAGCATCATGACATGGAATCTTTCCCAAATGTAAAAAACCTTTGTTAATACACCTGAAAATCGCCCCTTGCCCCTTGCTACTTGCTACTTGCCACTCAAAACACAAGAGGCACCCCGAACCCGGGATGCCTCTTGAAATAAGTTTAAAGTTTAAAGTTTAAAGTAACAAGAGGCGCCCCGAACCCGGGACGCCTCTCGCAACTTTAAACTCTTAAACTTTAAACTTTAAACTTATTTCGTCTGAATCATCTTCTTCGAAGCGCTGT
>JADLBE010000053.1 GCA_020847915.1 Saprospiraceae bacterium | reverse complement strand
CGGGTCGTTGGGGCCGAAAGCTTTGGGAACACCGCCGTCGACGGTGTAGCGGATGATGTATTGTCCAACGCCGGCACCGGGATCAAAGATGGTCGCGGGTGTGCCGTTGACGGTGAAGCCCTGGCTTGCGATGTTGGCGTCGCCGGGGGTTCCGGTGAGGTTAACGGCATCGGAATAAAGGCAGAAAGCCTCATCCAGATTGGAAGTGATGGCAGGGTTCGGGTATTCGCAGGCGTTGCTGATGGTAAGGTTGGTTCCCCGGCCGTTGGTCACGGTGAGGGTATAGCCAAATGCATCAACATGGATGCCGTTGAGGGTAAACATGTCGCCGCCGATGTTGGTCAGCACCGTTCCCGCCGGAATGGGGGTAGGCGCCGAAGGCGGAGCAGGGCTGTTGGAGGCATAAAGTCCGCTAATGGCAACTACCGTCCAGGTTTGGTTTGAGGGCGCATTTACCTTAATACCTTCGCTGAACTGGCCGTTGGTAAGGGTGGTAGCGTTGTTCAAACAACCGCATGGGTCGGAGATGGTCACGGTACAGTTGAAAGAACTAACAACTGCCGATCCGGACATGGTGGTTGCGCAGGAAGTCGCCACATTGGTCGCAATAACGGTATAGGTTCCAACGGTGTTGAAGTTGCCGAAGTTCAGGGCAGCACCGGATCCTGCAATAGGAGCGCCGTTGTTTACACCATTTAGTTGCAACTGGTAGCTGAAACCGGTTTGTGAGCCACTGAGGCCGACAGGTACCGTCGAAGAACCTGCACAGAAACCACCACCACCGGTTACGGTGAAGAGGGTAGCAGCAGGGCTTACGGTGATGGTTGCGCTTGATGTGGCAGTGCAACCATTGCCATTGGTTACGGTAACAACATAGGTCGTGGTAGTTGCTGGTGCAACGGTAATGCCGCTTGTAATTGCGCCGTTGCTCCACAAGTAGGTGCCACCACCCGAAGCGGTAAGCGTTGCCGAAGAACCGTTGCAAATGATGCCGTCGTTGGCCGTAGCGCCGGAGTTGTCTGTAATGGCAATGGACGGCGTAGGCAGCGGATTGACGGTGATGGTGCGTGAAGCTGTTGCCGTGCAACCCGCGGCGCTGGTCACGGTAACGGTGTAAGTACCAGCAGTAGTAACAGTGATGCCAATGCTGGTCGCGCCGGTGCTCCAAAGGTAGGTACCACCGCCGGTAGCGTTGATGGTTGCCGAAGCACCCTGGCAAATGATGCCGTCGTTGGGCGTTGTACCGGAGTTGTCCGATACCGTTGTGCCTGCAACAGGCAGCGGGTTAACCGTGATGGTACGGGTAGCCGTGGCAGGACAGTTGGTATTGGTTACCGTTAATGTGTATGTGGTGGTGCCACCAGGTGTAACCGTAATCGAACCGGAAGTTTCGCCGGTACTCCAGAGGTAGGAGCCATTTCCGGAACCTATAAGTGTTGCCGAAGCACCAATACAAATGATGCCATCGTTGGTAGTCGTTCCGGAGTTGTCCGTTACTGCAATGTCCGGTGTGGGCAGTGGGTTGACATTGATGGTTTGTGTAGCCGTTGCCGAACAATTGTTGGCATTGGTTACCGTAACGGTGTAGGTGGTAGCTGTTGTTGGGCTTACCAAAATGGATTCCGTTGTAGCGCCTGTGCTCCACAAGTAAGTACCGCCGCCGCTGGCAGTAAGTGTAGCTGAAGCTCCTGCACAAATGGTTCCATCGTTGGGTTCCGTACCGGAGTTTTCAGTAACCGAGATCAGCGCGGTAGGTAACGGATTCACCATAATGGTGGTCGTAGCCGTTCCGGTGCATCCCAGTCCATTGGTCATAGTCACGGTGTAGGTCGTGGTCGATGCGGGCGTTACGATGATGATTTGGGAAGTAGAGCCGTTGCTCCAGGCGTAAGCCGATGCACCTCCGGCAGCCGTAAGGGTTACATTGTCTCCGCTGCAAATGATGCCGTCGTTGGCAATGGTACCAGAGGTCTCATTAACTGCGATGGGGGCTTCCGGAATCGGATTAACCACCAGGGTGGTTGTAGCCGATGGACGGCAACCCGGATCACCGGGTACTGGTGAAAGAATGGCGTAGATGTAATACGTGCCTGCAGTAGCGAACGATGTGGTGGTGGAAGCATTGCTTCCGCCGCCGCCAAGACTGCCGTTGGGTATGGTTGCGATGGGTGTGCCACCGGTATAAGGTGTTGCCGTAGGCGCTGCAAAATAAACGAAATCAATGCCGTAGGTAACGCCCATACCGGCAAGGCCGGTAGCGTTGAGTGTTACATCAGCCAACCTGCAGGCAGGGCTTGGCGTTGCGCTGAGTGTGGAAACCGTCGGGCAGCTGAAGCAACCCGGGGCCGGACCATCGAGGAAAAACAAACCGGTTGTTGAACATCCGTTGCCGTCGGTGATGGTAAGGTTGTATGCGCCTGCTGAAAGCCCGCTTTGATCTTCCTGACCATTAACCAGTCCGGTGCCATTGGGCGTCGACCAGTTGAAGGAAATGGGCGCAGCACCACCGGTCATGGTGATGTTGAGGGCGCCATTGGCAGCCGAGCATGAAGTTGGGTTGGTGGTGACAACTGTGTAGGTAGGTGCCGGGTTAACCGCTACCGTTTGGGTATCAGTACCCGTACAACCGTTGCCATCCGTTACCGTCACCGTGTAGGTCGTGGCCGTTAAAATGTTGTTGAACGTTGCCGTCTGACCGCTTCCGCCGCCGTTGGACCAGGCATAAGCACTGTAACCAGCACCGGCGTCAAGTGTGGCACTGCCGCCGCTGCACACCGAAGTCGTACCTGTGATGGTCGGGGTAGGGTTGGGGTTGATGCTCACGTCAACGGAACCACTCATGGTATTGGAACAGCCGGTAACCGTTGCAACTACCGTGTAGTTGCCGGCAGTTTGCTGAAGTCCGAAAGAAAGTGCACCTCCTGTGCCCGGAAGTGAGGACACCAGGTTGCCATCCCTGTAAAGTTCATAAGTCGTACCCGATTCTGAACTGCTCAAACCAACCGCTACACCTGTGCCGCCTGCGCAATAAGCGCCGCCGCCGGTGACGTTGAAGGCCAGCGGAGTTGGTACAACCGTAATGGTTTGAGATGCTGTGGATGAACAACCTCCGCCATCGGTAACCGTTACCGTGTAGGTGGTGGTTGAAGCCGGCGTTACCGTAATGGATGCTGTGGTTTCACCGTTGCTCCATACATACGAAGTGCCGGCTGAAGCTGTAATTGTAGCTGAAGTGCCTTCACAAATGGTGCCATTATTGGCAGTGCCCGAATTTTCCGATACACTCACCGAAGCAGGCGTGCTGGCAGTTACTGTTGCCGTTGCCGTAGCCGTACAGCCATTGCTTGACGTAACGGTGACGGTGTAAGTCGTCGTAGCCGTAACTGAAGTGGCAACCGGGTTGGCAATGGTCGTGCTGGAAAGGAATGTCGCAGGCGACCAGTTGTAGCTGATCGATAAAGGCGTAAATGAATATATGGTTCCCAGTGCAGGTTGACCGGCATTGGTGTTGTTAACAGTAGTATTGCTGCTTGTGTTGGTGGCAACCGTGACACTTTGGAAATTGGATGCAGGCGTGTTGCCCGACAAACCAACCGAAGCTGACATGGTACCGGCATTCATGGTTCCATATACAAACTCAACTTTGTTGGTGCCTTCGTAAAGCCAAGCCTGGAACGTCGAGTTAGCTGCGCCGGTAGTATTGATCGGGATGGTCACAAACCATTCTACAATCAAAATCCGGTTGGGGGCTGCGCCGACCAGAACGCTGCGCACTGCGCCAGTCGTTCCTGTTGCAATGTCATCCCAGTAAGGTGCAAGTTTGGGTATGTTGGTCGTGCTTGCAAGATCGTTGGTAAATTGGTTTGAAGCAGTACCGCCACCAAGCAATACCCAACCGTCCGGCGATGCCGAAAACTGGGTATAGTTGGTTCCGTCAAAATTGAATGTAAATCCAATGTTTTGAACCGTACTGGGTACATCATCCACGTTTGAAGTTACAAGGGTGGTAGCGCCGACCATAGGATCAAGAACGCCTACCGTTGGTGTATGTGCAAAACTGTAGTTTTTAACCTGCATTCCAACAACACCAACTGCTTCCAGTTGGCTGTTTTCACCATAACAAACCGCAGCAGGCGTCGCGCTGGCAGTTACAGTTGGTACAGGAATTACGGACACTGTAGTACTTGCCGTTCCCGTGCATCCAATGGCATCCGACGCCGTAACCGAATACGTCGTATTGACAGTGGGAGACACCATTATTGCATTTGTAATAGCACCAGTGCTCCACAAATAGGATATGCCTCCTGAAGCAGTAAGCGTAACCGAGGAACCCAGGCAGAGGTTGGGTGAAGCAGGAGTAATGGTTGTTACAGGACTTGAATTCACTGTAATGACCACTTCATTGGACAAATCGGTCTGACCGGAGTTGTCGCAAGTGATTTCTGCTATGTAATAATAGGTGCCACTGGCAAGCGGACCGGTTTCAAAACAGTTGGCGCCGGCGCACACCACATTGGTGTACGGACCACCTGAGGTAGCCGAAGATTTCCACTGAAGGCGGGTGCCCGGACCACGGCTTTGGCCGCTGAGACAAATGCTGGTGGATTGGCCCGAACAAATGGTCGTTGCCAGGGCTGTTGCCGTACCTGCATCAGGTGTGCCTGCGCAAGCCACAGTCACAATGCCGCTGAACTCATCAGCACCGATGTCGGGCGTGGTCACGTTGCGCACATCACCATCGTAGTCGGTGGTGACAGGTGCAACCGGAGTGCCTCCGCTTTCAACAACCGTGGCTACAGTAGTGTTGATTTTCAAAAAATCGTTCGAAGAACTGCTGGTGCTTACAAAAATCGGATCTTCCGTTACCGAAGCGGCGTCGCGCGGAGCCACAAGTGTTTGGAAATCCGAAAGGTTTTGTGAGCTGTTGGTTCCGTCGAAATAAATCAAACGATTGGCACATGCACCTCCGGCGAAAAACAGGTTGTTGTTCGACAACGCACCGTAGTTGGTGAGTGTTGAACTGGAACGCTGGTACGCTGCGGTGATACCCGTTCCTTTGGGCGTCGACAAGTTTACCAAAATGTTGTTGCGCAGGTTCAATGCCGCCGTTGTCGCCGTGGCGGAGGTGGTGGCAAACAATGCCGCCGTACCGAAATTGGCTCCCGAAGATGCTGCGTTCAGCAAAACCGAGTTGTGCGATACGTTAACCGTCGTTGATGTCGAGGTTGATGTAATGTTGATACCACGCACCGAAGGCGCCGTAACCGCTGAGCTGGCGGCAAAAGGTGCCCTCAGGTCGCCGATGATGTTGTTGTAAATGTTGACGGTTCCTGCAGTAGACGAGCCTAATAGAAGTCCCGAAACTATCGGGGATCCCGTCGAATTGCTTTGCAGGTTGTAAATTTTGTTGTTGAAAATATTTGGAACACTACTCGACATATTCATGCCGGCGATGGTTGTTCCACCTGTGCTCAGGTTGAAAACCTTGTTGAAAGAAACCGTCCTGACACCAGTTGTGGTAAATGTATAGATACCATACGTGATACCCGTTCCCAAATGGGTCAGGTTGGAAACGGTGTTGTAATTGTAGTTTTCATTAACAGGAGATGCAAAATTGTAAATTCCGTAAAGAACACCGGTGCCTGTGGTTTTCAGGCAGGATAGGTTGTTGATTGTATTGCTGTCTGCAACGATGGTACCTGTATTGAGCTGCATACCATACATCGTACTGGCCGAGCCTGCACCATCGATGCTCATGTTTTGGATGGTGTTGTTTTTTACATTCACACCCATACCTGTCGTTCCTGATGACATGTAAATACCGATGGTGGTACCACCGGATGTACCAACACGAGCTACATTGCTCACAATGTTGCCAAGAATATTGACGGTCATGGTTGCACTGCTGCTGGTGGTGTAAATAGGATAAACAGCACCCGAGCCGGCAAGGGAGGCGGCACTGTAATTGATTCCGGTAATGTTGTTGTTGCGGATGTTTAACGTGGCCGGTGAGGCCGTATTGTAAATACCGTACAATGCACCTGATGTTGCGGTAAGGTATTCAATCGCAAGCGTGTTGTTGCGGATGTTGATGGTATTCCCAGCAGGTGTGGAACCGAATGAGTTCTCAATGCCGGCCACCTGCGAGGTGGTAGCACCACTCTTGATGGTGATGTTGTTGAAATTACAAGTAGCGGAAGCACTTAAAGATGTGCTGAGAAAAATACCGCGCAACGTACTGACGTGGTTTACGCCACCGCCGTCGTTGTTGTTGATCGTATTGCCCGACACATTTAATCCCCATTGGTTGTTGGCAAAAATGCCCGTTGCAGGATTCGTAGCACCGGGAGCGCCTCCATAGTTCAGGATCGTATTGCCCTGGGAAAAACCAATGTCGTTATTCGTATCACCAAGCGTGAAAGGTGATGGCGCGGCATAACCTACAAGTACGATGCCTGCATTCACATTTCTGATGGTATTGAAATAAATGATGTTGTTCGAGTGCGAACCTGTCGCATTGGTCACCGTAATGACCGTATTGGCGGTAGGTGTGCAGTTTAGCATCACAATGCCACAGGAACCGTTGTGGCCCACACCAGTCCAGGAGGTGTTGCCAATCCGGTTTAGGGAAACTTCGCAAAGCTCGATGACCACATTTTTGCAACCGTCGGTCGCCGAAGCCTTAAACAACCCGTAACCGTATTCCATACAGGTTGTCTCCGTGGTATTCGCCACGTTTTCCTGAAGGTTAATTGCCGTAATCGATACCCAGTCGCTGCCCGTGATGCTGAACATACCGTCGCGCTCAGCACTGGAGGGTGTATTCGTTCCGGCATAAGAAATCAGCAATGGATTCGCACCCGCACCACTTTTTTGAATGTTGATGGTGTTGGTGGAGGTGCCCGTAGCCGTAAGGTTGATACGGCTGGTCAGTACTTCCGTGTGACCTGCATCCACATCCACGACGACAGCACCACTTATCGTGGCCCCGTTCAAGGCGGTTACCGCTGCAGCAAGGGTCGTGTACGGACCGTTAACGTTGGAACCACCAGATATGAATACTTGTCCGGAAAGTATGTTTGCAGCTGATCCAATCAGCAGGATACTTCCAACAAGAAGCATCGAACGCAAAGCATTGTAACGGGATACACATGTAAAAATTCCGCTCATTTTCATGAAATTACGGGATGAGATAAAAATATTAAAATAAAAATGCCCCGCACCAGACGACATTCGCCCGCGGAAACATAATTTTTTTACCAGTCTTGAGGATGTGGTGATCTTGCGGAAACAAGTTGGATGTGTTGCCTGTTGTGGCAAAGGCTGTGAGAAGCCCTCTATGTTGTTGATAAAAACAACATACCTGCACATCGCGACCTAGGGCCGGAAAATCATGAGACTATTTCGGTACGCGGATTAAAAACTTTTCACGTCAAATGTAAGCTGGTAAGTCATTGTTAGGAGCGACAAGACACATTTTTATTTCTTCAAAATGTTTTTTTCTCGCAATACGCCAGAATGCGACAAATGGCAAGGGCCATCCCAATCCTTTGGAACGGCCCCTGCCACTTGCCACTTGCAACTTGCAACTTGCAACTTGCAACTTGCAACTTGTCTCTTACTTCGGTACGTTGTTCGGATTCAACAACTCGTAAAACTGATCAATTTTCGGCATGATGATGATGCGTGTACGGCGGTTGGTGGAACGACCCTCGGCGGTATCGTTGCTCGCAAGCGTATTGTATTCGCCACGACCAGCCGCAATGATGCGGTTTGGATTGATTTTGTAGTCGTTCTGCAACACACGCACCACAGACGTCGAACGTTTTACGCTCAGGTCCCAGTTGTCGTCAATACAGCTGTTCTTGATGGGCACATTGTCGGTGTAACCTTCCACCATAACCTCAAGCTCCGGCCTCGATTCCAGGATGGTTGCGATTTTGCCCAGAACTTCTTTGGCCCGGGGGGTCAGTTTGTAACTGCCGCTTTGGAAAAGCATTTTGTCCGACAGGTTGATCAACACAACCGTTTTGTCCACCTTAACCTCTACGTCGTCGTCCGCCAGACCTTGTGGCAAGATGCTTTTAAGGTTCACGGCAAGGGCGAGGTTGATCGAGTCGGCCCTCGTTTTGGCGTTTTGCAACAGGTAGATGTATTGGTCTTTTTTGGCCAGCTGATCCAGGGTCTGTTGCATGTTTTTGTTGGCATCCTGCGACAATTGGGTCAGGCTTCCGGCTTGTGCCACTTGCTGGTCGCGCTGCTTTCTCAGGTCATCAACCTGTGATTTCAGGTCGTTGATCTGTTCTTCCCGCAAACGGGACGCGCTCAAACAAGCATTCAAATCGGCTTTTACACTGTTTTTTTCCTGATCGCATGCCGTCAGTTGCTGCATGCACTCACCGTATTGGGTGGTAAACTTGACGATCTCCCTGTTGGCTGCTTCGAGTTCAGACGTCTGGGAAATGAATTTCTTTTTACTAACACAGGAAGTTAAGGCAACTCCCAGAAGTAGCAGGAGTACAAATTTGTTGGTAGAACGCATTATTAAAACATTTTATAAATAGGTGATGGTTTGAGGTGACGGCCGAAATTCCTTTCGACAATGTTTGCTTTTGCAAGATCAAAACTAACCCAACATCGGCTACTCTTCAAACCAGAGTTCAAACAATTTTCAATTTAAGCTCTTATCATGCTATTAACAACAAAAAATCCCCGGAAACCAGCGTTCCCGGGGAGAGTTGTTGTTTTACGAACCTATTGCAACGTATTAAACGGATTATACTCTACTTGATTTGTATCATTTTTTTCGACGCACTGTTTTCGCCGCTTACCAGCTTGTAGTACAACATGCCCGAGCCATTTACCTGCGAACGATCCAACGAAACGTTGTTGTGCCCTTTGGCAAAATCACCTTTCTGTGTGTAAACCAATCGACCGGACTCGTCGAATACCGACAAGGTCGCCTCGCCAGCTTCAGGCAGGTAAAAACCAATCACCGTTTTGCTTACAAACGGATTGGGTTGGTTTTGGTAAAGTTCAAAGCCGATTCCCTGAACGTCGCTGCCGTTGAAACGCAGCGCCACCTCCAGTTTGTCGCCGTTTATGTCATAGGCTTCCGAAGGCGTGATGCTGCCCGAAATGCCGAGCATATTGCGAAGGCTTCCCGATTGAACGGCCCTGAAAACCAACGTGAACTCGCCCTGTACATCGCTGTCGAACGACGTGGTCACAGCATTTTCAAACACACCAAAGTGTTGCATGGTCATGCCTGTGCCAGGAAGAATTTCACGTACTTCCAAACCGTTCAACAACAGCGTAAACTGGTAGCCCAGTACTTTTTCAGCAGCAGTGAAGTTGACAACCACCTCTTCACCTTCACGAACCAGTTGGTCCTCAAGATCCAAAAGCAACGCTCTCGAGGTGCGGTCGTTGGTGGTCACCAAACTGTTCGCAATGGCCGATTGGTTGACGTCGCCGATTTTAACGGCAACGAAATCTTCTCCCATCTGGTTGGCCTGCACCGCCGCCGTCGATTTGCTTTCCGGGAAAGCAGGCGCAAACGGGTTGTCAGGGGTTGGAAATGCATACGCCGCATCCACGAAACGCCAGGATGTGTTTTGCGGAAGTTCTGTGTAAATACCCAGAATCAGTTTGCGGAGCTCCGCAATGTCGAACGTGGTCACCGACTTGCTGTTGTTGGCGTCGGCAGCAATGATCTTATACGGCGAACCAAAGGTTTCAATGCCCAGGATGTGTTTGTTGATCAGCACCAGATCGTATGTAGATACACCATTCAGGTGATCGACGTCCAAGGAAGGCGTTACGGTGTAGTCCGAGGCAACAGGAATGGTGTTGCTGAACACAAACGAACCGTCGTTGCCTGATTGGTCGAACATGTTGATGGTCGGCAGGGCTGGGTGGGAACCGTTCAACTCAATTTCGGCATCCTGAAGGGCCGATTGGTCTTCCGTTTTTAGTGCACCGGCTACCGTTACGTGGTCGTTGTTGCAAAAGCCCTGGTTGTCCTGTACAAGCAAATACGTTTCGCAATAATCTGCGTTGCCGGCAAGGTCCAGCCCCCAAAGTTCAACGAACTGGGTGCCGAGGTCGGCGCAGGTAAAGTTGACTTCTGTTTGTGGCGTTCCGTCAGGATTCGTTGGGAAACCTGTGCCGGCGCCTTTGCGGCGAATGCCCAGTTTGATTTGTTGCGTCGGTGTGCAGTTGTCCTCAAGGTGTTGCAGGAAATCCGAAGCCCACAAGGAAATCATTTGTGTCGGCATAATATTGACGCTCAATCCGTTGATGCAAACCACCGTCGGCGCTTTGCAATCTTTTACCACAAAGGTGTATTCGCATATTTTTTCGTTGCCGCATTGGTCTTCGGCAATCCACTTGATCTTGTGGGTTCCGTAAGGGAATTCCGGCACAACGTAGGTGTTTGGCGACTGTATCGTGTTCCATTTCACGGAAGCCGTTACACTGCCGCCGTTGTCTACCGTCTGAATTGCAAAGCCGTATTTCTGGTTGAAAGGAACGGTACGTTCATCAAATGAACGCGGGGTGCCACCCGAAAAATTCGGGTTGCCGGCATTGCCGAAAGGAACGGTGTTGTAACCCGGCAGGTTGATGCTGTTGATCACCGTTTCCATGTCGCCGCTGTTGTCAAGGTCAAGGAACAACAGGTAACGGAACTTCAGTTGGTTGCTGCAGGCATCCGAAGCCGTGATGGCCAAATCGGTAGGCGCTTCGCAAAGATCGTGCGACCCTGTTGCTGCATCGTACCAATACATCTCGTTCCACAGCTGGTTGTGGTTGGTCGTGAGGTCACATACTTCAACCGGCGATACCGGACAATTTGCAAAAACCGGATCCTGGTTGTCGCTCACTTTGATGATCTGCTTGTATTCGTAACAGTTGGCATTTGGATCCCAAAACGTTGAAAAATCGGTCGGAAACAGGTCGGTCGGATTGATTCTCATCAACGATGGTGTCCAAAGTCCGGTGGTTCCCGGCGCCGATACCGTCGGACCCATCAGGTTCTGCTGCGAATTGACGTTCGGATTGGGATTCGGATTGGGCACGTAAATACAAGGTGCATTGGGGTTGTATGTGCACCAGTTGATGATGCTCCAGGTACGCTCAATTTTGAAACAAGCGTCGGGAACTACGGTAAAGACTTCATCGTGGTACGATATGGCCAACAATTCGCAGTCCTCACCCAGCAAAGCAGGCTCCTGGTAAAATGAGCTGTCGCAGGAGAACAACAGTTTGTCCACCGGGAAGCGGATGAAATAATCCTGCTCGTAATTGACCACAATACGCTGG
This sequence comes from Saprospiraceae bacterium, assembly GCA_020847915.1. GTDB lineage: Bacteria > Bacteroidota > Bacteroidia > Chitinophagales > Saprospiraceae > M3007. The sequence continues at coordinate 10,021 of JADLBE010000053.1, read as the reverse complement.
GTACAAGTGCTGGTCAAACCTGCACAATCTTCTACCGTCCAGCGGCGGGTGATGGAGCCTTTGTTGCAGGTGGTATCAAAGTTGGTAAGGATGTTGAAGACCGAAAGGGTATCCACGCAACAGTTGTCCACAGCCGTAGCAGTACCGTATGCCCACAGGCTGGGATCGAAATTTTCACACGAAACCGTTACGTTGGCGGGAGCCTGACATACGGGTTTGAGTTTGTCTTCCACAAATACCTGAACCATGCATTCATTGCTGTGATCCTCTTCAAAACCGAGGTCAACATCGCCGGCAGGAACATCTACGTCGTACACCCGCAAAATGACCGTAACGGTATCACCGATGTCTGAACAGCAGAATTTCACCTGATCGTGGAATTTGTTCACATCCTGGCAGCTGTTGCTATCCATGCGGCGCACTTTGAATGCAACGGGTGAACAGTTGTCGTAGGAACCATCATCAAAAGTTGTTGCGTTGATCAATACCATACCATTGATGCCCAGGGATACCTGTGTAAACTCATCACAAATGGCCGCCGGCGGCGCCTGGTCTTCAACCGTCACCTCAAAGGAGCATACGGAGGAATTGCCACAGTCGTCGGTAACAATGTATTTAACATCCGTGCTGCCGAGGGGCAAATTGTTGGCAAAACCGATCACGCCAAGGGTGTCGGGCGTCCAAAGGTTGTTTCCGGGAAAGTTGGTCAACGTGCCATTGATGGTATAGGTTACGCCGTTGACCTTGTATTCAGCCGTTATCGATTGGATGCGCGAACAGGCATCTTCAACAATGACGTCGGGCAAATTCAGGTCGCGCTCACAATCGGTTGTGTTGGTGCCGACGGTGATGTCGTCCGGACACGCAAACGTGGGGCCCTGATCGTCCAAAACCTGGATTGCCTGAACGTGGTACATCGGGTTGATGTTGGGCGGAAAAGGCGATGTAGGCAAGCACTCGTCGTAAACCGTCCAGGTACGCAGGATCTGATAAGTGCCGTCACAAACCGGCAAAATCTGATCCAAATAGGTAATGTTGAGCTCGCAATACGTGCCCGGTTCAAGTGGGAAAATCTGTGCCGGCACGTCCGGATTTACATAAAACGGTGTGCCGGTTGAGGAAGGATCGGTGGCGGGATTTTCGCACGAAACCGTTACGTTGGCCGGAAATGACACGTCGTAAACGTGGAGGCGCTCAATGTAAATGTATTGCGTACAGGTCGACTGGTTGCCACTTGGGTCATTGGCCACCCAAACACGCTGAATGTAGGCACTGAGGTCGTTGTAACCGTTAACGCTTTGGTTGCAATCAAGATCGAACCAGGTGTCCGAAAAAGCCAGTAAATCGATTTCACAATTGTCGAAAGCCACAGGGTTGGCATTGGCGATGCCCAACACGCCTGAAAGGTACGCGGGACTAAAGTTGGTTACAGCGCAATGCGTAACAACATCCTGGCAAACGAGGGTAGGGGGGAGGTTGTCTTCCACCGTAATGGTACCTGTGCAGTAGTTGTTTGTGCAAATGTCTGTCACTTTTACATTCAACGTCTGGCCAATGTTGGCGCAGGTTAACGGATTGGCTACCGGCGCTCCGGAAGGTGCAGTGATCGACACGGAATAAAACTGCAAGTCGTAGGTGCCTTCCAGGATGTGGTCGGGCAAAACAAGGGCTGTGCCGTTGTCGTCCAGCGAAATCTGCACGTTGTCGTTGCATGCAAGCGGAACAGGAACATGCAAATTGCATTGCCCGAAGGACGCCTGATGGATGCCAAAAAAGAGAAGGGAAAGGAAGAGGCTTTTAAGCCCGGAAACTCCAACGCCAACAAGCGGGTGGATGGATGTGTAAACTTTTCGATTCATGATGCAATACATAAGTAGCGTTCAATGGTGTGGGTTGACCTTGAACTTGCGACTTATACGGATTGCTGTAGTGGATTAAAAAACTCTGTTGCAAAGGTGGAACAAAAAAACGCTGTAAGTCAAGCTTTTGTAATAAATTTTTTTCAACCCACCCTTTTTTGTATAAACATATTGTATATATGTAAAAATATTGTTTTCGTAAAAGACTTGTTTATAGTAATTAGTTTTTTAAATAAAAAAAATCCCGCAAGCAACTGCCCACGGGAATTTTTCATTTTTTCTGTATCAAAAAACCATTTACTTTGTTTGAATCATCTTCATAACAGCGTTTTTATCGCCGCTTTCAAGCTTGTAATACAACAAACCTGTGCTGTTAACTTGCTGGCGATCTATGGTAATTGCATTGTTACCTTTGGCGAAACTACCATTTTGCGTGTAGATAAGTCTTCCCGATTCATCAAAAATCGTCAGCGTCGCCTCGCCTGCTTCAGGCAGGAAAAAGCCGATCACGGTTTTGTTTACAAACGGATTGGGGGTATTCTGGTACAGCTCAAAGGCTGCTGTCTGCACCATGTTGCCGTTGAAGCGGAAGGCCACATCCATTCGATCGCCGCCCAGACTGTAAGCTTCCGCTTTGGTGATTCGGCTCGAAACTCCCAGCATGCTGCGCAGATTCCCAGCCTTGGTTGCACGGAACTTCACGGTAAAGGCGCCCTGAACATTGGCGTCAAAGGAGGTCGTAACAGCATCTTCAAACACACCGAAGTGATTTAAAGTCATGTCATCCCCTGGAATAAGATCGAGCAATTCCAAACCCTTGAAGGTCACAGTAAACTGGTAACCGGCCACTGTTTCAGCAGCTTTGAAGTTGACGGTCAATTCTTCGCCGGCTACTACCGACCGATCTTCAACATCAAAAAGCAAGGTGCCCGATGTTCGATCGTCGGAAGATACCATATCGGTTGGAGAAGCCGAAGCGTTAACGTCGCCGACCTTCATGGCCATAAACCCGTTGTCCATCTGACTGGTAAGTACGTTGGCCATCGAATTGGTTTCAGGGAAGGCCGGTACAAACGGATTGTCGGGATTGATGAAGATGTGGTCGGTGTCCACAAACCGCCACGAGGTGTTTTGCGGCAAATTGTCGTAAATCCCCAGAATAAGTTTGCGGATTTCAGCGATGTCGAAGGTTGTTACCGATTTGCTGTTGTTGGCGTCGGCAGCAATGATTTTGTAGGGCGAGTTGAAACTTTCAACACCCAAAATATGCTTGTTGATGAGCACAAGGTCCCAGGTTGTAACACCGTTCAGGTAATCAATGTCCTTCATCGGCGTGATTGTGTAACTTCCGTTGATCGGAACCATGTTGCTGAACATGTACGAACCATTGATGTCCGTCATGGCCAACTGGTTGATCGGCGGAAGTGCCGGGTGCGTTGCATGAAGTTCAACCTCAGCGTTTTGCAAACCGACCAGATCTTCCGTTTTTAAAGCACCTGCAACCGTTACGCTGCTCGTAGTGCAAACACCCAGGTTGTCCTGAATGATTACGTAAGACTCACAATAGTCTGCGTTTCCAGCTACGTCCACACCCCAAAGTTCAACATACTGTGTGCCCAAATCGGCGCAGGTAAAGGTAACACCCGTTTGTGGTGTGCCGTCGGGGTTTGTGGGAAAACCAGTACCCGTACCTGTACGGCGGATACCGATTTTGATCTGATCCGTCGGAGTGCAGTTGTCCTCCGTGTACTGGAGGAAGTCCGATGCCCACAGGGAGATCATTTGTGTTGGCATGATGTTCACACTCAGGCCGTTGAGACAAACCACCGTTGGTGCTTTGCAGTCTTTCACGGTGAACATGTATTCGCAAATCGTTTCGTTGCCACAGCCGTCTTCTACAATCCACTTGATTTTGTGGGTACCATAGGGTAGTTGCGGAACCTGGTAGTTGGCAGGCGATTGCAAGGTGTTCCAGCGCACGGAAGCGGTTTTGGTTTTATCAGCAAGGTTCGTGGTTGTTTGCAAAGCGAAACCGTATTTCTGATTGCTTGCAACCGGCCGGCCGTCGAAAGCGCGTGCAGTGCCGCCCAGGTAGTTTGGCGTATTTGCGTTGTTGAATTGAACGTTGTTGTAACCCGGCAGGTTCGTACTCGAAACGACCGTTTCCATATCACCACTGTTGTCCAGATCAAGGAAAAGCAAGTAGCGGAAATTTACGTTTTCTCCGCCGCATCCGTCGGTTGCCGTGATCGTCAGATCCGTAGGCGCTTCACACAGGTCGTGCGAGCCGATCGTGTTGTCCCACCAGTACATTTCATTCCAGAACAAGGGATCATTCGGCGTAATGTCACAGATTTCAACCGGCGAGGCAGGGCAGTTGGTCACCACCGGGTCTTCGCTGTCAATAACCTTGATGAGCTGTTTGTACTGGTAGCAGTTTGCGTTCGGATCCCAGAAAACTGAAAAATTCGTTGTCGCCGGGTCGTTTGGATTGATGCGAATTACCGTAGGAGCCCAGGCGCCGGTGGTGCCGGGCGCCGATACGATGGGGCCTGGCAGGTTCAGCGACGAGTTTACGTTGGAACTCGGATTCGGGTTGGGCACGTAAATGCAGCCGAGGTTCGGATTGTAAGTACACCAGTTGATGATGGTCCAGGTGCGTTCAATTTTGTAGCACGCATCGGGCACAACCGTAAACAACTGGTCGTGGTAAGAAACTGCAAGCAATTCGCAGTCTTCACCAAAAAAAGTGGGTTGATCAAAAAACGTGCTGTCGCAGGCATAAAGGATTTTATCGTTCGGGAAACGAACGAAGTAATCCTGCTCGTAGTTTACAACTACCCGCTGCGTACAAGAGCTGGATTGTCCTGCACAATCGTAAGCTGTCCAACGGCGCGTTATCGTACCCTTGTTGCAGGTGGTGTCAAAATTGGTCAGAACGGTTACAGACGTGATCGTATCCATGCAGCAGTTGTCTGCCGCAGTGGCGGTGCCGTAAGCCCACAAGCTTGGGTCGAAATTTTCGCACGAAACGGTTACGTTCACAGGAGCCTGGCAAACGGGTTTGAGTTTGTCGTCGACCAATACCTGTACCATACAGTCGTTGCTGTGATCTTCTTCAAAGTCAAGATCCACATCGCCCGAAGGAACGTCAACATCGTAAACACGGAAGATGACCGTCACGGTATCGCCGATGTCGGAACAGCAGAAACGCACCTGATCATGGAATTTATCCACGCCCTGACAAGTGTTGTCATCCATGCGGCGCGCTTTGAATTCAACGGTCGAACAGTTGTCATACGAGCCGTCGTCAAACGTAGAGGCATTTACCAGAATGGTTCCGTCAATACCAAGCGACACCTGGGTGTATTCGTCGCACACGGCCGTGGGGGGAGTGCCGTCTTCAACATAAATTTCGAAGGTGCAAACCGTGGAGTTGCCGCAGTTGTCGGTAACAATGTATTTGATGTCGTTGCTGCCGAGTGGCAGGTTGCTGGCTACGCCCACAACACCAAGCGTGTCGGGATCCCAGTGGTTGTTGCCCGGGAAGTCGGTCAGGGTGCCATTGATGGTGTAGGTAATACCGTTTATTTTGTATTCAGCCACAATTGAAGCGATGCGCGAACAGGCATCTTCAATAAAAACATCGGGCAGGTTCAGGTCGCGTTCACAATCGAACGGATTGGTGCTTACCGTGAGGTCGTCCGGACAAACAAAAACGGGTCCGCTGTTGTCCTCCACCTTGATCAATTGGATGTAATACAACGGATTGGTGGTGGGTGGGAATGGCGAAGTTGGCAAACACCAGTCAAGTGCCGTCCAGGTGCGCAGGATTTTGTACGTACCGTCGCAAATGGGCAGAATCTGATCGGCATAAACGATGTTGAGTTCGCAGTGTGTGCTTCCCGGATGAAGCGGGAATATTTGTCCGGGGAAATCCGGGTTTACATAAAACGGTGAACCTGTAACCGACGGATCGGTCGAGGGGTTTTCACAAGAAACCGTGATGTCTGCAGGGAAGCTTACATCATAAACATGGATGCGTTCAACGTAAATGTATTGGGTGCAGGAAGCCTGGTTTCCACTGGGGTCTTCGGCGGTCCAAACCCGACGGATGTAAGCGCTTATGTCGCTGTATCCATTGATGGTTTGATCACAATTGAGATCAAACCAGGTATCTGCATACGTCAGTGTTTCAATTTCACAATTGTCCGTAACATTCGGGTAAACATTGGCAAAACCAAGCACGCCGTCGAGGTATGCTGGTGTCAAATTGGTTACGGCGCAGTTGGTGAATACATCGCTGCAAACAAGCACCGGATCCAATTTGTCCTCCACCATGATGGTTCCCCAACAGGAATTGCCGTTGCAGATGTCAAGAACCTTTACTTTGAGTGTCTGACCAACATTTGCGCAGGTAACAGGATTGGGTACCGGCACACCCGTTTGAGTTGTGATCATTACGGTGTAAAACTGTTCCGTATAAGTGCCTTCAAGAATAAGGTCCGGAAGGATTAATGCGATGCCGTCTTCATTAAGCGAAACCTGAATGTTGTCGTTGCAAGCCATGGCCACGGGTACGTGAACTTTCACCTGAACTTCATCCACATCGGTACAACCGTATGGGTTGGTCACCGTAAGGAAATACGTTGTTGTTACCGTCGGGTTGGCAAAGGGATCGCAAATCCCGGTGTTGCTCAAACCCGTTCCGGGTGTCCAGGCGCAGCTGATGCCGCCGCTGCCGTTGAGTTGTGCTGTTGCTCCCAAACAAATGAACTGGTCAATGCCTGCGTTGGCTACAGGTACCGGATTCACCGTGATGGTGAAGGTGAATTGCGGACCCTGGCAGGATACGCCTGCATTGGTATAGGTCGGTATAACAATGATGGTGGCTACCACCGGGTTGACAGTGTTGTTAACTGCCACAAACGAAGGGATATTGCCTGTACCACCGGCCGCAAGGCCGATGGAGGTATTGTTGTTGGTCCACGTATACACGGTGCCACTCACCGGACCACCGATCATTGTTTGCGGAATCGTTGCACCACTGCAAACGGCGATGTTGTTGATGGTACCAACCGTCGGTGTGGGATTCACCGTGATGGTGAACGTACGTGGTGTACCCGAACAAGTTATGCCTCCGTTGGTAAAAGAGGGCGTTACCGTAATGGTGGCCACAACAGGTGCATTGCTGTTGTTGATGGCTGTAAATACGCCGATGTTGCCCGTGCCATTGGTAGCCAGTCCGATGGACGGTGTGTTGTTGGTCCAGTTGAATACCGTATTGGCAACCGTGCCGGAGAAGTTTACCGGAACGGTCGACGAGCCGTTGCACAAAACCTGGTTGTTGGGTTGCGCAACGGTTGGTGTCGGATTAACCGTAATGGTAAACTGTATGGGAGTGCCCGTGCAGTTCACGCCATTGTTGGTGTAGCTGGCCACAACGCTGAAGGTTGATGTCAGCGGCGTGGTGCCAGCATTTGTTGTGTTAAACGAAGGAACATTTCCAGTGCCGTTGGTTTGAGCCAAACCAATGGCCTCGTTGGTACGCGACCAGGCATAAGTAACGCCCGATACACTGCTGCTAAAGGTTACGGCCGGCGCTGTAACGCCGTTGCAATAGGTCAGGTTGGCCACAGCGTTCACCTGGGGCACAGGATTTACGGTGATGGTAAACTGGAGGGGTGTGCCCGTGCAGGTTACACCGTTGTTGGTGTAGGAAGCAACAACGCTGAATGTTGAAGTGATGGGTGATGATCCGGCATTGGAAGCCGTAAACGAAGGAATGTTGCCCATACCACTGTTTGCACCCAACCCGATGGCCTCGTTGGTGCGCGACCATTCGAAGGTTGCGCCGGGTACGGTGCTGGTGAAAACAACCGGCGGTACACCCGCGCCTGCACAATAGGTTTGGTTTGCTACGGCATCAACCGTCGGCGTCGGATTTACGGTGATGGTAAACTGGATCGGCGTACCCGTGCAAAGTACACCGTTGTTGGTGTAACTGGCCACCACGCTGAAAGTTGAAGTCAACGGTGTTGTACCGGCATTGGTAGTGGTAAAAGAAGGAACGCTACCGATACCATTGGTTGGGGCCAAACCTATTGCTTCATTGGTACGCGACCAGGCGAAGGTAACGCCTGTTACACTGCTGCTGAACGTTACAGGAGGCACTGTTACACTGCTGCAGAATGTTTGATTGGGAACGGCATTCACCTGCGGTACAGGATTTACCGTGATGGTAAATTGGATGGGCGGGCTTGTACAGGTTACGCCGTTGTTCGTATAAGTTGCCACCACACTGAAGGTAGAAGTCAGCGGAGCATTTCCTGTATTGCTTGCCGTAAACGACGGGATGTTGCCCATGCCGTTGGTGGAACCCAGACCGATGGCCACGTTGGTGCGCGACCAGGAAAAAACCGCATCTGGATTGTCGCTGGTGAAAACTACCGAAGGTACGTTCGAGCCAGCACAGTAAGACTGGCTGACGACCGGGTTTACCGTTGGTACGGGATTGGTCGTAATGGTTACACAATTGCTGTACGCTTCGCAAACAACGTCATTCAAAGTGGAAATGGTAACCCGGCGGTAAATGGTGCTTTCAGTCAAACCGGCCGGCGGGTCGTAGGTAATGGCCTCTGCTCCGTCAATGGTTGCAAAACCGGTTTCGCAGTCCAGCGTTGTGGAACTTTCCCAACGGTAAGTTACAGTGCCGGAACCTGAGGATGCAGTCGTTTCTTCGATGATGGCAGGGTTTCCGCCCTCACAAATCGTTTGGTCGGAATCAATGGCTCCACCGGTTACGTTATTGACTGAGATAAGAACAGTTTCCCCGGTGATCACCTCAACACAGGACTGATCCACAACACTTAACAACGTATAGGTGCAATTCGTGGTTGGTGAAACTGGAAAGGCCAGCATGTCCATCAAGGGGTCGCCGTCGCCGTCGTCGGGAATAACAACCGTAAAATAGGTTGTATCCGTAGGCGATTCACAACGTAGGGTAGCTGAGTATGGTGCCGTGCCGCCCCCGACAGTGATTTTCAGATCGGTTGACTCGCCTGCACAAACGGTGGTAGCAGCACCGGGAGCAGGATCAAGCGTTCCTGTGAGGTCGCAGCATCCGAAAATGAGTTCGTTTTCCACGCAACCAAAACCAGTTTTGCACATCGTAAATATGATGGACTGGCCTGCCGTTGCAAGTGTTGTGGTGTTGTAAGTTGTAACACCCAGGTTGTTTTTTACCGTAAGGTCAACAATCAGGTCACCGTTGATATCTCCGGTAATGGAAACTGCCATGCTGTAATTGTTGCCCAAAGTAATGGGCGAACCACAATCCGTTCCGCCGCCGGCAGGATCGGAAGTGCCAATGTTGAAATACAAAGCATCAAAATCGCCTTGCGCCGTCCATAGGTTTAAGACACCTTCACAAGCAGGACTAAACTGTTCACCATTAGGTCCTTCGTCCAAATTAAGGACGATATCCAAACAACGGTAAGTGGGTTGCTGTCCGCAACAATTGGTGCCATCTGCTGCTGACGTACAAAACTGTTGTCCAATCAGATTAAGATTGGTCGTTGGGTCAACATCAAATTCATAACGCGATACATTGCCTGCCGGATTACATTGTCCGTAGGAAACCTGGTTGATCGCAAAAAGAAAATGGAAAAAAATCAGGCATTTAAGCCAAAGCGGGCTGTCCGCTTTTTTGGAAAAAGCAGAAAAAGTAAATCGATCGGTCATCGGATGATTTGCAGTAGTGTTTTGAGGATGAGCTCAAAACGTGTGATGAAAGAGGATTACGGATTATAAAAAATTAAATACTGTCAAAGATAAAACATCGACAACACATCCAAAAGTTAAAAAGGAGCTGATTATCAACAGTTTCTACGCTCAAAATTCATGCCATCATCATGTGCGGAAATTGTTATGTATGGAAATCATTTAAAAACGGTTGTTTCAAAAAGAGCGTTTAAAAAGCTATTCCCAAAACACAAGAGGCACCCCGAACCCGGGGCGCCTCTTGTAATAAGTTTAAAGTTTAAAGTTTAAAGTTTAAAGTAACAAGAGGCGCCCCGAACCCGGGACGCCTCTCGCAACTTTAAACTCTTAAACTTTAAACTTTAAACTTATTTCGTCTGAATCATCTTCTTCGAAGCGCT